>CAYFVY010000290.1:0-1514 GCA_964346715.1 uncultured Pelistega sp. | reverse complement strand
AAGAGTGGCAAACGCTTCTTACTGGTCACAGCAATCGGTTTAACTTTCTTGGCATCAATTGCTGGCATAGCCGCATAGCCCATCTCAAACATCATATCAATATGACCTGCCATCAAGTCTGTTGCTGCTGGTGCACCGCCACGGTAAGGCACATGAGTTAGTTTAATATCAGCCTCTTCAGCAAAAAGCTCGCCCGATAAGTGGTGGGCACCGCCAACCCCTGAGGAGCCAAAACGAATCGCGCTAGGTTCTTTCTTAGCTAAATCAATCAACTCTTGCACGTTACTCGCTGGTACATCATTATTCACGTTTAAAATTAAAGGGCTTACCTCAACCAAGACAATCGGCACTAAATCTTTCTGCACATCGTAGTTAACGTTAGCGGGCATAAGAGTTGGGTTTACTGACAAAGGCGCTAAGTTACCACTACCAATGGTATAACCATCTGGCTTAGCTTTGGCTATATGAGCGGTACCAATCACACCACCCGCTCCGGCTTTATTCTCCACCACAATATTTGTATTCAGTTCCTCGCCTACTTCCTTAGCGAGCATACGCATACGAGTATCAGCAAAGCCACCCGCTGCATACGGAATCACTAAAGTAATCGGGCGCGAAGGCCAGTTATCGTCAGCAGCTGATAAACCAGGAGACATCATTGCAAACGCACCAACTAAAGCACCCAACCATTTCTTTGTCGTTAAATACGTATTTCCCCCAGCTCATTAGCATTCAGTACATAAAAAAGCCTAGCTCAAAGCATACGCTCTCAGCTAGGCAAAACTAGAGTTTGCACTCCAGATGTCTCGATCCAAGACATTTATAAAATTCACTTGACTACTCTTCTATCCTAAGGCCTTAAGATTTTTAGTCAAGGTATTGGTTGGTATAAGGAATTATTGCTATTCATACGCTGCCTTATTAAGAGGCAGGAAATAAGGCAAATATGCTTAACAGACCTTATACCGGGTACTACAAAAATCAATAACGAATATCTAAGCGTGCCCAGATATTACGGCCAGGCTCATTAACACGTGTGTTAGGCACAGGGAAACCAAACAGCTCTTGCCCTGATAAGTTCAAGTGTTCGCTATAGGTTTTATCAAAGATATTATCGATACCTACGCTTAGCTTTAGATTCTTATTAAACGCATAAGCACCGTGGATTGATAAGGTGCCAAAACCAGCACTTGGTCCAATGTCTTTACTCACAACGTTACCTTGATTCTTCGCATAACGTTTCTGTGGAGCGACTAGACGCCACAAAGCACCCGCAGACCACGTTCCATCATCATAAGTCGCGCTTAAGCGTGCTTCGAGCGGTGGCATCTGTGGTAATGGACGATTGTCGTCACGATTTTTACCCCATGAGTAGGCTAAGGTTCCACCGACTTTGAAGTTATTACTAATTTCATAATCAGCACCTAATTCAGCCCCCATAATGCGTGCGCTGATATTACGTACGCCTTTTACGGTATTCGTTGGGCCAGAATAATCAAATAGAATATAGTCGC
>CAYFVY010000289.1:0-1516 GCA_964346715.1 uncultured Pelistega sp. | reverse complement strand
TCTTCGTCCATGCTTTACGTGATATTGCTAAGGGCGAAGAGCTCGTTTACGACTATGGCCTAATTATCGACGAAGAGATGAGCGACGAACTTAAGCAGCAGTATCGTTGCCTCTGCGGCAGCGCTCAATGTCGCGGCACGATGCTAGCACTGGTCGATGAGGAAACCGAGGAAGCTGAATACGACGAGGATGAGGCTTAAGGAACAAGCTTAAACTAAATTAGCTTACTCAATATCCTTGCCGCATTAACTACTGTTCCATCATTCTGTACTACGCGCAGGTGGGGCTGGTATACCAGCGTTCTTCACTCGAACTGGCGTAGGAACAGTCATAGCAGAAGGTAAAGAAACTCGCACATTCAAGGGACAAACCTACCTGATGGAGGAAGCCTTCTTTCCTGATATAGCCCTTGTAAAAGCCCATACAGCTGATAAAGCAGGGAATCTGCGCTTCCGTCTAACCGCCCGTGGCTTCAACACAGCCGTTGCTACAGCAGGAAAGATCACAATTGTTGAAGTAGAACATCTTGTAGAAAACGGTAAGATTGAACCTGATGATGTGCATCTTCCAGGGGTGTATGTGCATCGTATAGTACACAACCCTAACCCTGAGAAGCGCATTGAAAACCGCACTATCACACCAACCAAAGGAGCATAAGCACATGGCATGGACAAAAGATCAGATGGCGGCACGTTCTGCTCAAGAGCTACAAGACGGCTTCTACGTTAATTTAGGTATTGGCATTACTACCTTAGTTGCAAACTATGTTCCAGAGAACATCGACGTATGGTTGCAGAGCGAGAATGGTCTCTTAGGAATTGGTCCATTCCCCACCGAAGACAAGGTTGACGCAGATCTTATTAATGCAGGAAAGCAAACAGTAACGACTCTTCCTGGCTCATCTATTTTTGGTACTGAGCAGAGCTTTGCCATGATACGTGGTGGCAAAATGAACCTTACTATTCTCGGAGCAATGCAAGTTAGTCAAAAGGGCGATCTAGCAAACTGGATGATTCCAGGCAAGATGGTGAAGGGCATGGGTGGAGCTATGGATCTAGTAGCTGGCGTTCAGCGTGTCGTCGTTCTCATGGAGCATGTTGCTCAGCTCAAGAACGGTACAACTGACCTAAAAATCCTAGCCGAATGCAGCTTGCCACTCACAGGGGCTGGCGTGGTCGATCGAATTATCACTGACCTCGGTGTTATGGATATTACTCCCGAAGGCCTTAAGCTCGTAGAGCTAGCTGATGGCGTAACGTTCGCAGAGATCCAAGAAAAAACTGGTGTGCCACTATTGCAATAATAGCCTTAATCTAAGCCTTTAATTTATCTAGAGCCATTACGACTAGCCAACACTTAGGCGCGTCTAGCTCTAGTTTCTAGCTCATAACTACGTACAGTTTGGCTCTGTTATAAAGCTGCAAAATGCTGCTGCATAAAACGTAGGCAATCTTCAAAGCACTCTCTACGTGCTTGCACACTGCAGGCCAACATCAAATTCATAGGTAGGCCAAAA
>CAYFVY010000288.1:0-1520 GCA_964346715.1 uncultured Pelistega sp. | reverse complement strand
CCTTGTTTAGAGCGGGTGAGACGGTCTCTATGAAGCATTATATTCGCTTGCAAACTAAGGATGGCTTAGTTGCCCCAGTCAGTGGGCGAGATAATTTACCGAATGAAGTGGTGATTAATTTAATGGCTTTGGATGAAGAGATTCGTCTGCCATTGAAGTGGGACAAAACGGCTGGCGGTGGCTTGCAAGCGCTGAGTACTTGGAAGATCCCAGAAAACAGCAAAAATGGCGAATATACGGTTTATTTACAGCATAACGAGAAAACCGTCGATAGCCAGAATAATGCTCAATTTAGGGTTGAAGAGTTTAAGTTGCCCTTATTGAGCGGTACGATCCAACTCACAAGTGAGCAACAAGTTGGTCCTGTTCTCGTTAATCCGCAAGTGGTTAATGCGAATATTCAGCTTAACTATATTGTTGGTGGTGGTGCGACAGAATTACCGATTCAAGTCTCTGCAATGCTGAGTCCCAGTGCATTACAATTTGATCAGCTGAATCAGTTTTCGTTTAGTTCCTTACCAGAGCAAGCCGCTGAAGCCAGTAATCGCAAAATTGTGTTAGATAAGCAAGCGGCGGTTCTCGATGCGAATGGTCATGTGAGCTTAGCAATTAGCGGTCTAGGTGAAATAAAAACGCCAAGTGATTTGATTGTTGAGGTCAGTTTTATGGATCCCAACGGGCAGATTCAGACCATCACACAAACAAGTTCACTGGTACCCGCAGCAATTCTCGCTGGTGTTCAAGCTGAATATGCCTATCTACCAGGTAAAGAAGCGACGTTTAAGGTCGTGACAGTAGACCCTTCAGGCAAGGTACAAGCTAATATTCCTGTGGCGATTAAAGCCATGCGCAGTGATTACTTAGTTGTTCGTAAGCGTTTGCTAGGTGGTTTTTATACTTATGACTATCAACAGCTCAGCGAAGAACTTGGCTCCTTGTGCCAAGGGACGAGTGATGAGTTTGGTCGCTTCGAATGTAAAGTCCAGCTGCAACACAAGGGTGAAATTACCTTGTTTGCTACAGTTGAGGATGCTCATAAAAATAGCTACACCGCTCAAACAAGCACTTACGTTGATGAGTGGGCTTATTGGTTAGGTTTAAGTGATACCGACCGCAGCGATATTATTGCGGATAAGGCAAGTTATGAGGTTGGTGAAGAGGCGGTCTTTGATGTGCGTATTCCCTTCCAAGAGGCGACGGCTTTAGTGGCAATCGAGCGTGAAGGGATTATTGATTATCGTGTGATGCCTCTCGGTAAGGATAAGTCCAAAGTCACCCTAAAAATTGAGCCAGAATGGGCGCCAAATGCTTATGTATCTGTGTTAGCCATTCGTGGCCGTATTCGTGGTGAACGAGATGACTCAGGAGTTGTCTGGAGTAGTGACCCAGGCCAGTCAAGAGGTGCTAACGCCTTAGTTGATTTGGCCAAGCCATCATTCCGCTTTGGTATTGCTGCTTTCTCTGTCATTAATCCAGAACAGCAGTTGACAGTTAAGTTGCAGATGGATAAGCCAAATTAC
>CAYFVY010000287.1:0-1528 GCA_964346715.1 uncultured Pelistega sp. | reverse complement strand
CCCATTCCTAACAGCGTATGAATTTGACGAATCTGATCATCAATATCATCAGCTATGGCGGCTACATCACTTCGTGGCAATAAATAATAGGTGTTCGCTTCCCCTGTCGTACCAGGTAGGGAATATCCCTTATTTAGGCACATAATTTCTTTTATTGTATCCAAATTTACAATAAAATCTTGGGTTTTTAACCATTTGTTAAAATCCATTTCTGCATTCTGGTTCTCTGCATGCTGTGCCTCAGGTGCTGGCACCAAACCTGCTACTACGCCATAAAGCCTTGTTAAGGCTTGATTTGATGGGTTTTTCACAAGCCTATATAGGTATAATGGCCCCCCTGCCTTAGGTCCTGTACCCGATAATCCTTGACCACCAAAGGGTTGTACCCCGACCACAGCCCCGACAATATTGCGGTTGATATAGAGATTACCTACACGTGCTTGCTCAATCACTTGCTGTATGGTGCCGTCAATGCGTGTATGTAAACCCATGGTAAGGCCATAACCCTTAGCATTAATCGCCTCGAGTAAATTCTCTAGCTCACCGTATTTATACTTAATAATATGCAACACGGGACCAAACACTTCACACTCTAAGGCCTCAAGTGAATCCAATTCGATGATACTCGGTAACACGAAGGTACTATTCAGCTCATCCTGCATGTTATCATTCATATTTAAACAATACTGCTGTACTGAATATCCCCTCGCCTTCATCTTTTCCAGATGCGCGAGTAGATTGTTTTTTGATTCTTGATCAATCACGGGGCCGATATCAGTAGATAGGCTCAAAGTATTGCCTACAATTAATTCTTGCGTTGCACCTTTTAACATTTCTACGAGACTCTGATAGCAATCTTCTTGTACGCACAATAGACGTAATGCCGAGCAACGCTGTCCAGCACTGTCAAAAGCCGACACGATCACGTCTTGAACCACTTGCTCAGTCAGTGCTGATGAGTCCACTAATAAAGCATTCTGACCACCTGTCTCTGCGACCAAGGGAATTGGCTGACCATCGCTTGATACACGCTGGGCTAAAGTTTTTTGTAAGATCTTCGCCACTTCAGTGGAACCCGTAAACATAATCCCATCAATCCGTGTATCTTGGCTTAAGGCCGCACCAACCGTCTCTCCCCTACCAGGTAAAATCTGCAATGCATCAGACGAAACACCGGCCTGCCATAAGAGCTTAACGGCCTTCATGGCGACCAATGGAGTTTGCTCTGCAGGTTTGGCAATCACCGTATTTCCCGTCACCAAGGCTGCCGAAATTTGCCCTAAAAAGATGGCTAGTGGAAAGTTCCAAGGACTAATACACAGAACTGTACCAAGTGGTTCAAGCGTTGGCTGCTCATTCTGTGCAATGGACTTGGCTTGTGCGGAATAATAGCGTAAGAAATCAACAGCTTCACGTACCTCAGCCACCGCATTCGCATATGTTTTACCGCTTTCTCGAGCGAGCAATACCATGAAACTCTCTATCTGTGCTTCAATTAAATCCGCCGCCTGCAATAAGATGTTGGCTT
>CAYFVY010000286.1:0-1535 GCA_964346715.1 uncultured Pelistega sp. | reverse complement strand
ACGACATAGCTAAACGTAAACGTCCCGTGGTCAAAAAAGGACTGAACCACAGGACTTTGAGATTGTAGTGATGTGTATAACTCTGTCATACGCCGAAAACTCTTGTTCGTATTGAATAAAGTTGACTTCTTACTTTAGATGGAACTGAATTAATAAATTGGATGAAGCTGAGCGCTTAATTCAACTTCATCAATTTAATTTAGACTTGCGCAATAACACGCTTATCCTGCACATCCTTGCCTAAGCCTAACCAACCTGCGATCGTATACCACAGAATCGCTGTGCCGAAAAAGCCTAGGACATAAACAACGATAATCACTAACCAGTCAATAGGACCTCCCGCATCTGTGAAACGTGACTCCGATAGCAATGCCATCATCCACAGTGCAAACCAGCCGCCAAAGATACCCAGAATTTGTGCATGTAAAAGGCGACGCGAATAAACTTGGCGCTCTTTTAATAGTAGCACGATAAATAATAAGGTCAGCAGCACGACACCAATAATTAGCGGCCAGAAGAAGGCACCTAACATGATTTCCATGATGCTAACAAGCATAGAAAACTGATATTCACTCATGGTTATTCTCCTAATTAAGCCTGACCGCGTAACATACTGATATAGGTTGGTTTTAGACCGATAGTCTTAATAATCCAAGTTACCCACAATTCTTCAAGCGGAGCGATAACGCCTGGGAATGAAGGCAATAAATTATTATGGTAGTCAAATTCAACTAACATAGCGCGGCCTAATTGCGTAATTAATGGGCAGGACGTATAACCATCGTAAATTGCCGTACCTTGCTTGCCTTGGATATCCGCAATGAGATGATCAACGACAACAGGAACTTGCCATTTCACACTCGCTGCTGTTTTACCTTTCGGAATACCTGAGACATCACCGACAGCGAAGACATTAGGGAAACGTGGATGACGCATATTCGTACGGTCAACTTCAATCCAACCATCCGCAGCCCAAGCCCCATCTTGC
The DNA here is from genome assembly GCA_964346715.1 of uncultured Pelistega sp. Taxonomy (GTDB): domain Bacteria; phylum Pseudomonadota; class Gammaproteobacteria; order Burkholderiales; family Burkholderiaceae_B; genus Taylorella. The sequence goes on along the minus strand of CAYFVY010000286.1, from coordinate 547 downwards.
CATGGCAATGGAGAATTACGTACCGCATCTGCTGCACGCATAGGTGGCACAACATTAATAAAGTCGTATGGAACCTCAACACGCCCTTCATCCTTTGCATCAAAATAAGCAACCTTACGGCCTGGGTCTATGGCCGTTAGCACACGACTGTACTTAACATTAATATTTCGTTCAGCGAAGAGCATTCGAACTTTTTCCGACACAATCGGCACACTAAATAAGTTATTAGTTTGTGCATGGAAGGTCAAATTGGCTTTCGATAAATTACCGCGACGATACAGATGATCGCGTGTTAAGAAGGCATACTTAATCGGTGCACCCGCACATTTCATCTCAGTAGCTGGACGCAAAAAGACTGCTTCACCGCCGGTATCAGGAAACTTATCGAGTAACTGCCAGGTTTTGAAAGCAGCTTCAGGACTCTGGTAAATACTGCCTAAACCATTCGTACCAATCAAATTCGTATCCATGCCTTCAATCGCTTCATAATCAAGCTTCAGGCCTGTTGTCACTAATAAATAGTCATAAGCCAGTTTCTGGCCACTGG
>CAYFVY010000285.1:990-1539 GCA_964346715.1 uncultured Pelistega sp. | reverse complement strand
CCGCTATAAAAAACTCTTGGCGCTTAGGCTCTAGACCTTCTTGAAATTGTATCTCCTGCTCGACGATAGTCTCTAAGCGCGCAGGTGCATAGCTATTCGTTTGCTTGTGTAAATACTGCATCACATCATGCCAAATAGGACCAGCCCCCGAAACACCGGTAATATCACGCATGCTGGCCCCACTGCTATTACCCACCCATACACCTACGGTGTAATCAGCTGACCAGCCTACCGTCCAATTGTCTCGCATATCTTTACTTGTCCCTGTCTTAACCGCCGTCCAGAAAGGCGTGCTTAAGGCACTATCTAGGCCAAAAGTAATTGCCCGAGCTTGGCGGTCCGACAAAATATTCGCCACGATCCAACTGGCTTCTTGACTAAAAACACGCTGTACTTGTTCTGCCCCTGCGTTACCACCTATAAACCATTGCACAGGACTATAAACACCTTGATTCGCTAAGGTTCTAAACGCATTCGTAAGGCTTAATAAATCAATATCTGCACTTCCTAAGGCTAAGCTAAATCCATAGAACTCTGCCTCTTGATCAA
>CAYFVY010000285.1:0-980 GCA_964346715.1 uncultured Pelistega sp. | reverse complement strand
CCCGCCAAAAGGGCTCTGCGCCCACCATCGTCATAACACGAACAGCTGGTATGTTCAAAGAAGACGCCAATGCCGTACGGACCGAAACCCAGCCACGAAAGTGACGATCATAGTTTTGTGGTACATAAAGCCCTGTCTGCTCAGAGAGATTTAATAAATTATCGTTGAGCAAAGAGGCCGCAGTAATTCGCCTCTCATCAATTGCTTGCGCATATAAAAATGGTTTTAAGGTTGAACCTGCTTGACGCAACGCTTGTGCATGGTCGACATGCTCTGCACTAGTGAGTTTTCCAGAAGAGCCGACATACGCCAAAACTTCACCACTACGATTATGCAAAACAATAACCGCGGCATCCTGCACTTGGTTGATGAATAATTCCTGCAAGCGTTGCTGTACATCTTGGACGACAAACTCTTGTAGTGGACGACTGATTGTGCTGCGCAAGGTTTGGCCTTCTAAACCCGAATTCTGCTGTGGGTCTTGCTTTGAATTCTGCTTACTCAAAGCAAGATAGCGGCGCGCAAAATGTGGTGCTAACTGACTATCTGCAAGCATGGTTGCTTGCGGATTATATAAGGCATTATCAACGATACGTTCTAAAAACTGACAGTCTTGTTGTCGATATCTGAGTAGTCCACAAGCACGTTGTGTGATACGCTCTGGGCTTGCGTTCGGTGCTCTTAACATAGCGGCCAAAATCGTTGACTCTTTCTGAGTTAAGCCTTGTGGAAATTTCTGAAAATAGGTACGACTGGCACTTGGCACCCCTATCGTTTCGCCGCGTAGTGGTACCAAGTTCAGATAAGCTTCAAGAATCTGCTCCTTGCTCCAAGCCATCTCTAAACTTTGAGCATAGAGGATTTGTTGTATTTTCTGCCAATAACTGCGACGCCCAGAGCGGAGGTCTTCTCCCAATAAGCCCAGCAATTGCATGCTAATGGTTGAAGCTCCACGCTGTGCCTGCCCAGTAAAATGATCC
>CAYFVY010000284.1:0-1542 GCA_964346715.1 uncultured Pelistega sp. | reverse complement strand
CAGGAAACTCTAGAGCTGGCCATAAAGCTTCCGGTAAAGAGAAGTTGTAATGCAGGCCAGAGATGCATTGCATCTTGCGGCCGTAACGCTGTGCTAGACCTTGACGATATACGTGGCGCAACATACCCGAGTTAGACGAACCATATTCACCGATAGGAATATTCTCTTCTGCAGGGAGATGGCAAGGCATGGATTGCATCCAAATACTTTCTTGCGGTACGCTTTGGAGCACAAAACGATGTACCTTACTTAGCTCACCTAACAAGGCATCAATACTCTGATGAGGTTCAGTGATTAACTCAAGTAAAGACTCAGAATAATCAGTAGTGATATATGGATGGGTAAGTGCAGAACCCAAAACTTGGGGATGTGGGGTCAAAGCAAATTCACCGTCTTGATTGCGAATGCGCAAACCTTCGCGCTCAATACCACGAGAGGTTTGAGTGAGAAGGACACGGTTTTCTTGTAGTTTCTTCAGGCGTTCCACTATGATCTAGGCCTATAAATTAAATAAGGTGGCTTATTTTAAAAGAGATTGGCGGTAAAATGCTTTAAACCCCTTTATTTTCTGAGATTAAACTCATGGTTAGCCCTATCAAAAAATTCTTTTTATTCTTCAGTTGTATGTTTTTGTGGGCGTGTACTCCTGCCGAATGGCCTTCCTATACTGTAGCTGATGGAGCGATTACGCTGAGTTTGCCACAAGAGCCACAAACAGAGCAACAGACCTTAGAGTTAGACGGGCGCAGTGTGAAGTTTGAGTCTCAGGTCTTGCATCAAGGTGAGCAAGTCTATCGATTTAATTACTATCCCTTATCAAGCGAGGATGATGCTGAGCAAATACTTCAGGCGCTCTTACTCTATACCCAGAAGATTCTTCAGTTGCCCGAAGAGACTAAGCTGCAAAAGGTACATGACTATCAACTCAGTAATACGCTCTCACAGGCTGGGAAAAACAACTCGGTTAAGGTGCGCATAGTCTTGAATCAGAAGTTTTTGATATTTGCCTATGCATTTACGAATCAAGAGAGTCAAGCTGCAGATGCGGATAAGTTTTTGCAGAGTTTGGTCCTGAAGTAAACAAGCTGTCTTGCTTAGGCGCTCTTATCTCAATGAAGCACCAAACTCTACATAGTAAAATTGATGCTTAAATAGGGTCTTTTCGACGGATGCGCGTAAAAGTGCTAAAATCAAAGATTCATCCTTGTTGTGCGCCGATTTGCTTGATCTGCTTGCGGGCGCGTAAAAATCCAGCTAAAGAGGTCCCGAATGGCCACATTACAATCTCAAACACATAATATGTCATCATCTAGCGTCGGTCTTGTGAGTCCCGTATATCTGGACTTTAACGAACCGCTTGCTTTGTCTAACGGACAAGTTCTTAATCATTACACCCTGGCAGTTGAAACCTATGGCACTTTGAATGCCGATGCGAGTAATGCTGTCCTAATTTGTCATGCCTTGAATGCTTCTCACCATGTTGCGGGAGTTAATCCTGACAATCCTAAGGATATTGGTTGGTGGGATAATATGGTTGGACCT
>CAYFVY010000283.1:0-1543 GCA_964346715.1 uncultured Pelistega sp. | reverse complement strand
GTTCCGCCAGATTTTATTGCCCTACAAATCGACACTCTATTTGATGATGTACGGATTGATGCGGTTAAGATCGGTATGTTAGGCGAGGCCAAGGTGAGCCAGGTGGTCAGCGATAAGATTGCACAGTATCAGCCACCTTTTGTCGTACTTGACCCTGTGATGGTGGCCAAGAGTGGGGATTTATTATTAGCTAAGGAAGCGGTTTCAAGCTTGCTTGAGGGGCTAGTGCAACAAGCCCATATGATTACACCCAATCTACCAGAAGCAGGTGTCATGCTAAAGCAAAGAGCTCCTGAAACAGTTAAGGAAATGTATACGGCAGCAGAACGCTTGCATAAATTAATGAGTGATCGAGACGAACGCTGGGTGCTGCTTAAGGGCGGCCATTTAAGCACAGATGAGACCGTTGATTTATTGTTTAATGGCGACAAGATGATCGAAATCCCTGGACGCAAAATTCATACGCGTAATACGCATGGTACAGGTTGTTCACTGTCTTCCGCTGTGTGTGCTCTACAAGCACGCCTACAAGATGTGCCTGAAGCAACGCGTCAAGCTTGTCGTTATATTTTCCAAGCTATTAGCCGTGCAGATGAACTAGAGGTAGGCCAAGGTCATGGACCGATTCATCACTTTCATGCTCAATGGTAAAACATCCTAAACCGCTAAATGCAAAAGGTAAAAACCTAAGTTTGATTAAGAACACAGAAGCGACCCTAAGCATCTGTTAAAATACCCAAAATTACACTAGTTTCCTTTAAAGAGTTTGTTTATGAATGCACCGCAAAGTTTATTAGACAAAAGCCGATACAATATGATCGAGCAGCAAATCCGCCCTGCTGGTATTCTGAATGAAGCCGTCCTAGAAGCCATGATGGGGCTTTCTCGTGATGCTTTTGTAGCACCTGAATATCAATCTGTTGCTTATAGCGACACTGAAATCCCAATTAAAGTTGCGGGTGCATTGTCTAATGAAAATATGCTAGCACCGCGTATCGAAGCGCGTCTAGCACAAGAACTGCAACTTAAACTAACAGACTCTGTACTTGAAATTGGTACGGGTAGTGGTTTCCAAGCGGCCTTATTAAGCCGTCTTTGCGCACAAGTTAAGAGTATTGAGATTGACTCTCATATTGCCGCTTTTGCCACAGCCAATTTAGCGAAAAACCATATTAGCAATGTCACCGTTGAAGTGGGCGATGCTCAGAACGGCTGGGCAGGTGAAAGTTACGATGCGATTGTCGTTACCGGTTCACTACCTTCAATTCCTGATGATATGAAATACCAACTAGCCGAAGGTGGTCGTCTTATCGCAGTTGTCGGTAAAGCACCAGCAATGCAATTAGTGCGTATTACGCGTAAATCGGCTTCAGCCTTTGAAGAGGAAGTTTTACAAGAAACCTGTATTAAGCCTCTACGTGGCCCAGTAGCAGCCGCCCCATCAATCAAAGACTTTCTGAATGTAAAGTAAGTCGATAGGCCATCACTACTCGACTATAGACAATAAGACTAAGGGCTACCAAATCTGGTAGCCCTTATTTAT
>CAYFVY010000282.1:0-1570 GCA_964346715.1 uncultured Pelistega sp. | reverse complement strand
AGTATCGTAAGAACGTTCAGGTTTCACCACTTGCACCATTTCGACTTTTTCAAATTGGTGTTGGCGAATCATACCGCGCACATCACGGCCACCACTACCCGCTTCAGAACGGAAGCATGGGGTCTGTGCAGTAAGGCGTAATGGCAAATCTTGGGCAGGAACGAGTGTATCCTTAACTGTGCTGGTCAAGGTGATTTCTGAGGTAGAAATCAAGAACATCTCTTCACGAGGTACTGGGTTGCCATGTTCATCTTCAGAATCACCACCCTTAGTCACCCAGAACATATCTTCCTTAAACTTGGGTAATTGGCCCGTACCGAATAAGGTATCAGCTGTCACGATATACGGTGTATAACACTCTGTATAACCGTGTTGTGATGTATGTGTGTCCAACATAAATTGTGCTAAAGCACGGTGTAAACGCGCCAATGAACCGCGCATAAATGAGAAGCGAGAACCTGATAATTTAGATGCTGTATCGAACTCTAGGCCCAGTTTCTCACCAAGTGTCACATGATCTTGTACAGGAAAGTCTAAGGCTGCTGGTAATTGATCAGCTTGCACATAACCAAGATTCGGCAACCAACGACGTTGCTCAACGTTATCATCACTATCCTTACCCATAGGCACTGATTCGTGCGGTAAGTTAGGAATGGTCATTAACCAGCCATCAAGCTCGTGCTTAATGCTCGCGAGTTTTTCTTCAAGTTGCTTTAATTTTTCAGGAATCTGCGCGGCTTCTTGCATAATCGCACTGGCATCTTGACCCTGGGATTTTAATTTACCAATTTCTTTGGCCAAGGCATTACGGCTAGCTTGTAGATTCTCAGTTTCTATCTGAACCTCTTTACGAGCAGCTTCAAGCTGGTTAAAGCGTGCCACATCAAAATCAAGGCCACGACGCTTTAATTGGGCCACAACAAAATCTACATCTTTACGCAATAAGGCTGGATCTAACATATTAATCTTCTCGGTGAAAAATACACGAATAATCTTCTATTATAAACCGATGTGGTGTTGCTAAGCTGAAGAAATCAGAGCTTACTTTGTTTTGTCATAAAAAAACTGAGTACCACCTTAACGATAGTACCCAGTCTTATGAAAGCGGCAAGATTTAGATTTTTTCTAAACGAATTGGTAAGCCTTGGCGTACAACACCGCCTGAGCCCCAATCAACCCAAACATTCTTATGCTCTCCGCGTGTCATATCACGAAAACCTAGTTCATTTAAGTTAACACCCGCAGCAAAGGCCGGATTACTACCCATACCCTCACCATCGATAAAGTGTTCACGAGCACCAAGTTCACGATGACCATAACCATGTTCAATCGCTACAGCACCTTGCTTCACGCCATCACGAATCATCGCCACGCCTTCGATTGCACCACCTGGGGAAACAATACGCACTTTCTCACCATTACTGATACCCAATTCTGCTGCATCTTTGCGGTTAACTGAGATAGGGTTATGAGGGTGCACCTGACGCAGACGATCGACACCAATTGACATTGAACTCATTAAGTTCGACTTATAGGATGTCATTAAGAATGGATACTCCGAGGTCTTAAA
>CAYFVY010000281.1:0-1570 GCA_964346715.1 uncultured Pelistega sp. | reverse complement strand
ACGAAAGAAGTTATTCTAGGTGTTTAGTAGGGGTGAAAAATAGTAACTTCTTTCCACCCCTAAACCTACTGCTTACCACCCACGGCGACTACCTAAGCGAAGCGATTGCGCGCGATTTAAGCGAGCAGCCTCACGCTCAGCATAGTCACGTTCATCGGCATCATATTTACCTTCATATTTACAACGAGCACGATTACCTGTGCACTCATCCACGCGGTTCTGCGCCGTAGATTCAAATTTAGCAAGTGGGGAGCTGCTGCCGCAGGCACTCAGAAGTGCGGCGATAAAGAGTACAAGACCTGAACGACGTAATACTTGAGAAGACATATTGCTATACCTTAGATAACGCAAAAGAATAACTTTATTCTAGCGGATTTTTGAAGCTTGTCTAGGCAAAGATTGTTAAATTATTCTTCACGCGCTTTATGCCTTCCCTATTTCAATTTTCTTAGCCACTGATCAGCTTTAAGCTGAGTACCATCGCTCGGCAAAATGCCATATTCAGCACCATAACGCGTACCTTCATTACGTGTCGCATGATGACGACTACGCATAAAATCGCCTTCTCTAAAATCAGCTCGACTAATATCGGCATACGAAAAATCCGTGAAATGCATAGAGCTGCCACGAAAACTTGCTTGCTGTAATTGAGCATGCTGCATCTGGGCCATCAGTAAATTAGCGCCATCAAACTTAGCTCCCGAACAGTCCGCTTCGGAGAAATTAGAAAGCTCGGCATAGCTTGCCGTAAAATCGGCACCTTGGGCTTTGGATTTCACAAATAATGTTTGATGTAAATTAGCCCGAGCAAAGCTGGCTCCCTCAAGCTGGCAATTCATAAAACCACCTTGAGAGACATTACTATCTGAGAAATTCGCCTCGCGTAAATCACTGCCCGTAAACTGTACGTACTGCATAAACAATTTGGAAAAATCGTATCCTGGTGCCTGGCTATCCAACACCACAAGATGCTTAAGTTTAGAATTCTGTATGCTTAACTCTTTAAAGTTAAACTTTGTTAATATCATCTTGGCGATATCACTCTCTTCGAGCTGCAACTTTACACCTTTATTATCGGTAAAGACCATAACTTCACCATGACATGCCAATAGTTTAAGGTCTAAACTATTGTTCATCACACAATTAACGTTATCAATTTTCACCTCTTCAAAGAGACAATTTTCAAACTCACATTGCATAAAATTCACGAGTTTTAACTGTGACTCGGTAAAGCGGCAATTGATAAATCGGCAAGCATAAAACGTTACCGTATCCAGTACTGTCTCATGCCAGTGACATTGATAAAAGACGCACTGCATGACGGAAGATTCTTTCCAACTCAATTGGGCGAAGCGATTCTGTTGAAAAGCACTCTGCTGAAAGTCTATCCCATGGACTTGAATCGCATCCCAATCTATCTGGCGTAACTGTAGGCCTTCAATCACCTGCCCCTGCTCACCTGGTTGAACGATCTGCTGCTCGATTAAGTGTTTATGTTTTGGGTCAAAATTGGGATTCATATTTTTTGGATCCATCTTAAAACTCACTTTAACTCACTTAGCTCTTAAGC
>CAYFVY010000280.1:0-1579 GCA_964346715.1 uncultured Pelistega sp. | reverse complement strand
AGAAGCAATCGCTAATCCTCCTGGGATGCCAGCTAACCAAGCACGCGCTGCTTTAAACATTCCTTGAGTAAGATTTGTGTGGTAACAAATAAAGCCAAGAAAAAGGAACAAGGGAACTGAACTCAGCGTCCAGTTTGCCGCAAAATTATAAGGAATAATACCTAATGAAGATAATGCAATATCTGCGCCTACTACAGCCCAAATACCAAAAAAAGAAATGGCTATTAAAGTAAAACCAATAGGCATTTTTAAAAGCAAAAGTACAAATAATATAAATAAACCTAAAAAACCAATACTGATATCACTCATTTCTTACCCTCGACTAGTTCTTCATTTTCTTTACTCATTACATGGAGCAAAAATTTCACTAAGCAATAAACCCCTAAGAGCGCTGCACCAAAGCAAAGAATGAAATAGCTAGGCCATGTCGGGATTGTATAGTCCCCTTGCATAACAGATGTCTTAGAGGCTAAATTTGTAAGAGCTACCCCCCAAGATATATATGCAATTAAAAATGCTATTACAGAAACAAAAAGACTCGCAAACGTATCAATAAACTTATTCACCCGAGGAGAAAAATATCCTGAAATTAATTCAACTGATATTGATGCTTTACACTGTTCTGTATAAGCCAATGGTAAAAAAATGGCGATAATCATGTAATAATGCGCCACTACAGTAATCGTGCCCGGTAAAGGTGTATTTAGAAAGAATCGAGCAATAATATCTGCGGTAATATGTAACATCATTAACGCAATTGCTGCACCACCGATTAATGTTATTAACTGATTGATTTTTCGTAGAAGTAATTCAATACTTTTCATGATTCAAGGTCTCTAGTTTCATTTAGAATCCATTGCAGAATTTATTTATAAACTCTGCAATGGCTTTTCCCGAAATAAGTTCGAGCTATACATTCTCTAAAACAAGTCGACCCTCCACCTTACCATCAGCCAATTGATTCAATGCATCATTCGCTTCGTCAAGAGGTCTAATTTGAATGGGCAGATTAATAAGATCATGTTGATTGGCAAATGCTATCAGCTCTTGTAAATCCGTCAAAGACCCGGTGTATGAACCAATAATTGAAATTGCTTTAGTAATGACATAAGGAATAGGATAACGTAACTCACCACCGTGCAAGCCGACAATGATAAGCTTGCCACCCTTACGCGGTAAGTTAAGCCCGAGCTCCACTGTTTTATCTCCTCCAACAAAATCAAGTACTGCTGTACAATTTGAATTCGCTGCTTTGAGAGTTAACTCTGTAATATTTTCTTTCGATGGATCAAATACTGAAGTAGCCCCTACTTTTAAAGCAAGTTCTCTTTTTTGCTCTGACAAGTCAAGACCAATAATATTTTTAACACCAAGTAGTGCCAAAGTCCTAATTGCTAGTAATCCCAAGCCCCCACAACCAATGACAACAACTGCCTCATCATCGTGTACTTCACCAATCTTTTTAATAGCTGAAAATGTAGTTAATCCTGAACACGCTAAAAGAGATGCATGTGATGGGTTTAACTTCCCTAAGTCCATCAAATACCTTGGATGAGGTACTAACACGTACTGTAAATAT
>CAYFVY010000279.1:0-1579 GCA_964346715.1 uncultured Pelistega sp. | reverse complement strand
TTCAATTAGAGCATTCCATAGTAGATTATGAGCATTCAGACGAGCGTTAGTGGATGCTGCACAATTAGCGTTTATCAACACTTTTTTAAGTAGAAGTCTATTACTAATCATTACCAAGCTATTGCGTAGTCATATACACGCTGATAAGATAGTAATCACTTACTATTTTTCATCTAAAGTCATATTATGAACCCCTATCCTAAGCACCTACCCGCTGACGAACGACGTGCTGTTATTGTCGATGTTGTGATTAAATTAGCCGCCGAACAAAATCCCAGTGATATTACGACAGCAGCCATTGCTCAAGGTATGGGATTGACTCAAGGTGCCTTGTTTCGCCATTTTCCCACTAAAGAAAGCATCTTAGAAGCTGTCACAGAGTGGGTTTCTACTAATCTACTCGCACGCTTAGATCAAGCCTCAGCAGGGATAAGCTCCTCACTAGCCGCATTGGAAGCGATGTTTATGGCTCATATCCAATTTGTTTCTGAACACCCAGGCGTCCCTCGCCTTTTGTTTGCCGAATTACAACGTCCTGGTGAAACCTTACCTAAACGTGTCACTCAAGGCCTAATTCAAGCCTATGCAGAGCGCTTACAGCAACTATTTACCGCAGGTAAGGAGCAAGAAGAGCTCGCTACTGCACTGGATATTGATATCGCTTCGGTATCCTTCCTAGGTGCTATCCAAGGCTTAATCCTGCAATCAATAATCGCCAATAATCCTGCACGCATTATCCATGATGCACCAGGCGTATTTGCCATTTATCGTCGCGGCATCATTGCTCGCTCTGCCAATTAAAACAAACTCATAAAGCAATGATAAGGAGAGTGCAAGATGAAAATTTTTGGCTTAAAAGGACGCACCTTGGCGCTTTTAGCGGTCATTATGCCTCTAATTGCACTGTTTATTTATGTCGCTATTCGCTCCGGCCCTTTAGCGCCAATTGAAGTAACCGTCACTACCGTAGAATCAAGCTCAATTAGCCCATCCTTGTTTGGCTTAGGCACTGTGCAAGCACGTTATACCTATAAAATCGGTCCGACATTTGCCGGTCGCGTTAAACACCTCGATGTACATGTGGGCGATCGCGTTGAAGCCGGTCAAGTCTTAGGTGAGATGGATGCCGTTGATTTAGACGATCGTATCATTGCCCAAGAAGCAGCCATTAAGAGTGCCGAGGCAGCCGTCACACAAGCACAAGCGCAACAGACTTTTGCCAAATCCCAAGCTTCACGTTATGAAAAACTCTACGCTTCACGCGCGACCAGCGAAGAAAGTGCAGCCGTCAAACGTCATGAATTAAATGTTGCGAACAGCACCCTAGCGAAGGCTAAGGCCGATGTCAGCCGCTTAGAGGCTGAATTGCAAGTCTGGCATGCACAACGCAATAATTTACGCTTAATTGCTCCAGTCGCTGGATTAGTCATGACACGCGATGCCGATCCGGGTACAACCGTTGTTGCTGGCCAAGCTGTAGTAGAAGTCATTGAGCCGAGTAGTCTATGGATCGATGCACGTTTTGACCAAATCAGTGCTAATGGCTTAGATGCCAATCTCCCCACCAAGATCGCTCTAC
>CAYFVY010000278.1:0-1587 GCA_964346715.1 uncultured Pelistega sp. | reverse complement strand
CCGCTATAAAAAACTCTTGGCGCTTAGGCTCTAGACCTTCTTGAAATTGTATCTCTTGTGCGACGATACTCTCTAAGCGCTCAGGTGCGTAGCTGTTTACTTGTTTATGCAAATACTGCATCACATCATGCCAGATAGGACCTGCTCCCGAAACCCCAGTAATATCACGCATGCTGGCACCGCTACTATTACCCACCCACACACCTACGGTGTAATCTGCTGACCAACCTACTGTCCAGTTATCTCGCATATCTTTACTCGTCCCCGTCTTTACCGCAGTCCAGAAAGGTGTACTTAAGGCGCTATCTAGGCCAAAAGTTATTGCTCGCGCTTGACGGTCCGACAAAATATTCGCCACGATCCAACTGGCTTCTTGACTAAAAATACGTTGTGCCTGTTCTACTCCTGTATTACCACCTATAAACCATTGCACAGGACTATAAACGCCTTGATTCGCTAAGGCTCTAAACGCATTTGTTAGACTTAATAAATCAACATCCGCACTACCTAAAGCTAAGCTAAAACCATAGAACTCTGCTTCTTGATCAAGAGGTAAACCAAGTTGTCGCAGCACTCGCCAAAATGGTTCGGCGCCCACCATCGTCATCACACGAACAGCCGGTATGTTTAAAGAAGACGCCAGTGCCGTACGCACCGAAACCCAGCCACGAAAGTGACGATCATAGTTTTGTGGTACATAAAGCCCTGTCTGCTCAGAGAGATTTAATAAATTATCGTTGAGTAAAGAAGCTGCCGTAATCCGCCGCTCATCAATTGCTTGAGCATATAAAAAAGGCTTTAAGGTTGAACCAGCTTGGCGCAGAGCTTGTGCATGATCGACATGCTCTGCACTGGTCAACTTCCCAGAAGAACCAACATAGGCTAAGATTTCACCCGTCTGGTTATGCAAGACGATTACCGCAGCATCCTGCACTTGATTGATGAATAATTCCTGCAAGCGTTGCTGTACATCTTGAACAATAAATTCTTGGAGCGGACGACTAATTGTGCTGCGCAAGGTTTGACCATCTAAACCTGAGCCCTGCTGTGGGTCTTGTTTTGAATTCTGCTTATTCAAGGCAAGATAGCGGCGCGCAAAATGTGGTGCTAACTGACTATCTGCAAGCATAGTCGCTTGTGGATTATGCAAGGCATTATCAACTATACGCTCTAAAAACTGACAGTCTTGCTGTCGATGTCTGAGAAGACCGCAAGCACGTTGTGTTATACGCTCTGGGTTTGCGTTCGGTGCTCTTAACATGGCAGCCAAAATCGTTGATTCTTTCTGAGTTAAGCCATGCGGAAATTTCTGAAAATAGGTACGGCTGGCACTTGGCACACCAATCGTTTCACCGCGTAATGGCACCAAATTCAGATAGGCTTCAAGAATTTGCTCCTTACTCCAAGCCATCTCTAGACTTTGAGCATAAAGAATTTGTTGTATTTTCTGCCAGTAGCCACGGCGCCCAGAGCGGCTGTCCTCTCCCAATAAGCCCAACAATTGCATGCTAATGGTTGAAGCTCCACGCTGTGCCTGCCCAGTAAAATGATCCACACTGGCTTGCAGCAAGGCTAGCCAATCTACCC
>CAYFVY010000277.1:0-1600 GCA_964346715.1 uncultured Pelistega sp. | reverse complement strand
AATTATAAGCTCGTAAGTTTTTATTATGTAGACAGCTGAAAAACTCAAATACTAGTCATCTCATTAATGTTGTATATATACCATTACGCAACATATGAGTGACCTTAGACTTATTCAATAAGATCACTTTAGTCCTGCTGATGCACCGTTAAGCATCGTACTTGCAGCCCCATCTTCCTTATTTGCTAACATTGCAGCACGATTTTCTTCACAGAAAAGTGAATACAGTAACTCAATAACATCTCGTACACGGTCATCACTAATAAAATAACGACGCTCACGATGATTGACTTCACAGTCCACTAGTTTCGCTTCACGAAGAACAGCCAGCTGAGTAGACATCGCCGCCTGAGGAAGGCCAATTAATTTAGTCAACTCAGTCACATTAAATCGCTCATTATGCAAGGCGCATAAAACAGCTAACCTATTCGGATTGGCTAAGAGCTTCAAAAAGTCGGCAGCTTCATCATAAGCACCGTCTTGATTATATTTAACCAGCAATGCATTCATATTATTTCTCCAAAAAAGAGTTCCTTGTATATTTATTGATTCTATTTCAGACTCAGAACAATAAAATTAATAGTTTATACCTATTTGCTAATAGTTAAATTCTATTGTTTAAGCTTTACTCTCTATTTATACCAAGCTTAATATATATATACAAGTCTTATATGAGAAATTTTACATTTTTTGAATGAAAACGGATACAATTTGCGATTGCTCAAAGAATTGACTCTAAATTAAAACGCATTTATTGGAATTTTAAAATAGCGTATTTGATTTGACTCAGTTTTAGGCAATTCCCCTGCTAACATATTAGTCTGAACCGCAGGGATAATTAATTGTGGCATGGCTAGTGTGGCATCGCGCTTTTGGCGCATATTCACAAATTCTTCTTGGCTAATTTCTTGGCGCAGATGAATATTACATTGGCGCTGCTCCCCTACCGTTGTTTCACATTGATAGTTTTTACGAGTGTCGGGTAAATAATCATGGCATAGGAACATACGCGTTGCATCAGGTAAGGCAAATACTTTTTGTACCGACTGATACAACTGAGCTGCATCTCCACCAGGAAAATCACAACGAGCTGAACCATAATCAGGCATAAATAAGGTATCACCAACAAACACAGCATCACCCATTAAATAACTAATACATGCTGGTGTATGGCCTGGCGTGTGAATAAGACGGACCGGTATTTCACCTAAAAAGAATTCATCCCCATCAGCAAATAAATGATTAAATTGACTACCATCAGTAGCCATACTCTGCTCTAGATTGAAGACTTTAGAAAATATTGTTTGAACCTCAAGGATATGCCGACCGATTGCAATCTTACCGCCAAGTGCTTGTTGTAAATAGGGTGCTGCAGTAAGGTGATCAGCATGCATATGGGTTTCAAGTATCCATGCTACTTGCAAATTATGTTCATGTATATAAGCAATTATGGCATCGGCAGATTCGGTACTGGTTCGAGCGCTGGGATAATCAAAGTTCAATACAGAATCAATAATCGCTGCGACCTTAGTCTTTGGGCAATGAACGACATAGCTAAACGTAAACGTCCCGTGGTCAAAAAAGGACTGAACCACAGGAC
>CAYFVY010000276.1:0-1624 GCA_964346715.1 uncultured Pelistega sp. | reverse complement strand
TTTGGAGATGTAAAAATGCCCAAACGCTTTAGTCCAGAATTTAAACAGCAAGCAGTAAGCTATGCCTTAGCCAATAGCGACCAATCGATAGCGGCCTTAGCTAAACATTTAGGGATAGGTGAATCTACCTTGGACCGTTGGGTGCGTCAACAGCATGGCGGCACCAGTAAGCGCCCCTTATCGACAGAACAAGAGAGAATTCGCCTCTTAGAGAAAGAAGTATTGGAGCTCAAACAGGCCAATGAAATCTTAAAAAAGGCGCACGTGTACTTTGTCAAAAATCCAAGTCGCTAAGGTACACGTTTATTATGGAGAACTTGGGGCATTATCCGCTAGCTCTGCTGCTAAGTGTCTTGTCCGTGAGCCGCTCAGGTTTTTACGCCTGGCGTCAACGTGCCGTGAGATCCTCAGCTTTACAACAAGCGGTACGTCAGGAGTTTATGAAACATCGCTCACGTGCAGGTGCGCCTACGATTGTTCATGATGTTCAAGCGCAAGGGTTTAAGGTCTCTGAACGTACCGTAGGACGTTGCTTACAGCGACAAAATTTACGCTGTAAGATTGCACGTAAGTTCAAGGTGACCACCGATTCAGATCATCGCTTACCCGTTGTTCCTAATCATCTAAACCGTCAATTTACGGTGAGCCAACCGAATAAAGTATGGGTGACTGACATTACGTATATTTATACGCAAGAAGGTTGGCTCTATCTCTGCGTGATGTTAGATCTATTTAGTCGCCGTATTGTTGGCTGGTCAACCAGCACACGAATTGATCGCCATTTAGTCTGCAATAGTTTACGTACCGCTATGCTCGTGCAGGGCAATCCAAAAGGGGTGCTGATTCACTCAGACCGAGGGAGTCAGTACTGCAGCGCAGATTTTAGAGGTTTAGTGCTGCGTTATGGGGCAACACAAAGCATGAGTCGTCGTGGCAATTGCTGGGATAATGCAGTGGCAGAAAGCTTTTTCCATACATTAAAAGGACACATTATTCACGGAGAGAAATATCGCACAAGAGAGCAACTTCAACACACACTATTTGAATACCTTGAAGTTTACTACAACCGAATCCGACGTCACTCAGCCAATGGCTGGCTCAGTCCGATTCAATTTGAACACCATTATTATGTTGCTTTAGAGGAACAGACTGTCTGTTAATTTGGCTAAGATCATCGTAGTAGTTTTAGATAGTAAGTTACTTTGAAAGTTTACTTCTTGTAATTCATCAGCTTGATTCTTAAGTGAATCATCTTGAGCATCATATGTGGCTTGAGTACTCACTTTACCTAGTTTTCCATTATCCACCGTTGCTACAAATATTGGAGATTCTGTTTCCGCATCTGTGTTTGCACTCATAGAAGAGTCTTGCTTGGCTTCATTCGTGACTGGTTCAGCACCAATATTGGGATTGCTATCCTCCTGAGGTTTAAGCTTCGTATTGTTCCCCTTAACTGCAGAACCAATATCACTACTAAGCTCGACAACCTTATCACTTTCAACAGTAAGAGGCTTACCCTCATCTCCATTCGCAGGATTCAGAGTCCCAGGCCCCCCATCTTCAAGTCTCACTTCAATCGTACTAGTTTTATCGCTATTAGTATTAGAAGTAGGCTCTTCTGTAC
>CAYFVY010000275.1:1337-1627 GCA_964346715.1 uncultured Pelistega sp. | reverse complement strand
GCCTTGCTTACTGACGCTGAAGCTGATGTCAACGCCGTGGATGCTGAATGTAAAGCGCAATTTGTTATGGGTTGTAAAGTATTCATGTGCAAGGTAAGAGAGAGCCAACTATATTGTTATAATACCGTGAATCACCACCTCTAACGAGTTAGCTTAGTGCGAATTTTAAGAAATGCTTTGCGAGTCCTTGGACTTGTCGTGTTGGTCCTTTTGTCGCTTATCGTAGCGGAGATTTTAATTGTGCGCTTTTATATTGCGCCCAACCTCAACCAATGGCGTCCAGAATTACA
>CAYFVY010000275.1:0-1327 GCA_964346715.1 uncultured Pelistega sp. | reverse complement strand
CTTGAGGGCTCAATTGAGCAAATCACGGTGCAGATGGATTGGTGGAACTTGCTCTCAGGCCAAGCTAAGGTGCAAGACTTGAAGCTTGAGCAAGCACAATTAACGATTTATCGTGATCAACAAGGCTATGTGCGCTTAGCTGATGAAGCGATTTTATATAGTCCATATGAAGCTAAAAACCCACCTATCTTGCCCTTGAATCGGGATCTACAAGCGCAACAACATAAGTTTAGACAACAGTTGCAACAAGTTTTTGACTACTTACCTGCGAATGTGCACCTGAGTAATAGTCAGATAATATGGCGCGACGAGCAACGTCAGAGTCCCGAGTTGCGAATTGAAAATATTCAATTAGATTTAAAACAAGGCTTGGCAGGTTTGCAATTACAGGCCTCTCTAGTGCCGCCACAAAACTTAGCTGGACCTCTAAATCTGCAAGCTAATATAAATCGCCAAGGTCAAGGCAAGGGGCAGATTACGTTTGAACACTTTTACCCCCAAGCCTTACGTCACTGGGTGAATTTACCTGTGCTTATTTCACAAGGCTATATGGAGCAAGCACAGTTAAGTTTTGATTATCACCAAGGCGAGCTTAGGCATTTCACATGGGCAAGCCAATGGCGTGACTTTGTGATTCATGAAGACCATGGAGAGCAGGCTCTGGATATCCGTGCTGATGCGCTTGATATACAAATCTCATCAAGCAACGGTATTCGGCTGCCATATGCCGTTAATTTTGCCGCATCGAACTTAGGTATTCAAGCGGAAGAGTTTTTCCGTCATCCTATTATTTTATTTGTTGTGCAAGGTGAAGGGCAGTATATTGAAACTGATGATGGTTTACCGCGAGTTGAATTTGAACAATTGCGTGCTCGCCTGCCATCAGGAGCGGTTCAGGCGCATGGCGCTTGGCAAGTGGATCCGTATAGTGATAATGGTTTAATTGATATCGAGGCTAAGATTGATTTTCTTGACTTAGCCGATTTACCCCGACTGCTCCCCAAAGCCATTGCTGCCGACTCCTTAGATTGGTTAGAAGCAGCGTTTGAAGCTGGGCATATTGAAAATGCCGAATTGAAAATCAAAGGTGTAGTCGATCATATTCCCTACGGTCGCCGTCCGCACTCAGGCGAATTCCATATTCAAGGTGATGCTAAAGATGTCATTCTAAACTATCATCAACAGGACGACCGTGGTGGTAAGCGCTGGCCTAAACTACATGCGACACAGGCACGAGTGGATTTTCAAGCGGATGATATTCGTGTCACCGCTGACGAAGCACGCCTAGAAGGGGCTGAAGGTGTTGAGCTGCGCACTATCAATGCCC
>CAYFVY010000274.1:0-1629 GCA_964346715.1 uncultured Pelistega sp. | reverse complement strand
GGCGTGCATTAAAGTCAGTACGTTAAACAGACATTAATAAAACCAGTACACACTGTACATTATTTAGGACAAGTAAGCTCATGCCTACCATTAGTCAACTCGTGCGCAAGCCGCGCGAAAGTAGCCGCGTGAACAGTAAGAGCCCTGCTCTAGAAAACTGCCCACAACGCCGTGGTGTTTGCACTCGTGTGTATACCACAACTCCTAAGAAACCTAACTCAGCGATGCGTAAGGTTGCCAAAGTACGTCTAACCAACGGCTATGAAGTTATTTCATACATCGGCGGTGAAGGCCATAACCTACAAGAACACAGTGTTGTTCTAGTACGTGGCGGTCGTGTTAAAGACTTACCAGGTGTTCGTTACCATATCGTACGTGGTTCTTTAGACCTTCAAGGTGTTAAAGATCGTAAACAGTCCCGTTCTAAATACGGTGCTAAACGTCCGAAGAAAGCTTAATTAGTGTTGATTAAGTAGCTTCCTGCCCATGGGTGGTAAGCGTGCAGCCGCAGCTGCGTTAAAAATTTTTTACTGCGGTATGTAAGGGGCTGTTCTCTCAATAGGCAGCCATGGCCACGAAAGTGGTTCAACTGAAAATGTCACAAAGGAAGTAAAGATGCCTCGTCGTCGCGAAGTTCCCAAACGTGAGATCCTACCTGATCCAAAATTCGGTAGTGTAGATCTTGCAAAATTCATGAACGTTGTCATGCTATCTGGCAAGAAAGCCGTAGCTGAACGTATTGTTTATGGTGCTTTAGAGCATATCGGTTCTAAATCTGATAAAGAGCCAATCGAAGTGTTTAACACCGCCATTAACAACATTAAACCTTTAGTTGAAGTTAAGAGCCGCCGTGTTGGTGGTGCTAACTATCAAGTTCCTGTAGAAGTTCGTCCTGTACGTCGCTCAGCTTTAGCTATGCGTTGGTTACGTGAAGCTGCTAAGAAGCGTGGCGAAAAATCTATGGAATTACGTCTTGCGGGTGAATTGTTAGATGCGGCTGAAGGTCGCGGTAACGCAATG
Source organism: uncultured Pelistega sp. (assembly GCA_964346715.1). Taxonomy (GTDB): domain Bacteria; phylum Pseudomonadota; class Gammaproteobacteria; order Burkholderiales; family Burkholderiaceae_B; genus Taylorella. Next base: position 609 of record CAYFVY010000274.1, on the reverse strand, counting down.
AAAAAACGTGAAGACACTCATAAAATGGCAGAAGCTAACAAAGCTTTCTCTCATTTCCGTTGGTAATCAAAGGACACTACAATGGCCCGCAAAACCCCAATTAATCGCTACCGTAATATCGGTATTTCAGCGCACATTGACGCTGGTAAAACAACCACTTCTGAACGTATTTTGTTCTACACCGGTGTAAACCATAAATTAGGTGAAACTCACGAAGGTTCAGCTACTATGGACTGGATGGAGCAAGAGCAAGAGCGCGGAATTACCATTACTTCAGCTGCTACTACTGCTTTCTGGCGTGGTATGGCTGGCGATTACCCAGAGCACCGCGTTAACGTTATTGACACACCAGGACACGTTGACTTCACTATTGAAGTTGAGCGTTCTATGCGTGTTCTTGACGGTGCATGTATGGTGTATTGTGCTGTTGGTGGTGTCCAGCCACAATCTGAAACAGTATGGCGCCAAGCCAATAAATACGGTGTGCCTCGTTTGGCTTTCATCAACAAGATGGACCGTACTGGTGCTAACTTCTTCAAAGTATACGATCAATTGAAATTACGCTTGCGCGCTCACCCAGTGCCAATCGTGATCCCAATCGGCGCTGAA
>CAYFVY010000273.1:0-1633 GCA_964346715.1 uncultured Pelistega sp. | reverse complement strand
CTTGCTCAAGCAAATCACTATCTTGATCGATATCCGCAAAACGCAACATCTGCTCGCCTGACTGACGTAATCCCAGGAACTCACCTGGACCTCTTTGCTCTAAGTCACGGCGGGCAATTTCAAAACCGTCCGTAGTTTCATAAAGTGCTTTAAGGCGATGTTTAGCTGTTTCTGATAAGGGATCTTGATACATTAAAACGCATACTGAGGCAGCCGATCCTCGCCCTACCCGCCCACGTAATTGATGTAATTGTGCCAGACCAAAACGTTCCGCATGTTCAATAATCATTAATGAGGCGTTTGGCACATCGACACCGACCTCAATCACGGTCGTAGCCACTAAGACATGTAATTTATGCTCGACAAAATCCTGCATCACCTGGGCTTTATCGGTGGCCGTCATACGACCATGCAATAGCCCAACCCCTAGTTCACTCAGCTCTTCGCTCAGTGCTTGGTGCGTATCAACGGCAGTTTGTAATTGCAAGGCTTCACTCTCTTCCACTAATGGACAAACCCAATACACTTGCTTTCCGAGTAGGCACTCTTGGCGCACCAAACTTAAGATTTCAGCACGTCGTGTATCTTTAAGAAGTTTAGTGATCACTTTCTGACGACCCGGAGGTAGTTCATCAATAACGGCTACATCTAAATCCGCCAAATAGCTCATAGCCAAAGTACGCGGAATCGGTGTAGCACTCATACTTAATTGATGCGGCACTTGCTCATCACTGAGTACAGAACTTTCACCCTTTTTACTCAAAGTTAAGCGTTGACCGACACCAAAACGATGCTGCTCATCAATAATCATCAAACCAAGATGATGGAACTCCACACCTTTTTGAATTAAGGCTTGCGTGCCAATCACTAATCGCGCTTGACCGGATTGAATCGCCTCTTGTGCTTCACGTTTTTGTCTGGCTTTAAGACTACCTGATAACCAGACTACCTCAACATCTTGACTCGAAAACCATTTTTGCATCTTAATAAAATGCTGTTCAGCCAGAATTTCAGTGGGTGCCATAATCGCCACTTGGAGATTATTTTCAAGCACTAAGCTAGCAATTAAAGCCGCGACAATTGTCTTACCACTACCCACATCGCCTTGCAGCAAGCGATGCATAGGGTAAGGTCGATTAAGATCTCCGCTGATTTCTTCAATGACACGTTGCTGGGCTGCTGTTAACTCCAAAGCAAATTGGTCTAAGACCGCATCATAAAGGCGTCTTTTATTGATATCTATAATTGGTGCTGGAATCTTTGCTCGCGCCACACGTGCCAGATGCAAAGCAATCTGTTGTGCTAATAACTCATCAAACTTCACACGCTCCCAGGCAGGATGCGTACGATCCATTAAGGCATATAAATCAACCTGTTTATCTGGTTTATGTAAAAAGTGGATGGCTTGTGAAAAATTAGCCAGCGCATACTTTTCTTGCAACGCTTCTGGAATCGTATCTTCAATGAAAGATAGACGCGATAAAGATGCTGTAATCGCCTTACGAATACTTGGCTGAGCGAGTCCCTCAGTACTGGGGTATACAGGCGTTAAGGTACTGGCTAAGCTTTGTCCCGCTTTACTAATCTTGGGATGGATAATCTCAAAGCCCCACTGCGCACTACCACGCACCTC
>CAYFVY010000272.1:0-1636 GCA_964346715.1 uncultured Pelistega sp. | reverse complement strand
GGTCAGAGTGATGTATTAAAAGTGATTGACCAAGGTGCAGACGATACCACGAATGCGGTCTCAATTCGCCGTTTCTTTGCGCGTACTGCGGGTGTACAAACCACTACACATACGAGTGAAGCGAGCGTGATTCAGACACGCCATCGTATCCCTGAAAAAGCACTTAGCAAAGACCAAATCATGGTGTATCAAGTGCCGATTCCTGAGCCTTTGCGTTTTATTGAGCCTTCGGATTCAGAAACCAAGACCATGCATGCACTGAACGATTATGGTGTTATGCACGTCAAGCTCTACGAGGATATTGCTAAGTTTGGTCATATTGCCACTGCCTATGCTTACCCTGTGTTAGTGAATGATCGCTATGTTATGGATCCTTCACCAATTCCTAAATTCGATAACCCTAAATTGCATATGAGTCCTGCGCTTATGCTCTTTGGTGCGGGTCGCGAAAAGCGTATCTATGCGGTACCACCCTACACCGCAGTGGAGAGTTTGGATTTTGAAGATCATAAGTTTGCCGTACAGCAGTGGGAGCAGTCATGTGCCATTTGTGGTTGTGACCATTCCTTCTTAGATGAAATTATTGTGGATGACCAAGGTACACGTAGCTATGTGTGCTCGGATACCGATTATTGTTTAGAGCAGCAACAAGCGCAGGAGGATGTAGCATGAATGCGCCCCTTAATGTAATACCTAGCGTACTGGCTAAGAGTCTATGGGGTATGCAGGATATCAGCTGCTTATATGGCCCAAACAAGGGCTGCCAAGGGGTGAATTTTGAGCTCTTCCCAGGCGAAGTGCTTGGCATTGTTGGTGAATCAGGCTCGGGTAAGTCGACCTTACTCAGTGTTTTGTCTGGGCGCCTGGCACCTGATGCAGGACAGATTGAGTACCGTCGTGACTCTGGTGAATTAGTGAATCTGTATGATTGCACTGAAGCACAACGTCGCACCTTATTGCGTACGGAATGGGGCTTTGTCGAGCAGAACCCACGTGATGGTTTACGTATGGGTGTTTCGGCAGGTGCCAATATTGGTGAGCGTCTAATGGCTCAAGGCTGGCGTAATTATGAGCAATTGCGTCAGACAGGTTTGCAGTGGTTAAGCCAAGTAGAAATCGATCCGCAGCGTATTGATGATCTTCCACGCACCTTCTCAGGCGGTATGCAACAGCGCCTACAAATTGCGCGTAACTTAGTATCCTCACCGCGCTTGGTCTTTATGGATGAGCCAACGGGGGGGTTAGATGTATCGGTGCAAGCACGCTTACTCGATATGTTACGTCAACTTGTACGTGAACTTGACCTAGCCGTGGTGATTGTGACCCACGACTTGGCGGTTGCTCGTCTATTAGCTGATCGTCTCCTGGTTATGCGTCGCTCGCATGTGGTTGAAACTGGTTTAACCGACCAGATTCTGGATGACCCACAACATCCTTATACGCAGCTCTTAGTTTCTTCTGTCTTACAACCTTAAGGTGTTCTGATGTCAGTTGTTGTCATTAAAAATTTATATAAAACCTTTACCCTACATCAGCAACAAGGTGTGGTGTTAAACGTTTTGCAAGACGTGAGCTTAAGTGTTGACGCTGGGCAATGTGTGGTCTTGCATGGCCAGTCAGGCGCTGGTAAATCCAC
>CAYFVY010000271.1:0-1637 GCA_964346715.1 uncultured Pelistega sp. | reverse complement strand
GTCTTCATCAAACTCTTGCTCTACCCATTATCAGCAGCAAGCTATCGCTCAATGGCGAAGATGAAGAACGTGGCTCCTCGCATGAAAGCCTTACGTGAACAATTTGGTGATGATCGTGAGAAATTAAATGCGGCCATGATGGAGATGTACCGTACAGAGAAGATTAACCCATTAGGTGGTTGTCTCCCTATCTTGGTACAGATTCCCGTCTTCTTGACCTTGTATCGCGTCTTACTAGCCAGCGTGGAAATTCGTGGTGCTGGTTGGATTGGTTGGATTGATGACTTATCTTTACGTGACCCGTACTTTATCTTGCCTGCCGTGATGATGGCGACTATGTTCTTGCAAATTAAATTGAATCCAACACCACCAGATCCAATGCAAGCACGTATTATGATGATTATGCCACTGGTATTCGGTGCCATGATGTTCATGTTCCCAGCGGGCTTAGTACTATACTGGGTAGTCAATAACGTATTATCGATTGCACAGCAATGGTACATTACTCGCAACCTAACGAAAGCGGCTAATGAACAGATCCTGACGCATAAATAATCGAAGACTTAAGTAACTAAAATACCTCTCAATGCAATGCGCTTATGCCATACATTGAGAGGTATTTTTTGCCTATAGCTTTGTTTAGAGATAAGCAAATCAAGCACAACACCACAACAACTTAGCGATTCAATGATTAGGTGATTCAGCTTACTACTAGGCATAAAAAAATCGCTTGGTAAGTATCTCTACCTACCAAGCGAAGTCCTTACTGATTACTCTATAGATCTATGATTATTGTCAGTTACCGTAGTTAATTACCACTGGTAACCAACACCTGCACCATAAGTCACATGACCACGGCTATTACCTGAAACAGCACCTTTTAAGAGCCATTTACCATTACTTGAGATAGTTGATAAACCAGCAGCATAGCCTTGTTGGCCACGATGACCTGCAGTAGCAATCGCAAACATACTCTTACCTGGTAAGTAGGCTTGTGGTAAGCTAGCCATCGCTGCTGCAGAGGCAGTACCAGCACGGGCATCACGATCGATACCGCGCAAATCGCCACGTAAGCTACTAACATCTCCAGCAACTGCTTTCAACTGACCTATAGTTGCTGCATCACCATCATTAATACCTGGGGCCACATTGGTAATACGGTTACCACCCATATCCACCTTGGTGCCTTCTTTGATCGTCACTGAACCCTCGTTCACGACCATCGTACCACCACCGACATTCATCGTATTTGATGTGATGCCACCCTTGTTGATAACGGTTTGGTTCGTCGTATCACCACCAATTGTAATACTCTCACCAATCTTCAGATTGTCACTTAAATTATGCACAACTTTAGTACCTGTTTGTGTAATCACAATATTGCCATCAGTATTCGCAAGGTCTACAGTTGCGCCTGGTGCTACTTTTTCAGCAGGACCACCATTCGTACTTAAATTCCAACCCTTATTAGCAATTTCTCCTATCTCACCAATACTATTATCAACATATTCCTTGTTGACGATATGGGTGCTTTGATCGATTGGTCCATTGTAATGCGCATCCCCTTCTTTCGTTACCCAGAAATTATCACCAAGCTTGGTTTCACCCGTAGCGTAGAAATTATTTGTGGTGATGCT
>CAYFVY010000270.1:0-1641 GCA_964346715.1 uncultured Pelistega sp. | reverse complement strand
CAGAAATTGAGCGAGCACGCGGCTTACCTTCAATTCGTGTTGACTTAGAAGCGATTATCACGATTGAGATGATCACTACGGGTGTTTTATCACCGAATAAGGGCTTTATGAAAGAAGATGACTATCTCTCGGTGCTTGAGGGTGGTCGCATGAGCAATGGTACGATTTGGCCAGTCCCTTTAAGTTTTGCACCGATAGGTGACCGTAACGCACAAGTTATTAAAGACTTAAAGGTGGGTGATCAAATTGCCCTAATTGACTCGGATAATGAGCCTGTGGCGATCTTAGATATTGAAGATATCTTTGCTTATGATAAAGCCCATCGCGCCGATAAGCTCTTTGGCACAACGGACCGCAATCACCCAGGGGTTGACTCAATCTATCGTCGTATGGGTGACACCTCACTAGGGGGTACCTTACATTTATTAAACCGTGTGGACTGGGGGCCTTTTGAAAAATTGCGTCGTGAACCCCAAGATACTTGGCGTCTATTCTACGAAGAGCTTGAGTTTAAGAGCGTCGCTGGATTTATTACCGGTGCTAACCCGTTGCACCGTGGGCATGAATACATTCACCGTAATGCCTTGGAAGAAGTCGATGGCCTGTTCTTACAGCCGTTGGTAGAGATGGCCAAACGTGAGTATGTGCGCCACGAGTATCGCATGTTAGCCTACCGTAACGTACTTGATACCTACTATCCAAAAGACCGTTCCATCCTCTCGCCCTTACGCGTGACCTATATTTTTGCTGGTCCGCGTGAAGCCATTCTGCACGTACTGATCATGAAAAACTATGGTTGTACGCACGCTCTGATTGGCCGAGATCATGCGGGGATTGGTCATTACTATGATAAATATGCCAGCCACAGTATTTTTGACCAATACTCACCAGAAGAAATGGGGATTGATGTTCGCCTATTCCATGAGGTGTTTTATTGCACACGTTGTGCCTCTCATGCGACAACTCAGTCTTGTTCGCATGACGAGCGTTTCCGTCTCAACGTATCGGGTACAGGGATTCGTGAGATGCTGCGCTACGGCTTCTTACCACCTAAGGAAGTGATTCGTCCTGAGTCGGCCTTGGCGGGCATTCAAGGGATTCAACCCAAAGGAGTTGATGAGCATGGAGAAGCGACCTTACCTGTGGGTAGTGTGATTCGTAGTATGTATCCGTACTATACGCACTATACGCGCTTGGGTGGCTCGAAGCGTCCAGTGCCACTAGACCCAGCCAGCTTAGATCTACTGGATTTAGAAGCGGCTACTTTTGATGCGCGCTATCATGCAAGTGATGTTTACCAAGACGTGTACGCTGAGTATACCGCCTTGCTAGATCATAACCGTACCTTACAGCCAGCATGGCGTGGTGATGCAAGAAGAGACTTGAAGAGCTTGCAACAACGCATTATCAGTGACTTAGAAGAGAAGTTAGAGCAAGCACCTGAAACTGCTTCAGATGAGTTTATGTATCAAGATCGGGCAGAGGTAGAAAGAGAGTTGCAAGTTGCGAAGAAACTCTTAGAAGAAGTGCCATCTTCGATTAATCTTGAGAGCTTACAAGAGCGTACATGGAACATCATGCCGTATAAGCGATATCGTGGTGCGGACGAGGAGTAATTAGCAGCTTAGAATGAGCAACTTA
>CAYFVY010000269.1:0-1647 GCA_964346715.1 uncultured Pelistega sp. | reverse complement strand
CCTGCCCCCAGAGCCACTAGAGAGTTCATATCTGGGTTACGCTGCGCTAGCGCCTTAAAGCCTAGGGTAAAAAAGCGTTGACCTGGAATAAACAGCACAATCGTCGTGAGTACCCATTGCATAATCCAAACACTTTCGAGGCTCATCACCGAGTACAACCAAGCACGAAAGGCCAAGACAAAGTGCGCCCCCATCTCTGTGGCGAAGACAGGAAAAGTCAGCACTGCGGCTAAAATAAACGAGCGCGAAAAATACTGTGTTTCTTTTTGGCGCGACTCCATAAGCTCTACAGTTTGTTTATCGGCCTGCTTAATCACCTTGGCCTCAAAACCTGCCTTAGTTACCGCATTGATAACAGTATGCTCATCAACCTTGTCATCTAGCATTTCAACGTGCGCAGATTCAGCCGCTAAGTTAACACTGACCTGGCCTACGCCTTCTAATTTTGCAATTGTACGTTCTACACGACGCACACAGGATGCACATGTCATGCCATGAATGGCAAAATTGACATTTTTTGTAGCATCTTTCATGGTTGATTTACTCACTTTAGATTCAATATAGGTGATAATCATTTTACACCGTTATGGATTGCTATGTCCTTTGGCCTAGCAGCCCTTTAAGCTCATATTTCTTTAAGGAAATTTATATAATGCAAAAGATTTTAGTGCCAATTATTGTCTTCTGTGTGGTTCTAATCGCACTGACATTTGGCGAGGGTGTCTTCCGTGGCTTTGCAGAATTAGTTTACGAATGGACAGGCATTGTTTTATATAATCTCAATGACTTCTTTAACTCTATCTGGGCTTATGTGCAAGCACATCCCGTGAAGATTATTCTGGCGCTGATTATCACAGCAGGGATTAGTATTTGGCTACATAAGAATCATGGTGAGGAACTGAATAGACCGACCAATACACGTAAAATTGCTATCGTTTTAGCACTTTTTCTTGGATGGACTGGTGCCCACCGTTTTTACCTCAATCAGATGTTCGCAGGTATAGTCTTCATCTTAATTTCGCTGATTTTTATCCCTCTCTCGGTATTTATTAGTTTTATTGATGCCATTCGTTATATGTTTACGGATGACGAGACCTTTTTACAACGTTATAGTACGTAAACACAAGTATGTATATCGACTTCATGTAAAATTCACCTCAAAGCCACTGCCCATACACAGTGGCTTATTTTTACCTTAGAGGATTTTTAAAATGGAAATTCAGAACCTGACGATTAATAGTGAGAAGTACAATGCTAACGATTTATTACGCAGTTGGTATTGGTTATGCGATAGCGAACAATTAGAAATCGCTATGATCACCAAACTCGGCGATGCTTTTCTGATTGCACCAGCAACGGGTGAAATCCTCTTTTTAGATACTTTAGATGGTGAGTTAGAAGTCATTGCAGACTCTTTAGATGAATTTAAGACTCTGTTGAGCGATAATGACTTTGTGATTGATTACTTTTCTATCGAGCTATTAGCACCGCTTCTAGAACAAGAGATGCCAGAAAACACGGTATATAGCTTTAAAAAACCACCCGTACTTGGTGGTGAAATTAATTCGGAAAACTTAGAGCTTTTCGATGTGCAAATTCACTTTGATGATATGGGTGAATTGTGGGATGAAATCACCAAAGAATTTG
>CAYFVY010000268.1:0-1656 GCA_964346715.1 uncultured Pelistega sp. | reverse complement strand
CGCCGATGGCGGTAATTGAGCAAGAACAAGCTCGTGTAGCTGAGTTCAGCGCCCTCTTAGCCCAGGTGCAAGACCAACTCAGCAAGCTCAATAAGGCCTAGTTTGCCTAACGAGATAAATGCCTTAGGCAGCACATGAGGTGATAATGAACGAGTCACCCCTACTGTTCTTGCTATAGGCAAATTTAGCTGAGAAATTGGCTGTCTGAGCTTAAACCAATAATGCCGTTTAATGAGTTCTTTTCATTAAACGGCATTTTTTAACTTCTTTCAGGCGCCACATAGATTTATAGCTTACGTAGCGCCTGAAGACTCCACCTCAGCAGCTGGAAGTATACGTGCCGACAGTTTCACATACCAGGCTGCAGACTGTACTTGGATGATATACGCCAAAGCAATTAATAAAGCTGCATCAGCACCAGCTTCACCAGAAGCAGTCATCGCCCAAGCTAAGGCAATTGATAGGTTGCGCATTACAGTACCGTACACTAGGGCGATACCATCACCACGATTAAGGCGACTTTTAGCCAACCACGTACTCAAGGTGAAGTTAATCGCATAGAGCAAGAGTAAAGGCACTAGGATACTCAATAGTAATTGTGGTGATTGCATCAGATCGTGTGACTTTAAAGCCATCGCTACAAAAACAATACCTAATACACCCAGAGTTGAAAAAGGCGGAAACTTAGGCCCAATCTGTTTTTGAAATTTCTCTTGGCCATGTCGCTTCACTAAATAAGTCCGTGTCAGTTGACCAAACAGTAAAGGGATAGCGATAAAAAGAAGAATCTGCTGAAATACACTGTCTAACTGCATCGGCAACTCAGCACCTAATAAAGCTTTAACATAAAAAGGTGTCAATACAGAGCCTAAGAATAAGCCAATAATCGTAATCTTAATCGCAGCGGCTACATTACCATTGGCAAAACCAGTCCACGAAATTGTCATGCCACTGGTTGGCAAGAGTGCCGCCAATAATAAGCCCAAGGCTAGAGCCGTTTGATCAGGAAAAAACACTCTACCTAAACCATAAGCGACCGCGGGGATGACAATAAAATTAATCAATATGGCCCACCATTGCACTGCTGCCCCGCCTGATTGGAACAACTGCTTCATACGCACGCCAACCATCATGGGATAGACCATTAAGAGCGTTAACGGTGTAATCAGTGCCTTCAAGGGAGAGCTATCGACAATCAGCCCAGTAGCAAAGCCTAAAGCTAAAACGATTGGAATACTTAGGCTAAGATTTTTGTTTAACCACGTAAGCCACTGCATAATTACCCCAAAATTAGTAACTTTGATAAACTCATTATAGCATTAAATTAGAATTTACTAATATAAGTAATATTTATATAGCGTGGGAAGTTTATATTTTTAATTTTAAAACCGCCAAACTACGTTTTTAAGAAGTGTGTGCTAAAGAAAAATTACTAGTTTTTACGCATGAAAAAAGCTGCAAATCCAACTCTTAAGAGTGAGTTTGCAGCTTAGTAGTTTCTAGGTGCGAAGCTATTATGCTTCTAAGCAATAGCGCTTATGCCTATAGAAACACGAACACTTATGACTGAGGTGCGCCTGCTGTCATTTGTTTGAACATCTCAGCAGCCTGATTACATACAGACTCTTTCTGTGCGTTATCAGGAATTGATTTTAA
>CAYFVY010000267.1:0-1666 GCA_964346715.1 uncultured Pelistega sp. | reverse complement strand
CAGTTAAAGAGTTAGGTATTTTCCCTGTTGGCACAATTGCAAAGTGATCTGAAATCATTGCATCGTTAAAGATTCTTTTATCAAGCTGAAGCCAGTTATTATCAAGAACGGTTGAGGCTGTCGGGTAGGGGCTGACTAGGCTTTGCATGGTTTGCTGCGCTGTGTCCAGGTAGTCGCTCGGCAGGGCGTTAGAGTCTGTCCGTGGGTAAGTAACCACCTTATGCTTTTCATAAAGCGCTTGGGTAATGGCTAAGGTGTTCGCTGCACTGTAGCCAAACTTACGGTTAGCCTCTTGCTGCAATCCAGTTAAATGAAAGAGTAGGGGAGGTAGCTTTTTCTTAAGCTCTTTTGTTTCTTCGATTTTGCATGGATCGGGCGTTTGTAATTGCTTAATAAGAGATTGAGCTTGTTCTTTTGATGAGCAGCGCACATCATTATTATCTCTGATAAGTTTGCCCTGGTACGTGCCTGAAACTATCCTAAAATCCGCCATAATTTCATAATAGATTTCAGGTTTGAAGTTGGCGTTAGCTTCGTAACGGTCAACAACCATCGCTAATGTCGGGGTCATTACACGGCCAACGGCATTTTTAACGGCTCTTGAGCCATTAATCCCATAGAGCCAGTCAGCTTCTGAGCGGCTACGTGCAGCATCATATAGAGATTGGTATTGAATACCAGGCTTGCGGCCTGTATAGGCGGCTTTAATCGCTTCAGGGGTCATTGATTGAAGCCACATTCTTTCAATTGGTTTATTACTTTTTACTTTCTCATAAACTAGACGAAAGATAAGCTCACCTTCACGGCCAGCGTCACATGCGTTGATAATAGTCGTAATATCATTTCGTTTAATAAGACTAGCAAGTTTATTAAACTGTTCTTTTACGGCATCAATTATTTTTAAATCAAATTCTTTCGGTAATATTGGTAGGGCTTGGTTCTGATCCAATGGGTATGTAATTTGTACAAGATGGCCAATACAATTGCTGATAACAAGAGTATCGTTTTCCATTGCCTTGCCTAATCCAAGTGCTGCTGCAATGTCACGTGTGACAGATGGTTTTTCAGCAATAATCAGTGTTTTCATAATTCACTATTCCTATAAATTAAAAGGCCGCATCGAGGGCGGCTATTCTATTAACGTTCTAATTCGGGTTGTCGTTGTTGGTCAAAAGCGGCTTGAGCTTGGGTTATTGGCTGGGCTTGTTGAAGTTGGTTTGAAAGACTGCTAACTGCTTTAGCTTCTGTCTTTAAACCTTGTTTATAAAGCTCTCTTGAAAGAGTTTTTAATTCACTTAGCACCAGGTTATTTGTTTCTAATTGCTCACGTAAATAAGGGTGGACAGGTCGCTTGTCGTTTTTAATGGCATCAATGATTTGCTGTCGCCTAGCCATATCAACATATGATTGGCCACCACGTTTCACAATGTTATGAACCGTGCTGTTTTTCGCTTTTTGATATTGCCCTCGATGTACTCGTTTGGTGGCTGCACACTCAATGCCTTGTTCTCTCATCTTTTCAGCAAAGAGTACACGCCACTCAAATAAATCATTTTTACGGGGGTTCATGCGCTGGCCGTGGTGGTTTTGCATGGTCACGCATAAATGCACGTGCGGATGGTCGGTGTCTGTGTGCAGCGCCATAGCGTATTCATGTTCATTAAAT
>CAYFVY010000266.1:0-1684 GCA_964346715.1 uncultured Pelistega sp. | reverse complement strand
GGGCCAGTCTTTATCAATGAATAAGGCATGTGCAACCCCACGTCTTAGTGTTGGGTTGTCATGTTTATTGTTAGGCTTAGGGTTTTGAATGCCGCAAGACAAGTCCTTACAATTGTTCAAGCAAGGTCAAGCTGCGGAAGTTAAACTTTTTTTCTTAGGCTTACTTTGTGTTGTACTGATGGTTGTAGACTCCCATTGGAGTCTACTGTCGCCTGCGCGCAGCGCGATTGCGACTGCTCTTTATCCGTTTCAACAAGCTGCCTTATGGCCGCGTAATTGGGTTAATCAAGTTTATGACTGGTCCAATGCTGTTGAACTCTCCAAGCAACAATTGATTGAAACTGAACGCCAGAAGATTGAACTGGCGCAGATTTCCGTACATGCAGCGCAGATGGCGTCTGAAAACTCACAGTTGCGACGCCTTTTAGGGATTAAAAATTCAGTTCCCATCGATTCAGTTGCTGTTGAAATTTTATATACAGCTGCTAACCCCCTGCATCATACCCTAGTCCTCACTAAGGGCAGTCAAGACGGCATTAAACCCGGTATGCCGCTAATTGGTGAAGGTGGTGTGGTTGGTCAGATTCAGCGTGTGACAGCGAATACTTCTGAGGTGGCCTTGATCACCGATGAGCGCGTTTCGATTCCTGCCTTAGTGTTACGTAATGGTTTGCGTGTGATTGTATTTGGTAGTGGCATGAATGAACGCGTTGAGGTACGTTATTTGTCAACCGGAGCCGATATTAAAGTCGGTGATAATTTGGTGACAAGCGGTGTTGGCGGCGTCTATCCTGCTGGTTTAGCGATTGGTAAGGTAATTGAGATTGAAGGCAACTCGAGCCAAGGTTTTGTACGCGCTTTTGTTGAGCCTGCTGCACACCCTGAGCGATTCTTGCATTTCCTCGTTCTGCTGCTAGAGCCGACTCCGCACGAGAGTGATAAGCCGCAAGAGGGTACGAGCGAGGAGGCGACGCTTTCTCAACCCAACGCAAAACCTAACGCAATACCGAATACGAAGCCTAGCACGAAACCCAATGGTGTTTCTCTTGGACAAAGTACAGGGGCGGCATTAAGCGCAGCCAAAGGCGCCACACTCAATAGCATTATCAGTGCACAATTAGCCCCGAAGCCGGCTAAGGAGACGCGTCGATGAGCAAAAAACCGATGAATACCTTACGTCCACTGGATGTTGATACAGAAGAGTTTATGGCCTCGAAAACCTATGTTTGGGGCACAATTCTTGCTGTGTGGTTAGCTTCGCTATTACCTTGGCGCGCTTGGCCAGGCTCACCGGATATTCTGCTGTTGATATTGGCGTTCTGGTGTGCATACGGTGCACCGGGTGTTGGCATGGTCGCTGCTTTTGTGTTTGGTATATTAATGGATGTTCATGATACCAATGTGCTGGGTCGACATGCCCTGACTTATGTGTTGGTGATTTATGCCATTATGCTGGTGCGTAAACGCATGTTGCAATTTGGTGTCTTTGCACACTTTCTGCACGTCTTACCGATCTTTGTCATTGCTGCCATACCTAGTCGCTTATTTGAAGCCTGGATTGAAGGTGAGTGGCCCGGTTGGAGTTGGATGTGGTCAGGCGTGTTGACGGCCTTGCTTTGGCTTGCCGCTGATTTAATTTTAAAATTACCAACCCGCCCAGTGGATGATGCTGATGGGTTGAACT
>CAYFVY010000265.1:0-1720 GCA_964346715.1 uncultured Pelistega sp. | reverse complement strand
GCACAATGATGGAGTTGAAGATGAGAGCATTGATGAGCATAATCCTATGCCTATCAGGTTGGCTTTCTCGCCCCTTGTCATCGTAATTGGTTTGAACGCCTTATTTACCTATGTGGTATTTCCTGGGATGGATTTCACGGCAGTTAATCTGCGCTATGCTGGCTTAGATCCAGCTAAGAGCATTGGTATGTGGGCAATTATTATTTCTCTGGTCTTTGCGTGTATTTGGTTGATTGCCATTGCCTGGCCACGTTGGAAGAATCTTAAAGATTCAATTAATAAGGGCACTTTAGGATCTATGTTGCCAGCGTTTAACACCGCCTCTGAAGTGGGCTATGGCGCGGTTATTGCTAGCCTTGCAGGTTTTGCTATTTTGCGTGATTTGGTTCTGAACGTATCACCAGGCAATCCCTTAATTTCTGAAGCAGTAGCAATGTCGACCTTGGCAGGTATCACGGGCTCTTCATCTGGTGGTTTAAGTATTGCCCTACAGACACTTGGTGCCGACTACTTACGCATGGCAGTAGAAAATAATATTAGCCCTGAACTCTTACACCGTGTGGCGGTGATTGCGGCGGGTGGTTTTGATACCTTACCGCATTGTGGTGCTATTATTACCTTACTTTCTATTTGCGGTATGAACCATCGCCAATCATATTTGAATATTGCGGCAGTGACGATTATTGGTCCAGTATTTGCCTTGGCAGTGGTGATCACACTTGGTACTTTATTTGGCTCTTTCTAGTTGGGAATATATATGAATAATTATCTTATTTGGCTTATCGTTATTGTCGTGGTGGCGATTGTGGGGCATTGGGTATTATGGGTATATGTGATTCGTCCGCGGATTCGTAAACACCAAGAAGAACTCAGTAAAACCATGGATAAGATCGAGCGTGAGCAATTGGGTAAATCAGACTCTGAGTCTTGATGAAACTCGCTTTGTGTTCGAGTTGTTAGTGTTTTAAGAGAGAATCAATTTGATACTTATTCTTGATAAAACTACGAGCCAAATAAAATTATTTGAAAATATATAAAAAGAGATATTTCCGCAATATTTTTTGTCATAATACGAGTGTCGACATCGTCGACGGCTGCTTTGCAGTCGCGAAATGCCTCTGCTTACGCTCTCTCCCTCAGTAAGCAGAGGCGGATCGCACTCATCTTCACAATCCTCTTGAGCGATCGTAGTATACTGATGGCTCTTTGCGTGGTTCGGAATCCTCCCACGCCGTTAATTAGCCGTTAAGCAATTAACGAAATCAAAACTACGGAAATTCTTAACATGACTTCTTTAGATCAAGCCTTGGTCATCTTTTCGGGTGGCCAAGATTCGACGACCTGTTTATTCCAGGCGCTCGCTACGTATGGGCCGAATCAGGTCCAAGCCATTAGTTTTACCTACGGTCAACGCCATGCCATAGAGTTGCAATACGCTCGTCGTATTGCTCAAGACCTCGGCGTTAAACAAACCATTATCGATTTATCGCTTATCGGGCAAGTAACACAGAATGCCTTAATGGACAATCAAGCGAGTATTCAAGAAAAAGAGGGGGCGCCACCGAATACCATGGTGGATGGACGCAATGCCTTATTCTTAATGTATGCGGGGATTTACGCCAAGTCTCAAGGCATTAAACAGATTATTCTAGGTGTTAGTGGGACTGACTTTAGCGGGTATCCAGACTGCCGCGATGTGTTTGTAAAATCCATGAGTGTC
>CAYFVY010000264.1:0-1732 GCA_964346715.1 uncultured Pelistega sp. | reverse complement strand
GGCCAATATAAGGTCTATGAGATCGTTATTCAGCTTGGTTCAATCCTTGCGGTGATGTGGATCTTCCGCGAGCGCATAATTCAGCTCATTAAGGGTTTCTTTACGGGCGATCGCACCGAGATGCTTTTCGTGCGTAATCTCTTACTGGCCTTCTTGCCAGCGGCAATTATTGGCTTATTGCTGATTAAGTATATTAGCGCACTGCTCGATGGTAAGTTTATGGTGTATGCCTTTACCCTCGTGCTTGGTGGCTTGATTATGCTGTGGGTTGAGCGTCGTCCTGATATGGCGAAACATGGTCAGATGAATGATGCCGAACTTGAGCAGAAGACTGTACGTCTTGAAGATATCACGGCCAAGCAAGCGCTGATTGTCGGTTTTGCTCAGTGCTTAGCGATGATTCCAGGTACTTCACGTTCTGGTGCTACGATTATTGCTGGTATGTTTGCTGGCCTACACCGTAAGACAGCGACTGAGTTCTCGTTCTTCTTGGCTATGCCGACCATGATTGCCGCGACCGCATTGAGCTTATATAAATACGGTGGTCAACTATCGGAAGATAATATCTGGGCGGTGGTGATTGGCTTTGTTCTGGCTTTTATCAGTGCTTTATTTTTAGTACGTGCTTTATTGCGCTTTATCTCACAATACTCTTACCGTCCATTCGCTTGGTACCGAATTGCCTTTGGTGTGGTGGTTGGTTTATGGGCCTTGAATATAATTTAAAACCCTAAACTAAGTTTAGAGCGTAGTGTGTTAGCTTGAGCCAAAACCAAGCCCTAAACTTAAGCTGTAAGCCTCAGCTCTATAGCGTGAAATGAATCGGTGTTAATGTGGCTTTATCCCACGGCAATAAAGACACCGATTTTTTTTCGACCTTTAAAAAGCCGCCGCGAGGCTGTTCAGGCTGGTGGTCAAAGTCCCAATCCGGTAAGACTATGCGTGGTGTGGCAAGATTCGGCAAGCTGTGTAGTGCGGGCTTGTGAGTATGGCCATGAATCATTAATGCAGGAAGCTCACCGAGCTCAGCTTGCACCACTAAGAGTGCTTGTTCAATCGCTGCATCGTTGACATCATAATAATCATTCGAGGGTTGTTGGCCAGATGCTAAGCCCGTACTCGATGATGAGTCTCGCGAGTCAGCGGAATGCTGCTCTAAAGTAGGTGGATTAGCTTCGGCATGTATGTCGCCTGGCTTAGTCTGAATATCTAAGTTACCTTGCTTTTCCTGCGCTTTCATCACTTCATAAGTCTTGCGTTGAGAGCGCTGACTCATATAGCGCGCATACTTGGCAATCGCTTGGCGAACAGTACGTGGTAGAGCGAGGAATAAGGCTTGAATACGTGGATTACGTAGCTTGCGACGTAGCGCCATATAGCGTATATCGTCGGTGCAGAACTCATCGCCATGGCAGACATAGAGTAGGCCAGCATCGCTACGAATCAGGGTTTCTGGAGGTAGGAGATGTACCCCTAGTTCTTGGCAGAGTTGGTGTCCAAGCAGGAAATCACGATTACCATGAATAAAATAGATAGGTGTATGCTGAGCGCATTCGATAAATGCCTTCATCGCTTCACGTAACCAAGGCTGTGGCTGCTTAAGTGCCACATCATCACCAAACCAGACATTGAAAATATCACCGGCCAAGATTAAGGCATCGGCCTCGCGCTCAGCGTGCTTGAGAAAGCGATAAAAGGCGTGGTTAGTGTGCATAATACTCGGCCCCAGATG
>CAYFVY010000263.1:0-1734 GCA_964346715.1 uncultured Pelistega sp. | reverse complement strand
TAAATAACTCTCGCCGCTCTTTAGCCGCGAACGTTAGCGAGTCACGTCGTATCAAACGTGGTTCTGTCGTGTATATCGAGAAGATGAAAGACAGCTGGAGTATTATTAACTTACCACTTGTACAAGGCGCTTTTGTCGCTTTAAATCCTGAAGATGGCGCTATCCAGTCTATGATTGGTGGTTTTGACTTCCATCTTGGTGACTTTAACCGTGTCACCCAAGCTTGGCGTCAACCTGGTTCAACCTTTAAGCCTTTTGTTTATGCCGCTGGGCTTGAGCGTGGTTTAACACCAGAGACGAATGTTTCGGATATGCCGTTTGTCCTATCGGCCAAACAAACAGGTAATAAACCATGGCAGCCAAAGAACTACGGTGATTCGTACACGCCAAGCCAGACCTTACGCAACGGCATGTATAAGTCTAAGAATATGGTCTCAATTCGTATTCTTGAAGCCGTAGGTGCAGACTTTGCTATGGAATTCATTTCCCGCTTTGGCTTTGATCCTAAGCGTCAACCACCTAAGGGCGCATACTTAACCATGGCACTGGGTGCTGGTAGCGTAACCCCATTACAGATGGCTGGTGCATATTCAGTCTTCGCCAATGGTGGTTTCCGTATTAATCCATACATCATCACCCACGTTGTGGATAGTAATGGCGTCACGATCATGCAAGCCCAACCACTTAAAGCCGGTGACGAAGCACACCGTGTAATTGATGCACGTACCGCCTATGTAATGAATGATATTCTGCGTGGTGTAGCCCGCTCTGGTACCGCAGCACGCACACAAGCGACCTTAAAGCGTAACGATATCGCAGGTAAGACAGGAACCACCAACCGCTCATTTGATGCTTGGTTTGTTGGCTATACGCCAAAACTTGTCGGCGTATCGTGGTTAGGCTTTGACCAACCTAACTCATTGGGTGACCGTGAGACAGGTGGTGGAGCTGCTATGCCAATCTGGATGAGCTATATGAGCAAAGCCCTGAAAGATGTCCCTGTTGTTGGTCCAGGCAAATTGCCAGCTGGCTTAACTAAGTCAGGGGATAACTTCTACTATAAAGAATTCCCTCAAGGTAAGGCTATTACCAGCTTAGGCGCTGGTTCTGGTGGTGGCACTGCTACAGGAGCTGCTAGACCTGCTCAACAACGTCAGAATGATGCGATTGGTGACCTGATTCAGTCGTTTAACCCAACGGGTGGACCACCTATTCGATTCTAAATAGAGAGTAGCGAGCGCTTAGCTGATAGGCGCTCAGGTGCCCTGAATAAGCAGAAAAACGCGCAAGTGCGCATAAGAAACCTTCATTCTTCGATTAGGATGAAGGTTTTTTATGGGATTTAGAGCTTGGTCAGTTGGGTGCTATTAACCCTTAATCGTCACCACTAAATCACGTCCAACAATCTCGGTACAGCGAAAACTAATTTGCTCAGCTAAGTTAGGGCCACCACGTGTATCAACCCATGTCTCACCGTCTAAACGATAGTGGAAAGCGCCAGTTGGTGCGGCCAACCACATTTCTTGTAGTGGGGTTTGCGCATTCACCACGACATGGCTCTTAGCATTAAATACCAATGTTAGAACCTGACCCTCACGATTAGCATCCACATCAATATCGAGATGCTCAAACCAGCTCTCGGCTTGGTCTTCAATTTGGTCTAAAATATTGTCTGCACGGACAAGAAATTCGGTTTCTGTCATAATAAAACTCTTTAAATCAATCTATTGGGGA
>CAYFVY010000262.1:404-1739 GCA_964346715.1 uncultured Pelistega sp. | reverse complement strand
CCAATTGACCAGAGACTTGCTGCTGTAAGGTCATACGTGGGTCGAACATAACGCGTAGTAAGCCAATCAGTGTTAATTCAGGATTAATATTCTTATTAACTCGTTTTACCGTATTCACCAAGTCTGAAAGTCCTTCAAGTGCGAAATATTCACACTGCATAGGAATAATTACACCATGCGCACAAGCCAGTCCGTTCAAGGTTAAAAGAGATAATGTCGGTGGGCAATCGATAAGGATAAAATCATAATTATCCATCACCTCCGCCAAAGCATTCTTTAGGCGACGTTCACGCTGGTCTAATTGAATTAAATCAATCTCCGCGCCTGATAACTCACGGTTGCCCGGTAAGACATCATAGCCACCAGTCTCAGAGCGCACACTCGCTTGTTCAACAGTAGCTTGGCCAATTAAGACATGGTAAATATTTAAATCAAGTTCATTCTTATCAACACCACTACCCATGGTAGCGTTACCTTGTGGGTCTAAATCAATAAGTAGAACACGTTTCTTGTGAGTGGCTAAACTGGCCGCTAAATTAATAGCCGTAGTGGTTTTACCAACACCGCCCTTTTGGTTCGCAATACAAAAGATCTTTGCCAATTTAATTTCCTCTTTGTGCGTGGTTATTTCGTTGTAAATAGATTAAGCAGCGCTGTGCATCTAGCTGCGGAACCGTAATGCTTTCATATGATGCTACATGCCAATCACTATGGGCTTGCAATTCTTCAACCTCAGACTCAATATAATGCCCTTTCATGGCGATTAGATGAACGTCATGCGCCACATGATGGCCCGACCAATTGGCAAAGTCAGCAAGCGATGCAAATGCTCTTGAGATCACTAAGTCAACGGGTTCTATTTGCAATTCTTCAATACGAGAATGCTTAGAGCTTAGATTTTTTAATCCTAAAACACCTGAAACTAAAGTAATAAAGCTGGTCTTTTTCTCAACAGCATCGACACATTGAATTTGCCAATCTGGATTCATTATAGCCAGTACAACACCAGGTAATCCACCACCAGAGCCAACATCTAAAACCGTAATTACAGCTTTGTGGGAAAAGGTATTGCGTAATGGTTTAAGCACCGCTAAGCTATCTAAGATGTGATGGCTAAGCATCTGCTCGTCATTCTTAATAGCCGTTAAGTTATAGGTTTTATTCCAACGCTTAAGTTGTTGCATAAACTGAAGCAGGCTCTGTTCTTGCTCAGCACTTAATGCTAAACCGAGTTCCTGCACTCCATGCAGTAGTTGTTGACGAATATCCAATTGCAATGTTCTACTCCCTTAAACAGACTGTTGTAAGCGCTTAAGTTGAATCAAGAGCAAGGAT
>CAYFVY010000262.1:0-394 GCA_964346715.1 uncultured Pelistega sp. | reverse complement strand
ATATTGCCGCTGGTGTAACGCCTTGAATACGTGTAGCTTGACCTATCGTCTCTGGACGATGACGCTTTAATAAGTCACGCGCTTCGAAAGACAAATTAGTCATCAAATCATAATCCATATCACTCGGAATTTTCTGATTTTCATAGTGTAGATGACGATCGACTTCGACTTTCTGGCGAGTAATATAACCTGCGTATTTTAAGCGGATTTCAATTTGTTCGATTTCAATATCGCTTAAGGTTTCTGTTGAGCGGAAATCTTGATCAGCTGGCAGGCTCATGATTTGTTCATAAGAAACATTAGGGCGCTTAAGCAGATCCGCTAATAAGTAATCTCGTTCTAAGGGCTTACCAAATAACTCCGTTGCCGCCGCTTTATTGAATGTTTTCGGGTG
>CAYFVY010000261.1:1282-1749 GCA_964346715.1 uncultured Pelistega sp. | reverse complement strand
CATAGCGATAACGCATGGGACGTGGTCGAGCATATAAGAGGTAGAGGAACAATATTGTTCCCACAACACCGATAATAGTACCGACAGGGATTTCGTAGGGGTAGTTAATAAGGCGACTAGCAATATCACAGGCTAAGACCAGGGCGGCACCACTTAACATATTCCAAGGCAGCGTTTGGCGAACATTATCACCCAGCAAGCGACTCACAATATTGGGCACAACTAAACCGATAAAAGGAATCGCCCCCACCGTCACCACCACAAGTGCTGAAATCAGCGCCACGATAAGTAAACCAATCATGGCAATGGCATTATGATTTAAACCTAAATTAATGCTGATATCTTTGCCTAAGCCGGCAATTGTAAATTGATTGGAGAAGAAATAAGAGAGAAGACAGAAACCTGCTGTTAACCAGAGTAACTCATAGCGTCCGGCTAACACACTGGAAAAGTCACCTATAAACCAG
>CAYFVY010000261.1:0-1272 GCA_964346715.1 uncultured Pelistega sp. | reverse complement strand
ATTCATACGCGATAAACGTGGCAACAGCACCAATCACTCCCCCATAAATCATCCCAACTAAAGGAGCGAGTAATTTGGCCGTCGGTGGTAGGACACGAACTATCGCCATAAAACCTGCTAAACCCGCTAAGGCGGCCAAACAGGCAAACAGCATCTTCATCGCCACTGAGCCTTGCGGCATAAGCAGAGTCACCACTAGTAGGCCTAAAGCCGCCGCCTGCGTAGTGCCTGTCATCGAAGGTTCCACAAAACGATTACGCATTAACATCTGCATAATCAAACCCGCATTGGCCATCGACATCCCCGTCAGAATAACCGAGGCCGTGCGTGGCAGGCGACTCGCCAAGAAAACCTCACGAGCCGCTGCATCATTTATTAAGGAACTCAGAGAAACCTCGCTGACACCGACAAATAGACTAATCGGTACGAGTGTGAGAAAGGTAGCAAGTGACAGAACACGTATAAGCATTGATTATTGCGTACTAGACCCTTGATTAATTGTTTGAACTTGCTTGTAGCGCGCTCTGTTCTGAACTCAGTGCTGTATCCTGCGCGGTACTTTGTGCCTTATTCTTCGCGCTGGTAACGGCTTCACGTAAAAGTGTTAATTCACGCATCATTTGTTGATAGCCACCCGAGGCTAGATAGGAAGAACTATCGAGATAAATCACTTGATTATTTTTAAAGGCTTTACTGTCTTTTAATAAGGCATTATCAAGCACTGCTTTGGCATTCTCCCCTTTGGCTTGGATGGCAGAGCTGCGATCCATCACAATTAACCAATCCGGATCGAGTTGGCGAATAAATTCAAAAGAGACTGGCTGCCCATGTCGTGCCGTACTTTCATTCGTATCAGCTGCTTGCCAACCGAAATCATTAAACAAATAGCCAAAGCGTGATTTCGTACCGAAAGAAGCAATCTTAGGACCATTTACCATAATCATTAAGGCCTTGCCTTGGTCTTTTAACAGGGCTTTAGTGGTATTTAATTCTTCACTTAAGGTTTTCTGTAGGACTTCTGCCTGCTCTTGCTTGGCGAATAATTTACCTAGCTCAACAATAAGTTTCTGTGAGGTATCAACTGATACGCCTGTATTGGTGACATCAATCACCGTGCCGAGTTTAGCGATTGAGTCATACTTAGGCGCCATACGTCCGCCGATAATAATGGCTTCAGGTTTAAGACGATTTAAGGCCTCCATATCAGGCTCAAATAAAGTACCTACCTCAATTGAATCCGCTTGTTTCGCATCTTGTAGATAATCAACCAAG
>CAYFVY010000260.1:0-1763 GCA_964346715.1 uncultured Pelistega sp. | reverse complement strand
CCATCATGACATATATATTATCAACCATACCGATCGCTGTAATAACCGCATCTAATGAGAAAACAGCATCTAGCACAACGATTTGCGAAACAACTACCCAGAAACTAGCATAAGCTGCATTGGTATTCGCCGTGTGAATTTTACCTTCGATTTTTTCATGCAATTCAGAGACTGCTTTGTAGATCAGGAAAACACCACCGAAAATTAAGATTAAATCGCGACCAGATAACTCTACATCCCACACAATGAATAATGGTGTGGTTAAGGCCATTAACCATGAAAGAATGGATAACAAACCTAAGCGCATAATTAGGGCTAATGAAAGTCCAATAATTCGTGCTTTATCACGTTGTTCAGGAGGGAGTTTGTCAGCAAGAATGGCAATAAAGACAAGATTGTCGATGCCTAAAATAATTTCTAAAGCAACTAAGGCAATAAAACCTGCCCAAATATTAGGATCTAGAAGAAATTCCATTAGCGGACTCTCCTAGTAAGAGAAAGATAGCGAGATGAGGATAAGATGAAATAAGATAATGACGATTCAGGCGAGGGGTCCATATAAACCTTCTGTAATTTAGGAAATTCTATTCTTACAAAAAGCTTACAGCATGTCAATTATTTTATTCCTCATCTACCAAAGATGATTAGCAGATAAGGAATAATTTCCAGCGCTTAAAAACGATATTTCGCTGGTAAGTGCCCTGCAACATTACGTCCACCCTTACGGTACCAGTCATGAGAAATATGGGCACCCAGCTCAAAGCGCTGGCTGACTTGATAATTTAAACCTGCTTGCAAGTTCAGCGCTTGACGATTATGGAGTTGATGGCGATTGCTAAAGCTGATGTTGAGTGCCGCCATAAAGTGGGCTTGATGATGAATATCCTTATTCAATAATTTATGACGCCAGTTCAAGGCCAGGTTCGCTTGGATCGTATTGCCAGAGAGAAGTTCTTTCGACCAATCAAGTTCTACTCCTGCCCCTGCACGTAAGGAATTAAGGTGCGTGTTCTTGAGGCCTAGACGTGTCGCCTCAGGGCCATTTTCATGATGAGAAGATCGCTTAAGATGCGTGTAATCGAGTGAGAGCACTGGACTAAAACCGAGACTTTCGTTCAGTGCGAAGCGATACCCTGCTTTTGCACCTAAGACACCATTCCTGCCAGACCAAGAACTACGATGCGTAGCGCTATAGTCGCCGATTTGAATATGGCGCTTCAGTTCATCTTTCACATAACTTACACGTGCTAAACCATTCGCCCAGAAGCCCTGTTGACTGTCAGGCACATAGAGTGCATGTAAACCGATGCCATAGACTTGTGATTCCCCATCCGCTGACCAATCCTTCGCTTTAAGATCCAGTGTGCCAAGTGCTACATGCGCCCCCACCGTCCAAGGACTCTGATTGAGTTGAGTTTCAGCACCCAATAACAATCCATATCCCTTGCTATCATGGGCAATATATCGCTCACCATTCGTTTTAATACGAGCTGAATGAGCCGTTGGCATAATAAATACACGATAACCTGAGCGGTTCTCTGCGTGGTTTTGCTGCCCTACTTGAGTGGATTGATTTGTCGACACTGTGGCACCTAGAGCCGATTGCCCTGTGAAGCGATTCACGCTGAAGCCAAAACCCAATCCCTAGCACTTGAGCAACTTCACGAGCACTTTTACTAGCCCCTTGGACTGAGTCTGGGTCTGCCCCGTTAGCAAGCAAAGCTTGAACTGCTTTAATATCCTTGCGTTTTAGTGCGTTTGAA
>CAYFVY010000259.1:0-1777 GCA_964346715.1 uncultured Pelistega sp. | reverse complement strand
CCTTCACGCTCTCCACGATGAGCATCTGCTCAATTGAAGACGTCGCCGCTCACACAAGCCGCCCTTTCTGGTTCCAGCTATATATGATGCGCGATCGCGAGTTTATGGAGAACTTGATTCAACGCGCCAAGCGAGCACGCTGCTCAGCACTTGTTGTCACACTTGACCTACAAGTCTTAGGTCAACGCCATAAGGACATTAAGAACGGTCTTAGCACACCGCCCAAACCCACCTTAATGAATATGCTAAATCTCGCCCTTAAACCAGAGTGGTGCTGGCATATGCTACAGACTAAGCGTCGCACCTTCGGCAATATTGTCGGTCACGCCAAGAATGTTAGTGACGTCAGCTCGCTCTCCACCTGGACGGCGGAGCAATTTGACCCGCGCTTAAACTGGGGGGATATTGAATGGATTAAGGGACGCTGGGATGGTAAGTTAATTCTAAAAGGCATTATGGATGCTGAAGACGCCGTACTTGCCGCACAGACCGGCGCCGATGCGATTGTGGTCTCGAATCACGGTGGTCGTCAATTAGATGGTGCTCCATCATCAATTGCTGCCCTACCCGCTATTGTTGAAGCTCTCGGTAAAATCAATAGCCCCATGGAGGTCTGGGTAGATGGCGGTATTCGCTCAGGTCAAGATGTCTTACGTGCACGTGCATTAGGC
Source organism: uncultured Pelistega sp. (assembly GCA_964346715.1). Taxonomy (GTDB): domain Bacteria; phylum Pseudomonadota; class Gammaproteobacteria; order Burkholderiales; family Burkholderiaceae_B; genus Taylorella. The sequence goes on along the minus strand of CAYFVY010000259.1, from coordinate 1,106 downwards.
GCTCAAGGCACCATGATTGGCCGCGCCTTTTTATATGGTTTAGGTGCCTATGGTCAAGATGGCGTGACTCGCGCCCTGGAAATTATCCAGAAAGAACTCGAGACCAGCATGGCTTTCTGCGGTCATACGCAGATAGATCAAGTCACTCGCGATATTCTCTTAAATCCACCACACTAGTACCACGCACTAACACACCACACTAGTGCCGATACACATAAAAATAGTCTCAATTAGTTAGCTACTGAATTGAGACTATTTTATCTTTTAGCAACAGCTCACTACGTCAGCAAGCATTAAACCTTAAGCCTAAAGCACCAAGTCTGAAGCCTTAGGCCTGCAATAATTTATCCAACTCCGCTAATGCTTGATTTAGCTCACCACGTAGGCTCTGAATTTCCTGAGCGCTTAGGCGTACTGCGGTATCCTCATCATGCATAGCATCACGTGCATCGCTTAAGCGATTACGCGCGCCACTAATGGTAAAGCCCTGCTCATACAATAAATCACGAATTTTGCGAATTAATAGAACTTCATGGTGTTGATAGTAACGACGATTACCACGACGCTTCACTGGACTTAATTGCGTAAACTCTTGCTCCCAGTAACGCAGCACATGTGGCTTGACATCACAAAGCTCGGCCACTTCACCAATGGTAAAGTAACGCTTAGCAGGGATTGGAGGCAGGGTGGCTGTTGTTGTTAGATCAGTTTGAGTCATATATCTACCAAGACTAATTAAATTTCAATTGATTACTAGTTAGCATTCTACCTTAAATTGATAGGCTATGTCTGTGATTTATTGTCGCTTTTTACTAAGAGATGCGAATTTCCATCCCTCAAATACAAAACCTCGCCACTTAAGGACGAGGTTTTCTTCAGATTAGTGCTTTACTGACTACCAGGACACATACTGACTATCAACAAACAATCAGAAATTAAAACTCTTCAAATTCTGCTTCAGGATTTTCAATAGTTGACTTTAAGATCTGGCTAGCATGAAATGTCACCACACGACGGGCAGCGATAGGAATCACTTCACCTGTCTTGGGGTTACGACCAGGACGAGCTGGTTTATCACGCACTTGGAAATTACCAAAGCCAGAAAG
>CAYFVY010000258.1:1293-1778 GCA_964346715.1 uncultured Pelistega sp. | reverse complement strand
ATACGGTTCACTTTGTCTGTGCGGATGATGCGCACGGCGCGCCAATTATGCTTAAGGCCGAGAAAGAAGGCATCACCCCTGAAGAGTTGGTGCAGCGTATCGCTAATGAGCGCCCTACGTATTTGAATGGTTTTCATATTGCTTTCGATCACTGGCACAGCACGCACAGCCCTGAGAATACAGAAATTTCAGGTGCTATCTATAAAGCACTGAAAGCCAATGATTTAATTAGTCAGCGTACTATTGAACAATTCTACGACCCAGTTAAGGGTATGTTCTTACCTGACCGCTACATTAAGGGTGAATGCCCGAACTGCCACGCCAAAGAACAATATGGCGATGCCTGTGAGGTCTGTAGTTCGGTCTATCAAGCCACTGAATTAATTAATCCTTACTCAACCTTAAGTAATGCTACCCCAGTACTTAAGAGTTCAGAACACTTTTTCTTTAACCTCTCTGACCAGCGCTGTGTTGAATTCCTGCAC
>CAYFVY010000258.1:1040-1266 GCA_964346715.1 uncultured Pelistega sp. | reverse complement strand
GCGTGATGCACCCTATTTCGGTATCGAAATTCCCGATGCGCCAGGCAAGTATTTCTATGTTTGGCTAGATGCGCCTGTGGGCTATTTGGCTTCACTCAAAGCCTATTGCAAGCTCAAAGGTCTAGATTTTGACGCTATCACCGATCCTAACGGTGACACCGAGCAGATTCACTTTATTGGTAAAGACATTATTTACTTCCACGCCCTATTCTGGCCAGCAATGTTG
>CAYFVY010000258.1:0-1028 GCA_964346715.1 uncultured Pelistega sp. | reverse complement strand
AGATGTCTAAGAGCCGTGGTACAGGTATTTCTCCATTACGCTATTTAGATGTGGGTATGAATGCTGAATGGATGCGCTATTATATTGCCGCCAAATTGAACTCACGAGTTGAGGACGTGGATTTTAATCCTGACGATTTTATTGCACGCGTTAACTCTGATCTGATTGGTAAATACATTAATATCGCTAGCCGTGCAGCTAACTTTATCAGTAAGCATTTCGACGGTCAATTAGGCTATAACGGTAGCGAGACTGAAATTCTTGCTGAGATTGAGCCGCTCATCAAGACCATTAGCGCGGACTTCGAGGCACGTGAATATAACCGAGCAATTCGCACCATGATGGCGTATGCTGATCGCGTAAACCAGGCATTTGACCAAGCCCAGCCGTGGGTTTTAGCTAAGGGTATTAGCACCGCTGAGGCCGAGCAGAAAGCCAATTTACAAGCAATTTGCTCTCGTGCAATTGCTGGCTTTAAAGCCTTATCAGTCTTACTAAGCCCCGTATTACCTGCACTCAGCCAACGTGTTGCGCAAGAACTCTTTGGCTTAGGGCGTAACTTTGTCTGGTCTGATGCTCTTGAACTGCCACAAACCATTGCTCCATTTAAGCATTTAATGCAGCGCGTGGATGTTGCACAGATGGATGCCTTATTAGAGCCACAAGAGGAAGTTGCACCAACTCCAAAACCAGGTGGTGAAGAAATTGCTGAAACCATCAAGATTGATGATTTTGCCAAGATTGACCTACGTATTGCCAAGATTGTGAACTGTGAACACATTGAAGGGTCTGACAAATTGTTACGCCTAACACTAGATGTTGGCGAAGGCAAGCACCGCAATGTATTCTCAGGAATTAAATCTTCGTACCAGCCCGAGGACTTAATCGGCAAGCTTACCGTGATGGTCGCTAACTTAGCCCCTCGCAAGATGAAGTTTGGTGTATCTGAAGGGATGGTTCTCGCAGGCAGTGATGCAGATGAGACAGCCAATCCTGGAATTTACATTTTGGAACCATGGGAAGGTGCG
>CAYFVY010000257.1:744-1782 GCA_964346715.1 uncultured Pelistega sp. | reverse complement strand
GGGCCAATTAAACCGACTACCTCACCAGGTGCGACATGCATATTGACTTCTTTCAGTGCGAGCACAGCAGTATCTCCCTGACCATAACGCTTTGATAGACCTTCAATATGAATACCATGCGTGCTTGTTTCTTTAACGCTGCTCATATTCGCACTCACAATAAACCTTCAATCTTTTATGCATGATTATCCTCCAATCGCTTCAGCAGGATCGACTTTAATCGCCATACGAATGGCAACTATACTAGCGACAACACAGATAATCATCACAGCGAAGAAACCCAATACAGAATCACCTGGTATCATCAACACATACTTAGGAAAGAGGGGAGCCGATAAGGTTGCGCTGATTTTTCCAACCACAAAACCTATCAGCCCTAAGACTAAAGCCTGCTGTAAAATCATCCAGGCAATGGTGCGATTACGTGTGCCAATCAGTTTTAATACGGCAATTTCGCGAATCTTATCCATGGTTAGGGTATAGATGATAAAGGCCACAATCGCTGCACTCACTAAGGACAGGATCACCAAAAACATCGCAATCTGTTTGGCTGAGGTTGCAATCAATTTACCAATCAGGATGCCTTCCATCTGCGCTCGGTCATAGACGGTGAGTCGTTTCCAGCGACGGATGGGCTCGGCGACATCGTCTGCAGTAAAACCCTCTTGCAGACGCACTAAGACAGCATTCACCGAACTATTACTAGTCTGTAAATTCGTCACCGCTTCTAGTAAGCCAGGCACACCAGGTCGGTTAAACGCAGGGTTGGCTTCGGTTCGACGACGTTGCATAAGCAGGGCATCGTTATCTTTTAGAAACTGGGCTTCTTGGGCATCCTTCAGTGGAATAAAGATCATCGGATCGCCGCTAGAAGAAACCATACGACGTGTCATACCTACGACGGTATAGTAATTACGACGAATTTTTAAGGTGTCGCCAAGTTTAAACCCCGTGGCAATATCCACCACGGCTTCATAATGACTACGAGTAATTTGTCGACCTGCTATCAGATGAGTGGGCCAACCAGGTGTGCCTGCC
>CAYFVY010000257.1:0-734 GCA_964346715.1 uncultured Pelistega sp. | reverse complement strand
ACCCGCATTAATACCAACAACCATAGCACGCACATCTTCATCGTCTTTGCGTACCTGCATGGTCAAATACGTGATATTGGCAACTTCACTGATGCCCGGCATGGTGCGGATACTGCGCCATAAATCATCGGGTAGACTGGAGGATTCAGCGTAGGGACCGATAGTGTCTTTTTGCACGATCCATAGATCGGCACCGCTGCTATCGAGTAGCACCTTACCGTCGTCTACCATGCCGCGATATACGCCTGCCATAATTAAGGTGACGCCGATTAGCAGACCAAGCCCTATGCCTGTGAAGATAAATTTGCCCCAGGCATGGAGAATGTCACGACCAGCTAGGCTAATCATCGGGTTGCTCTATTTAAGCTGTCGGCAATCTTAATACGGCTTTTAGCGCTAATGACTTTATCACTGTAGACAATCACGCGATCACCGACTTCTAAGCCCTGCAATACTTGGACTTGGCCATTCAGGTCTGAGCGGCCAAGGCTCAGTGGCACAAAGCTGAGTTCCTCACCCATGACTTTCCATACACCGCGTTTACCGTCAACAGAGCGAATGGCTGCGTTAGGAATCGTGGCGCTTGCTGGTAGCTCGGGTAATTGCACGGTGACTTCAGCTAATTCACCGACAGGGGGAAGGGGTGTTGGCGGTGCTGCAAAAACAACCTTGGCCAAGGTTTCTTCAGTGATGACATCGGCTTGTGGCTCAATACGCATAACGTGTCCTGCGAT
>CAYFVY010000256.1:0-1791 GCA_964346715.1 uncultured Pelistega sp. | reverse complement strand
CAGCAGAAACTTGGTTAACTATGCAAGCCAAATATGATTTATGGAAAGCAATGGAACAACACAAAAAGGTTGTTGTTCCATTCGAATTTGCTGTTGTGTGACTTTATAGTTTTTATTAAATTTGATTTTTTTCCAAAAGATCGAAGTGTTTCACGCTTAAGCTCGGACTCTAAAGCCAGTTCCGCATGACTACCATTGAAGAGCTCACTTTGTGAAAGCCCTGTTTGTGGATAGTGATCTTGGACAAAGCGCGAGATATCTTCGGCAATAGGATTATCCAGAGTATACAAAGCCGTCAGAATACGGCCCTGTGTATCAAGAAGATTATCCTCTACGAGGGAGTCATCTTGTAGACGGTCCTTTAACCAAAAAAGCAAATCATTCGCCAGCGTGATCTGGTTTGCTAATTGCTGATCACCACTAGGAACAGCATTTACCGCATACTCTAAAACACTGGCCAGAAAGCGACTCAAAAACGTGGCCGCTTCCGTCTTATCTAAAGCACGCTCACCAATATAAAACTTCTTATCGTCTAGGTTGGAGGCGATAAGTTGCGTGATAAGCGTTTCATAGAGGCCGAGTTGTTGCATGTGATTGACCTAACAACTAAGAGGTATTATCAAATTAATTCTGTCAATCCAAAAACCTACAAAATCTCCAACACGACTTCTTTAGGACGGCATAGGCGGGTGCCTTTTTCAGTCACGACGACGGGGCGGTTCATTAGAATCGGATTTGCTTCGATGGCGTTTAAGATTTCTTCTTCGGTTACGCCTTCTTTATCTAGGCCTAATTCAGCGAATAGGGGTTCTTTCGCACGTACTAAATCGCTTGGCTTAATGCCAGCTTGCGCTAAAAGTCCTTCAAGAACGGCACGAGTAGGGGGTGTTTGCAGATACTCAATCACTGTTGGCTCGTGGCCAGCCTCGCGAATCATCGCTAGGGTGTTACGTGATGTGCCGCATTTGGGGTTGTGGTAGATGGTAATATTACTCATGGTGTTGACTCATGTTATAAATTCGAACTATCGAAACGCTTTGTAAATAGTCTTGATTCTATCATGACAATTGTGAAAAAGTACCATAATGGTTTTTGCGTAAATGCGTGCAATAGCTTGTTAAGTCTGATTATTTTTGCTTAAGAACTGTTTTTGAGGAGTATCAAGAATGTCGATGCAGGAATCTTTACCGCATATTGAGCGTTTACATCAGGAGTCACAATCCTTAATGTTAGCGACGCTGTCTACTAACGGCTCTATAACAGGAACTCCACATATTAGTTATGCGCCTTTTGTTGAGTATGAGGGTTGTTTTTATATCTTTGTCTCAGGTCTAGCAGCGCATACTAAGCACTTGCTTGAGCAGAGGCGAGCTCAGATGATGCTCATTGATGATGAAGTTAAAGCGCGTAATATTTTTGCGCGCATGCGACTCATCTATGATGTCGAGGCGCATGTCTTAGCGCGTACACATGAGGCTTTTAATGAGGTGGCCCAGCGTCTGCGCGAGCGTCATGGTGGTACAGTTGAAGTGCTGTTGGGCTTGAACGACTTTGTGATGTTCGGTTTAAAACCACAGAAAGGTACCTTAGTGACTGGCTTTGGTCAGGCGTTTGTATTTGAGCCGAATGCCTTACATGAAGCCGTGCAATTAACAGATAAGAATATTGAGTCGTATCGCTAATGTCTCTCTTGCTGCGTAGTGTCGTTTATTAAGATGTAGAGAAAACATCTCAATTAAACAAATTAACAGCACGCTTAAATTAACAGGTACAATAATCCATTAGTCGAGA
>CAYFVY010000255.1:0-1803 GCA_964346715.1 uncultured Pelistega sp. | reverse complement strand
GGCAGCAGGTGTGGCAAATGCACAATTCCAAAAACCAGAAGATGCTATCGAATATCGTCAAGCGGCTAAAACCTTATTAGGTTCGCATTTTGGTCGTATGGCACCGGTTGCACGTGGTCAAGCGGAGTTCAACGCAGAAAGCATTAAGAGTAACGTAGAGATTGTGAAGATGTTGGCAGGTTTACCATGGCCTGCATTTGCTCCTGGCACTGAAGGCGGTAATGCAAAGCCTGAGATCTGGAGTAATGCTAAGGGTTTTGAAGATGAGCGTACGAATTTTATGGCGTCAATCGATGCATTATCTGAAGCGGCTAACTCTGGCGAAATCGAAAAGTTTAAAGCTGCTTTTGGTAAAGCAGGCCAAACTTGCCGTGCTTGCCATGATGCATTCCGCAAGGCTTAATATCTGCTTGTGAAGCGATAAGTGATGTTTGCTTAGCCTTGCATAAACTTAAAAGCCGCTAGAGATTGTGATTTCTCTAGCGGCTTTTCTTTGAGTAGATTCAGTAATGGCTTACATAAGGCTTACATAAATGAATCCATTGAATCGCCACCGAGAGTCGTTAAGTAATACACAAAGCCAGCACAGAGAGTGAAAACAAGTAGGCCACGGATAAAAACAGTGACATTATCCCGAATACCGAATTGATTTACTGAGCTAGGTGCAAGCGCATCGCCTGTAATCATCGCGGGTAGAAGGTTATTTTTCTTAACGAATCGATAGTACACAATCGCCCCGATATGCAAGATAAAAATGGCGATCATGATAATTTCGTTTTGGCGATGTAGTGTGCTTAAGGTTTTGCTCCATGCAGAGCTTAAGTAGGCCAGAGGACCAGGCCATAAGAAATCATCGACAAATAGGCCAGAAAAACCTTGGAAGCCAAAGATAAGTAAGAGAGCAATAACTGATAATGCCCCTAGAGGGTTGTGACCAAGCCCTTGATACTCACCACGAAAATAGGCAAGGATTGCACCAGGGCCACGAATAAATTGTGTAAAACGAGCGTACTTAGGTCCAACAATGCCCCAAATAATACGGAATAAGATGAGGGCAACCGTACTATAGCCGAACAAAGTATGCCAGTACATCCAATCAATACCAGATGTAGAAAACCAGCCACTTGATTGAGCAGCGGCTTTAATACAGATATAGGCACCAATGACAGAAATAGCTAATGCCCAATGAAATAGTCTGAGAGGAAGATCCCAAACACGAACTTTTTGCATTATTGACTCCAGAGTTGAGGTATCAGGGAGAGTATAGTGTCTAGACTAACAAGCCGATTTCTTCAGCAAGTGAATCATGAGGATGGTAAGCCACAGTTAGCCTAGTTGACGTCTTTCTTCAGATAAAAGTAGAGAAAATTACTTTAAAAAGCACTAGAAAAAAGAAGTAAAATATTTCAAAAACCTATGCTCATTATAAATCAGCGTACAATAGAACCATTCAATTCATCTTTTAATCTGAAAAAAGTTTATGTATAGTTCAACGCTTCGTGTCTGTGCGCTCGCTAGCTTAGCGCTCGTTTTAACAGCTTGTGGTACAGCTGGTAAACGTGATAGTTCTCTGGTTCATCCTAAGCGTGATACCGTTCAGCGTGTCGCTTTCAATTATTCGGATATTGTTCAAGGAGGTGGAAGCACTATGCTAGTTGGGCGTGCTTATTTAGGTGACCAATACCAAGAGCGCGTGGCTAATTTTGTCGATGTCGTTTTGAATCCGGTCTCTAAAGCAAGTGAGCAGTGGTTTAAAGAAGTGTGTCAGAGTGGTAAGGTATTAGTTGGAACTATCGACACACA
>CAYFVY010000254.1:0-1823 GCA_964346715.1 uncultured Pelistega sp. | reverse complement strand
TAAAACTCCTAAATATAAATTAATTGTAAAGGAAAATTCTACATTTGAGCTGTGTCAATTTAGGGGGTGGTTACCAGATCATTTAATAAATGAGCGAGAGCGGTAGCACCCACGATACGTGTCACAAACTGACTGGCCCCAGTTGAAGAGGGAGTTGAGGTGGTAACAGGGGCAGCGTGTGTGCTCATGACGATATTAAAGTAAAACGTGTGAAGGAGTCGGCGTTTAAAATGATTAAAGCTGCTACAGAGTAGCTGCTTTTGTGCATTTATTCAGGTGTAAAGTTGAAGTTTAGCGTTGTTGTTCGCTTTCAACGACCATATCTAGAACATAATCATAGTTTGAAGCATCGGCAGCGAGGTTTTTATTTTCATAACGCTTGACACGCAGGACGTTGCGTACACCAGGGCTATGTTCATAATTGTCGATTTGAGCGTAGAAGTTTTGCCACTCACCATGACCTTGTTTAATCCCTTGAGTATCGTACTGAACGGTGCGGACTTGCAGACATTGGAAGTCGTTCTTTAATGGGTGTGTGCAAGGTTTAGTTGCTGCCGCTACTTCGAGGAATATGGTTTCACCGACACTGCCGTACTTGGTTTCTGCTGTAGGCTCGCCTTTTAAAATCCATTGTGAACCATTATCAAAGCTTAAGGTTAAAGCTGGAGTCTCTTCTGTTTGACTCACTTCCCAACTAGCGACTTCGGCTAAGCGGCGACCAAGGTTTTGCTCATACTGCATTAGTGCTTCATCAGGACACAGCATCATAGTGCTGGCTGCGGGAGAAATCTCTAAACTGGAGCCTTTGAGGCGGTAGCCTGCGTTTATGTTGTTACATAATCCAGTCACGGCCAAGCGGTTTTCACTAAATGTCAGTGTGGTAGGCGCTTTAACGCTATCAGGGCGTAACCACTGGGATTCACTATTGCCATCAGCATCAACTGTTTGGTCTAGGTTCCAGTGATAGGCAGTCAGGGCAGTGGATGCATTCATCGTGTTGTTACTGGTATTTGGTGAATTGTCCTGTGTGCAAGCGCTTAGTGCAAAACCTGTAGTAAATATTGCGGCTGTATAGAGATATTTTAACTTCATAACGAATTTCCTTATGATGTAGTTTTTTGAATTTTTATGGACTTGAATAGACTAATGAAGCTACTTATTCTACTGGAAATACCTATGCGGTGCTAGTTGCTATGACGGCTTGAGATTGTCCTTCATTAAGTAGTAAAGAGCAGTTTAGGATAGTTCATAATTTTTTATGACTAATTATTCAAATTGTTCATGAGTATCTGACATCGACTCTCGCCAATAGCTAGCAGCGCGGATGAGGTTTTTATCAAAATTTAGCTCATCTGTTAAGTAGTGGCGTAAGGATTTAATATCACTGTATTCACCAGCAGCCCAGACAAAACCTTCTCCATCGGGAAGTATTAGTTCACGCACAGTACTTTCTAAAGCGTCATGACCATTTTTTGCATGCTTGGCATCAGTCACCCAATGAATTTCTACTGAGCATTCACTACTAATTTCAATTTTAGAGCTTTCATCTCTAATTTTGATAATAGCGATTGCGCGGGTTGTTTTGGGTAGTTCTTCAAGGCGACGACTGATGGCGGGTAAGGCAGTTTCATCACCAATGAGCAAGTGCCAGTCAAAATTCATTGCTACGATAAAAGAACCACGTGGTCCGCCGATACCAATGTAATGTCCTGGCTCAGCCTTAGTCGCCCAGTCAGTCGCTGGGCCTTCATGGTGTAATACAAAGTCAATGTCTAGTTCATTAGTGATGGGGTCATAGTGACGTGGTGTGTAATCTCGCATAA
>CAYFVY010000253.1:0-1828 GCA_964346715.1 uncultured Pelistega sp. | reverse complement strand
CACGTACGACTCTAGCACCTGCATTGTAAGCAGCGTGTAGATCTTCAATCGTGCCAATTCCTGGTAGTAGTAGAGTGGCGATTTTAGCTTTTTTTACAACACTGGCAACTGCTTCGATCCATTCCAGGTCAGTGTGTGCGCCAAATCCATAGTTAAAACTAGAACCTTTTAGTCCATCACCGTGCGCGACTTCAATACTATCTACACCAGCAGCATCCAAAGCAGCCGCAATTTGTTTGGCTTGTTCAATGCTATATTGATGGCGAATGGCGTGCATACCATCTCTGAGGGTTACGTCAGAGATATAAATTTTTTTCTCTTTATCAAAATTCATTTTTTGTTCCTTGTAGCTGTTTTCTACTTGGATAGAAGATGGGTAGCAATGCGTTCACCAACGCTCATTGCCGCACTCGTCATAATGTCTAGATTGCCTGCGTATTCAGGTAAATAGAAACCAGCCCCAATCACTTCTAAGAAAATAGAAACTTTTTTAATTTCGTTTGTTTTATTACCTGGGATAATCTCTGCTTTGCTTAGCTTGATGTTTTCAAATTGTGGTGCTTGTTTTAAGCAGTAGCCTGGTACATATTGTTGGACAGACTTTTCCATCTCTTCAATTGATTTGGTAATGGCTTCTTCATCTGCATCTGCTGCTACGCAACAGTAAATAGTGTCGCGCATGACTAGGGGAGGTTCTGCTGGATTAAGAACAATAATTGCCTTACCGTGTTTGGCACCACCTACCTCAACAATTGCTTTAGAAGTGGTTTCAGTGAATTCGTCAATGTTTGCACGAGTTCCAGGACCTGCTGATTTGCTAGAAATAGAAGCAACAATTTCAGCATAGGTTACTGGTGTGATACGAGAGACAGCATGCACCATAGGGATGGTCGCTTGACCACCGCAAGTCACCATATTGATATTAGGAGCACCAATATGAGCGTCACTATTTACTGGTGGAATTAGATAGGGGCCGATGGCAGCTGGAGTTAAGTCTACAACACGTACGCCATGAGCTTGCAGGACTTCATTGTGTTTGTGATGTGCGCCTGCACTCGTAGCATCATAGGCGATTTTGATGTTTTTGAACTGTGGTGATTGCACTAAACCATCAATACCAGTGTCAATGGCTTTAACGTCACGCTGTTGCGCTCTTTTTAGACCTTCAGAGTTAGGATCAATACCAACCATGGCTGTAAGTTCTTGGTGTTGTGATTGACGTAGAATTTTATACATCAGATCAGAGCCGATATTGCCTGAGCCGATAATAGCCACCGCTATTTTTTTATTAGACATAATTATTACCTATTCAATAATTAAAGTGACGGAGCCTAAACCTTCAATATGGGCTGTAAGGGACTCATTTCGACCAAGCTCAACCATTGGCCCTAGCGCACCGCTTAAAAGTATGTCGCCGGCTTTGAGAGGAGTTCCCATGGCAGACATACAATTCGCTAACCAAACAGCAGCATTTAGTGGATTACCTAAACAGTTGATTCCGGCTCCTACAGATACTTCTTGTCCTTGACGCTGTTGCAGAAATAATATCGGCCAAAGTATGCCTATCTTGATTTAAATCTTTTGCCAATACGAAAGCGATTTCAGCTTCGACTTTAGGTTGAATCCATTGTGAACCATCAATCACCTCGTGCGTACCATAGGCACTTTCTGCGAAGATTGAACCATAGTCAGGTTGATCTACACCGAGTTGTTGTTGAACAGCTAATGAGGTTAAACCGATTTTTTTACCAACAATACGAGTGCCGCTTTTAGTTTTTCGCTTTAAGTTAATTTGTTGAATTTCATAAGCGATTTTCAGAGGATCCTC
>CAYFVY010000252.1:449-1869 GCA_964346715.1 uncultured Pelistega sp. | reverse complement strand
AGCTTCAGGCCTGTTGTCACTAATAAATAGTCATAAGCCAGTTTCTGGCCACTGGCAGTCGTCACGGTTTTACCTTCTGGGTCAAACTCCGCAACAAATTCCTCAATTAATTTAACGTTTTTTGGAACATATTCAGCTGTTGTAGAAACAGGATAATTCTGCCCCTTCACTCCTGCTGCCACTAATGTAAAACCAGGCTGATACCAATGTGCTTTACGCGCATCAATTAAGGTGATCTCAGCGCCATCTAAGCGCTCTGATAAGCGCGAGGCAAGACTTAAGCCTGCTGCACCTGCACCCGCAATGACGATCTTGGCCTTAGTAGCCACCTTAGGTAAAGCGGCTTGAGCCTCAGGTGACAGAATAAGCCCACCTGTTGATACGCCAGCTGCCACACCTACAGAACCCAATGCACCAAACTTCAATAGGCGACGTCGCCCTGAGTCAATGGTTTCTTGGCCTTGATATAGTTTTTTCATTAGCGCCTCCAAGGCAAACGATATTATTTGATAAACTAAAAATAAAAAATTGTAAGCAATCTTTATTATATTTAGTTATTTGTTTATGTCAATAGGTTATAAGTTGTAGGTTAAAATGTGTGAATATCATAATAAAAGGGGCTTTCCTAAGAAAGTCCCCTTCTCTTCTTCTCACTACTTCCTACCGTCTTCTGCTATTAATTTCTAGTAATTGACTTCATTTTTCAACATTTAATTCAGTAGAGAGAAATACTGTACTTGTAGCGGCTCAATCAATACAGCTAAGCCAAGCAAATTAGATGCGGCTAATATACACCCTATCGATACTCCGATTCTGCATAGATTCAATTTCAAACTTGAGCCCAGCTTTCTCAACACTCATACCGACATGAGGTAAGTTACCCGTTATATATTGCAAGAGACCCGCCACCGTCACATAATCAGCCTGTTCTTCGATTAGTCCTGTGACACCTAATTGGCGCTCTAAATGATAGCGATCGACATTACCTGTGGCTAAATAGCGCTGGTATTCGAACTGAACTAAGTCAGGGCTTTCATCAGCATCAGGGAAGTCACCAGCAATTGCTTCAAACACATCATGCGGAGTCACGAGGCCGATAATCGAACCATGCTCATCACTGACTAGGAGCAAGGAACCCTTCACCTGACGTAAGTCTTGAATCGCATCTAAGACCAGCATTTCCTCAAAAATAACTTTAGGCGACTCAGATCGTGTCAGTAAATCTTGTAAAGCTTGCGCATCATCCAGCACATCCAAAATGTCCTTCGCTTTAGCGACAGTCACGATATTATCGAGCTCGCCACGACAAACTGGGAATAAGCTATGCGGAACAGATAAGAGAATTTCACGAATCGACTCAATATCTTGGTTTAGATCAAGCCAGGATATCTGACTACGTGGCGTCATAATACTCGCGACA
>CAYFVY010000252.1:0-368 GCA_964346715.1 uncultured Pelistega sp. | reverse complement strand
CCACCAATCATAAAGCGTTCTTGTTCAGCCACACTCAGTGCTGCTGGTGTTGGTTCGACATCTAATTGTGTAGCCGAGGTTTTTGATGCTCCTAATAGTCGGGTAATAGACTCTGTCATACGGATCCGACGCGGTAGGCGTGCATGATTTTTGACCTGATTACGATGTGATAATTGATTAAATACCTCAATCAGAATCGCAAAGCCCATGGCTGCATAGAAATAGCCCTTAGGAATCGCCACACCAATGCCTTCCGCGACTAAGCTAAAACCAATCATTAATAAGAAGCTTAGACACAAGACCACAACCGTAGGGTGTTGATTTACGAATCGTGTTAGAGGTTTAGAAGCAATTAGCATTGCTAATAC
>CAYFVY010000251.1:0-1871 GCA_964346715.1 uncultured Pelistega sp. | reverse complement strand
CCTGCACGTACAGGCCCGACGCGTGCGATGGCAAAGGTGTAGAGCAAATAAGCAACGATGGAGGGTAAGATCCCGACGTAGGCAAAGGCTAAGATAGACTCTGTATGCCATACCACTTGGGCGCCTGAAGCCATTTCCCATAACCAGAATGGCATCAGGGCAAGCACAGCCACAATAATTTGCATACCCATTAAACCGGTACGATTAATATGTGCAGGCAACTGCTTAATCCATAAGGTATAGAAAGCCCAACATACCATGGCGGTAAAGACTAAGATGTCACCAGGATTAAAGGAAAACTCAATGAGCCTGGATAAATCACCATGCAAGATAATCGTGAGAACGCCGAGCAGGGAAATAATCAACCCCGTCATCTGTAAAGGGTGCAGTTTTTGTCGGTAGAATAGGGCGCCAAATAAAACAATCAGAACAGGAATGCAGGAGTTAAGCAATAGTGCATTATTCGATGTGGTGCTATGCAAGCCAGCATAAATTAAGGTGTTAAATGATGCCACCCCGACAATTCCAGTGCCCAATACCAACCAACGGTATTGCCAATACAGACGCCAGTCACGCTGCATTAATTTCCAAGCAAAAGGCAGAATAATTAATAAGGCCAATACCCAGCGCCCAAATGATAGTGTCATCGGTGGGATGTCATCGCGAATAGCACGTCCAACAACGAAATTTCCTGCCCATAGTAGAGGCGGCAAGATAAGGAAAGGAAGGTTGCTGAGTAAGGACGAACTTGTGCTTGAGGATTGAGCTTGGGGCATGGCGTAATTGAGAGAACCGAGAAGAATGTATCACACGAAAGATGTGATTATATCGCAGTCTCACTAAGTCTTAGTGTTTGTTGGCTTAGACGCACAGTAAGGACTGCTTATCGCAGACTCACTATGCCTTAGAGCAAAGCGGAGAGTTTTAGATTTATGTTTTTTTTATCTCATAAGGGACGCGTGTGACGATTGAGGTTTTTCCAGGGCGAGATTGAATATTCAGGACCCCAGATAAGCGTTCAATCCTTGCCCGCATGCTGCGCATACCGACACCGATTCCTGAGCGATCAATATCCACAGTATTGAAACCGACACCATTATCAATAATTTGTAATTCAATATGTTCGTTGTCAAGAGCGCAGCGGAAATTTACCTCTGTTGCTTGGCTATGTTTGATGACATTCGTGAGAGCCTCTTCTGCCACACGGTATAAGGTTAAGCATTGCAGAGTGCTCGGTGGTTTAGTCCACTCTGCATCAACCTCCCATTGCAGCTGTATCCCCATATCATCAAAAATTTGGATAAAACGATTACGCAAAGGAGCAAGCCAATAGATTGGATTACTCGGTAATTTAGTTTGGCTTTCAGAAAAGTTATCAATAATTTGTCTTAAATCATTTCTTAGTAAACTCAAAATGGATAAGGTGTGTTTATTACTTAAGGCCTGCTTGGCATTACCCACTTCGACCATAGCGCGAACTAAGGAACTTCCTAAACCATCGTGTAATTCGTAGGCTAGATTAAGGCGTTCTTTTAATTGGTTATTCTTGACAGTTAATAGATGGCGATTGGTTAAGGTGGATTCTAATTTTTGCTCAGCATCCATAATTTTTTCTGTTAACTCTTCATTAAAGCGTTCAATACGGTAGAGGCTTCTACTCAAACGCATTGCGAGCACAATACTTAAGAAGAGTGCAAAGAAAAGTGAGGTATAAGGTAGAACAAGAGAAATGTTGCCTAAGAACTGGAATAGAGAGAGTACAGAAATCCCGCTGAGAACTAAGCAAATCATCAAGGTGAGGCCTAATAACCATGACTCTAATTGTCTGGTACGAAAACATAAGTACGAAACGAATAAACTATTTAGCATAA
>CAYFVY010000250.1:0-1877 GCA_964346715.1 uncultured Pelistega sp. | reverse complement strand
ATATCGTCGCGCGACTGTATATTGCGTAAATAGGCTTGTACACGCGGTCGTATATGCGGTCTATCATCCACAAGATCTGCCACTTTAATCAGCTTACCTGCATGCGTGCGAACCGTGATAATGCCAGTTTCAGAGTCCGTGCTCTCAATCGCACCAATCGTATCAATAATATGACCAACAGCAGAATACTTATCGACTACTGCCTCACCCGCATTCACATTCGGAATATAAATAATGGTTTTCTTCGTGGGATCAATCACTTCACCCAAAGCATCCAGATAACGCCCTTGGTAAAAATGATAGCCTAAGCCAAGCGACTTCAGGTAGGTATAACCGTTCAATTGCTCATAATAGGTATAGGTGACTTTTTCAAACTTCTCTTCATCTTCTGGCAAGAGGATTGGTACACCATCACCACGGAAATATGAGCCAGTCATGGCAATAATATGTGCCGATGAGTCACGCATTAGGTGGTCGATTAACTCTCCGAGTTTATTATCTTCTTGTGCTGAAACATGATGAAATTCGTCAATCGCTACCAATACATCATCAAAGTCTTTCGCCTCCAACTGCTCACAAGCAAAGCGAAAGGTCGCATGCGTACAGACTAAGGTCTTCTCATGAGGATTGTCCATAAAAGCTTTAAAGATTTCAATCTTGCCTGCATCATTCTCATCCGTGCAGAGATTATTATGTGGCAACACTTCCCAATCGGCGAAGAAGCCATGCTCGCTTAAGTTAGTATTTCGAAATGAGCTACCAATCGACATCTCGGGTACAGCAACGATCGCTTTCTTAATGCCCTGATTATGTAGCTTATCTAAGGCCAAGAACATTAAAGCACGCGACTTACCTGAGGCAGGTGGCGCTTTTAATAATAAATATTGTGCATCACGTTTCTCATACGCTTTCGCCTGCATCTCACGCATACCCATAGTATTACCTTGCGTGCTTTTGCCGGTCTGTGCATACTGAACTTCTAAGAGTTGAATAGTCATTATTACGAATCCCAATGTAAAAGTCGTTAAGCGCTACGGTTAGCCGTTTTACTGGCTCGGCGAGCACTTGGACGTGCAGCCTGTTGATTTCTTTCAGCTTCAATCAATTGTTCGTACAGCCCAAATAAGAACTCCACACGTTCAAATGCATCCGCAAAAGGCTTCTTACGATATAGTTGTTCAACTGCCTTATCTAAAGCTTGGTGTGCTGCTAGTAATTTATCTGGCATAGACTCAGGGTTATATAACTGCGCTAGTGTCATGCCAGGAAACTCTTCACGTACTAGGATAACCTCTTCAGCAAGTTCAGCAATTCCTTTCTTCTGTTTGTCACTTGCCTCAGGCCACGGGAAGGTGTTGTAGACTAAGGTGCCTGAGTAACGGTAATCACTTTTCAATCGACCAGCTACTGTACGCATCCAATCATTATGCATAGTCGAGTTGAGGACGCCAAACTCATACATGGTTGCGTTTGGGATCATTTGATTCCGATCTGTTGAAATCACATCAGCATTCATAAAGTCCATTGGCACATAAGGGCGACGCTCTGAAGATACTCTTGGGACAAGAATAAAACTATCAGGATTATGCAAATCACGAAATTGGTGTGGCCTTGAAGCTAAGCGGTTAGCACCACTATCTCTACTTGCTAATCGCATAGCTTTTACTGCGTTCACACGCTCCATCACTTTGGGCATTGACTGTAACTCTTCCTCAGAAATATCAACTAACCAAAGACACCAACGCTCTTTACCATTAATAAACTCATCTGAGCCTAAGAGTTTTTTAATCCATTGTGCCGCTTTCGGTTCAAGCTGAATCAGAGAGCTCTTTTCTGCTGTTGTCATTAATAAGTTGCCTCCATCCGTAGGCTGATTA
>CAYFVY010000249.1:0-1883 GCA_964346715.1 uncultured Pelistega sp. | reverse complement strand
CTTTTAAGTCTTGTAACGATAACCGATGTAGATTCATAACCTAATTTTTTTACTATTTTAACAACTTGTTGGCGAATACTATTCAAAGGCCCCTTATGCTTCCTGCGCCACAAATCCATCGCTTGAAATGCTGCAGAATCATTATCTGCATTGTATTCAATCTTATTTCTTGCTCTTCTGCTTAAATAGTTCCCAGCCTTATCAATACCTTTTTTTGATTCTGGGTTAAAGATCAACGTCATTGCGATTATGCTCACACTATCATATTAAAAGCCACTATACTTAATCAAATTGATGATGTCAAGGCATAGTTTTTATTGCAACAATTAAATATTATTGCTATCATCTAAGTATGCATCAATAAATACGCCCATGCGAGCTCCTACTTCTATGAATTTCACTCAGTCACAACAGGCGCGTCTCTCGTATATAGACTTTAAGCTTTATTTCTTAGGCGAATTACGAAGAACTGACATCATGGATCATTTCGGCATCGGACCAGCTGCTGCAACCCGTGATATTACTGCTTACAAAAAGATTGCACCCAACAACCTTCAGCTTGATAATATCGATAAAAGGTGAAGGAACTAAATTTGATAAGCTACAGTCAAAAATACCCAGTGATTTTCCAACGATATTGAGCATTCCTGATAACGCAATTTTAGCGCCCATCACAAGAGCCATTAATCTTGGTAAAGCAGTCCATCTAACGTATACCTCTATTCGCAGTGGTCGTACAACTCGAGAAATAGTTCCTTTAGCAATTGTTGACATTGGTATCAGGTGGCACGTCCGAGCATTTGACCGTAAAAGTAAGGAATTTAGAGATTTTGTTATCACAAGAATAGAGAACCCAAAAATTCTTAATAACTCCTTTATCACCGACGAGGAGGGAATTGAACGAGACATTCAATGGAATAGGATTATTGAGCTTGAATTAGTACCTCATCCTAAGCATCCACGTCCTGAAATTGTCAAAATGGATTACGGAATCAAGGAAGAAGTTTTGAGAGTAAATGTTCGCGCGGCGAGCGCTGGTTATATGCTTCGTATCTTAAGTGTAGACTGCTCCCCTGATCATAGTTTAGAAGGACTTGAATATGCGTTATGGCTCAGGGATCCACTGTCTTTGTATGGAGCAAGCAATGCTAGCTTAGCACCAGGATATAAGACCCCAGTCAATCACAGATCGATTTCTGCACTGTAAATTATCACCAAACAATTATTAACCATTGATATTAAGGCTGTAAAATGCATCTTCAATCAATCGAAATTCATGGTTTTAGAGGCTTTAAAAATAAAGCCAAAGTTAATTTGGCAATACCTGATAATATCTCTGAAGGCAGCGGTTTAACTATATTGACTGGCCCAAATAACTCAGGTAAATCTTCCATAACTGAATGCTTGCGCGCCCGTTCTGGACATACAAATCCTAGCTTTTCTAGTGGAATGCGAAATACTTCAGTTGATCAAGTTGAAATCATTTATAACTTTTCCAATGCGACTGAAAAAATAAGCTCTATATCAAAAGGTAGTAGTGAGACTTCTAAAGATTCTAATAAAGAAATATCAAAAAATATTTTTACCTTACCATCTAGACGAGCTTTTCGCGCTTATTTTAACAAGCACTATTTTTCTCGTGAAGATTTTATCAATAATAGTGGCAATATATTTTCTCAGAGGCAACCAGTAATAGGTGAATTTGAGTATCGTTTATTTAACATCTTAAAAGATAATAAATCTAAGAATAATTTTAATAGTCTTTTAGAAGAAGTATTAGGTACTCACACTGAATGGTCAATTGATCAATCTGACGAAGGTAATCATTTCTTAAAATTCTACTCAGCAAATCACTCTCACTCTAGTAACGGATTAGGTGAAGG
>CAYFVY010000248.1:0-1883 GCA_964346715.1 uncultured Pelistega sp. | reverse complement strand
ACCGTACCACGTAACCAAGGTTTATACGAGCGACGCCAGTCTTCTTTGCTCATCCAAACCTGACCCTTAATCGGGATCATCTCATCGGCCTGATGACGAAAGCGACTAGCAACATAAATAATTTCGCCGATTGCAAATAAGGACACGAGAACGACGGTCAGCTCAACACCATCCAACAATTCAGCAATCCCAAAGGTCATCCGTGCTTGACCAGTCATGCCATCGATACCCACCACACCAAAAGCTAAGCCAATAAAGAGTGAGATAAAACCACGCACACGTGAGGTACCCATGACGACGGCTACGGATGTAAAAGCCATTACCGTTAAGGCAAAATAATCCGCTGGCCTAAAGTAAAAAGCAAGTTCAGCAATGCTAGGGGCAGCAAAGGTCAGCAACATAGTCGCAATCGTACCTGCAACAAATGAGCCGATGGCTGCTGTCGCAAGAGCAGCCGCACCGCGCCCTGCTCGCGCCATCTTATTCCCCTCAAGCGCAGTCATCATTGAGCCCGCTTCACCAGGGGTATTAATTAAGATAGAGGTCGTGGAGCCTCCATACATAGCACCGTAGAGGACACCAGCAAACATAATAAATGCTGATACCGGTCCAACAGAAACCGTAACCGGCAAGAGTAAAGCAATCGTTAAAGCAGGGCCAATACCTGGCAAGATACCAATAGCGGTCCCTAAGGTTGAACCCACCAACGCCCAGAATAAATTCATGGGTTGAAGTGCAATTTCAAAACCTTGAAATAATAATGCTACGGTATCCATACACTACTCATCGAAAATAAGAAGACGGCTGAATCCTTCTGTCACGTATAAACTTGCATCAGCCTATAAAAACTAATTATTGATCTACGCTACTTATTAAGCATCCCCTGTTAATAGGGGAAAGAAGTCACCGAGCTGTAACCCTAAGACACTAAATAAATACCAACTTAGAGAACCCAAAATCAGGCCAATCACTAAGTCTTGAACAATTTTCTTAGAGCCAAAAGACCTAGCCACTAACATAAATGAAAGCATCGCAGTTAACGGTAAGCCTAAGATTTCGATAGTTAAGGCTGGCACAATAGTGGCAGCCAGAGCGGTAAAGAATGCACGCTTATCCATAGGCAGATTGCCCTCAGCATTCTCAGCATCCTGTGCTTCAAACTTCTCACCACGAGCGATTTGAATTAATAATAAAACGCCTAGAACGACTAAGCCAATGCCTGCAATCGTGACAAATAGGCCTGGTCCAATCGCTGCATACTGAGCAGTCGCGGGCAAGCTACTGGAGGCATATAAACATACTGCCCCCATAAGAATGACCGCAATACCTAACCACCAAGGTCGAGACTGAGCTTCCTCAGTCACAGACCCTGTGGGTTCAAGAGAGGGTTTATTGTGTAAGTCCTGCATCTTTCAAAATCGTGTTAATACGATCACTTTCTGCTTTAATAAAATCACCAAACTCTGGGCCTGCTAAGAAGTACTGTTCCCAACCTTGGGTTTTTAAAACTTCGCCCCACTCTTTACTGTCATTAAGCTTAGCAAAACGATCTACCCATTCTTGGTAGTTCGCCTCAGGCATATTCGGCGAACCTAGAATGCCACGCCAGTTAGCAATTTCAATATCGTAACCAGCCTCTTTGAAGGTTGGTACATCTAAATCAGCCATGCGCTCAGCTGAGGTAATACCAAGAATTTTTACACGACCCGCTTTAGCGAATTGCTGGAATTCAGAGATACCTGAGATACCTGCTTTCAAAGTGCCATTCACAATGCCAGTCACCGTATCAGCACCACCAGCTTGAGGAATGTAGTTAAGATCTTTTACCGAAGCACCACTGGCATTTGCCAATAAGGCCAAAGCAATATGGTCAACACCACCAG
>CAYFVY010000247.1:0-1895 GCA_964346715.1 uncultured Pelistega sp. | reverse complement strand
ATCGTACCTACGTTAACGTGCGGTTTGGTACGTTCAAACTTACCTTTTGCCATGATTTATATTTCCAATAAATTATGTTTAATAAATTAAATTGTGTGCGGCTTCCCTAAGAAAAAACTCAGGAAAGTCCGCACGCTTATGAATTACTTAGTACGAGCACTAATCACTTCGTCAGCAACGTTCTTCGGAGCTTCAGCGTATTGCTTGAATTCCATAGAGTAAGTTGCACGAC
This sequence comes from uncultured Pelistega sp., assembly GCA_964346715.1. Classification (GTDB taxonomy): domain Bacteria; phylum Pseudomonadota; class Gammaproteobacteria; order Burkholderiales; family Burkholderiaceae_B; genus Taylorella. The sequence continues at coordinate 1,663 of CAYFVY010000247.1, read as the reverse complement.
CTTGTGTCAATGAACGTAGGTTGGTTGCGTAACCGAACATCTCAGCTAAAGGAACTTCAGCTTTAACGATTTTACCACCACCAACGATATCGTCCATACCTTGAACGAGACCACGACGAGATGACAAGTCACCCATCACAGTACCTGCATAGTCTTCAGGAGTCTCAACTTCAACCGCCATCATTGGCTCTAGCAATACTGGGTTTGCACGACGCATACCCTCTTTAAATGCCATAGAACCAGCCATACGGAAGGCGTTTTCGTTCGAGTCAACATCGTGGTATGAACCGAATGTTAATGTTACTTTTACGTCAACAACTGGGTAACCAGCAATAATACCGGCTGTTAATGTCTCTTGAATACCTTTGTCCACTGCTGGGATGAATTCGCGAGGAACCACACCACCTTTAATGGCGTCTACGAATTCGTAGTTAGCGCCACCTGGCTCTAAAGGCTCAAGTTTCAATACAACGTGACCGTACTGACCACGACCACCCGATTGCTTAACAAATTTACCTTCAACGTCTTCAACAGTCTTACGAATTGTCTCACGGTAAGCCACTTGTGGTTTACCAACGTTCGCTTCAACGTTAAATTCACGTTTCATACGGTCAACTAGAACTTCAAGGTGTAACTCACCCATACCTGAAATAATGGTTTGACCTGACTCTTCGTCCGAAGTAACGCGGAATGAAGGGTCTTCTTGTGCTAGACGAGATAGGGCTAGACCCATTTTCTCTTGGTCAGCTTTAGATTTAGGCTCAACCGCTTGAGAAATCACTGGCTCAGGGAACTCCATGCGCTCTAGAACGATTTGTTTGTCTGGATCACATAATGTCTCACCCGTTGTTACGTCTTTAAGACCAACAACAGCGGCGATGTCACCAGCAACAATCTCTTTAATTTCTTCACGGTTGTTCGCGTGCATCTGTAGAATACGGCCGATACGCTCTTTTTTACCCTTAACAGAGTTAAATACTGTATCACCTGAGTTAATCACACCAGAATATACACGAACGAAGGTTAATTGACCAACGAATGGATCAGTCATTAACTTAAATGCCAAGGCTGACATTGGTTCTTTATCGTCCGCTTTACGCTCTAGTGGGTTACCGTCACTATCTTCACCTTGTACTGGTGGAATATCGATTGGTGAAGGCAAGAAATCCACAACTGCGTCAAGCATACGTTGTACGCCTTTGTTTTTAAAGGCAGAACCACATAACATAGGTTGAATTTCACAAGCAATCGTACGTGTACGGATCGCTTTAATGATGTCTTCTTCAGATAAATCACCTGTTTCTAGGTATTTATCCATTAAGTCTTCGCTTGATTCCGCAGCTGCTTCAACCAAGTACTCACGCCATTTTTGTGCGTCAGCTTCTAGGTCGGCAGGGATATCACCGTACTCAAACTTAATACCTTGGCTGGCTTCGTCCCAAATAATTGATTTCATTTTGATTAAATCAACTACGCCTTTGAACGAATCTTCAGCACCGATAGGAATTACGATTGGCACTGGGTTAGCGCGCAAACGAAGTTTTAATTGATCAAAAACTTTGAAGAAGTTAGCGCCAGTACGGTCCATCTTGTTGATGAAAGCCAAACGAGGTACACCGTATTTGTTAGCTTGACGCCATACTGTCTCTGATTGTGGCTGGAC
>CAYFVY010000246.1:0-1901 GCA_964346715.1 uncultured Pelistega sp. | reverse complement strand
GGTTTTTTAAGGCAACAGGCTTAATGTCGTCTTGAGAGTCTTTCTCAATAGTGTTTTTAAATTGGTGAATCCTAGCAAGGTTCGGCAATTTGTTCATTTATAAAAATATTATTCATATAGTGAGGTTCATCATGAACAAACAAGGGATGCTTAACAATATGTACCAATATAAGGCAAGCATGGCAGCGATTGCTGTTTCAGTTGCTTTAGCTGCTTGTGGCAATCGTAGTAAGGTTAGTTCTGAGGGCACGACCGAAGAACCAATTTGGCCTAATGCGAGTAGTGTTGGTTTAGATAATAAGATGGGGACCTTTCCGAATCTTGAATCTCTCAAAGAGGTTAAAGCTGGGATGAGTAAGGATCAGCTGTACTATCTTTTAGGTCGTCCGCATTTTGGCGAGGGTTGGGCAGTACGTGAGTGGGATTATCTCTTCCATTTCCATACCCCAGGTCAAGGTACGAATAATGTCACTACTTGTCAATTTAAGGCACTCTACGATAAGGGCTTATTGACACAAAGCTTCTTCTGGAAACCTGTAGATCCTGTGGATGGTGTGTGCCCACCAGGTGCAGGGCCACAACGCTATACGATTGAAGCAGATGCTTTATTTGCTTTTGATCGCTCAGATCTTAATTCAATGAACCCTCAAGGGCGTGAACGCTTAGATCAATTAGCCAACACGATTAAGGGTTTTGACCAACTAAAAGGAGTAGTGGTCTATGGACATACAGATCGTTTAGGTAATGCTAATTACAACCAAGGTTTGTCTCAACGTCGTGCTGAGACCGTACGCAACTATTTAGTACAAAGCGGTGTTCCTGCGAATCTAGTGACTTCGCAAGGTATGGGTGAAACACGGCCTGTTGTACAGTGTGACAATGCCAATCGTGCAGAATTAATTCGTTGCTTAGCACCTAACCGTCGCGTTGAAGTGACTGTAGATGGATCTGGTCAAGCTAATTAAGTGATTAGTTAGATTTTATTAATCGACCGTTAAGTTAGTTTAATTTTTTATCAAATTATTAGAGCTTACTGCTTGAGTAAGGCTTGACGGTATCTTTGTACCCATTTTTCAATGAAATTTGGTAGGGAGAACATCATGAACAAAATTTTTCGCACTATTTATAACGAATCACTAGGTGCCTGGGTCGCTATTTCAGAAGTTGATTCGACTAGGGGTAAGAAAGCGGCTTCTTTAGCAGATTCTGCTACTAAGACAGTAAATACCGTTGTGAGCAGCAAATCATTTAGCTTAGGAGCTCTATGCTCAGGATTAGCTGTAGCAGGTTTATTGGCTTTGCCTGGCGTTGGTTTGGCTCAATTTACAGATAATGTTAGTGGCAATGCATCAATTTGTCGAACAGGAAATTCTTTATCTAGTATAACTTGTCAGCCCGGTCTTGGTAATATACCCATGGAATTGGCAGTCAATGGAGTAGCAATTGGTAGAGGAAGTAATGTAACAGTCAACGATGGTGCGAGTATTGGTGTATTAAGTGTGGCTAATCGTAAAGAGGTTTCTGATCCTACAAAAGTATTCTTGGGTGAGGTTAGCACTGTTGAAGCTACAGCTTCAAGTACAAAAGCTGCATTCTCCGTAGGTAGTAACGTTACAAGTCAATACCTAGATGGTGATAACAGCGGTACAGGCGATATACCAAACAGCATCTTTACTCGCCAAATCATTAATGTCGCTGCGGGTACAGAAGATACTGATGCGGTTAACGTTTCACAACTTAAATATGTGTATGGCTTGATTCAAGAAAATGGTTCTTGGCATTTAACAACGAATAGTGATGAAACAACTTTAGTTACGGTAAATCCAGGGGATACTGTGGACTTTAGCCCGGTAGGTACGAATATTGAAATTGCTAATACAGATAGAGATGTTAGTATTGGC
>CAYFVY010000245.1:302-1905 GCA_964346715.1 uncultured Pelistega sp. | reverse complement strand
ACTTATTAAAGCGGCCAAAGAAGAAAAGGCAGGGCTAAACTATACAACCTCTGGCGTAGGTAGTACCGCCCATCTGGCTGTTGAGGTCATTCGTAAAGACTTAGACATTGATATGACACATATCCCGTTCCGAGGTAGTGCACCAGGTGTGACGGCTTTACTAGCTGGTGAAGTAAGCTTTATGTACTCTGACCTAGTAGCAGTACTAACACAAATTAAGGCTGGTAATCTATACCCCATTGCCGTAAACACAGACAAGCGTATTGATGAATTGCCTGATACACCAACCTTGAAAGAGGAGAATATTCAAGCGGCCAAGGCTTCATCATGGGGCGGTTTAGTTGCACCTAAGGATACACCAGACCATGAGATCGAAATGCTCTCTAATGCCTTAAAAGTTGTTCTTGATGACGCTGATGTCCAGTCTCGTCTAAAAGCTGTTGGTGCTTATCCTCACTATACGAATTCTCGTGCCATGAGTGATATTATTGAAAAAGACTCAGCAATTTGGTCTGAGGTCATCGAAGCAAACGGTTTACGCCAAGAAAACTAAAGCACACAAGAATCAATTACCCACTTACTATCAGCCAAGGCCTGAGCGGTGTTAACGAGACTCTTCTCCCAGACATCAATCAGGCCTTTCTATACCTTGTGTACTTTGCGTATTTAGCCAATCTAAAGCTAATGGCCATAAAACAGAATAGGCACGGCGAAAGAAATTCATATGGCCTATTTCTTTGAAGCCATAGTCTACTGCTTGTAAATCTATGCGTTGCGCAGGCATACCTGAATACACTCGAATCATATCATCCACATTCAGCGAACAGGCGATATCATCATCGACTGCCGTCACCCATAAACTCGGACACTTTATAGCGTCGTAGTTGTGCATTTGGATCGTTTTACCAAAAGCCGTTTCCGCATAACCACGTCCTTTACACCAAGTTGCCCATTGCTGCGCTACATGACGTGGCAAAGGCTCACCCATACCCACCCAATCAGTACGCGTCAAACCAAATACTCGATTATTTAGCGGAATATAAACATTCATAAAAAACTGCGCTTGCCAACTAAAGAACCCTCTCATGTTTCTTAGCGAGCCTGATGAACAGGCGTAATTAAACACAGAACTGAGGTGATAAGCATTCGGCATTAAACCGATTAATTGGCCACCCGCACTATGCCCAATAAGATGATAAGTCGTATGAGGAAAGCGTCTCATCAACTCTGCCAAGATCGCTGGCATATCTTGTTGACCCCAATCTTGTAGACGCGTAGACGATTGCTTTAGAGAACCTCGTAAAGAGCCGCCGATTCCTGAGTTATCAAAGGTCATCACGGCAAAACCATGCATCGCCAGATACTGCGCAAAAGCAGTATAGAAATACCTTCTTACCCCAGTCGCTGGTGCAATCATGACAGCACCTTTTAACTGAGACTCTTCGAGCGGATAAAAAATTGTAGCCGCTAGCAAACCTGCATTATCTTTAAGCGAAACCTTGATATCTTCTGTTCCGACAATTGGCTCTACATCTTGTTCATCGCTCCTTTCGCCCAAGCGTAAACAAGGCTCAGCTGACAGACTCTGAGCCCCCTTACTGGC
>CAYFVY010000245.1:0-292 GCA_964346715.1 uncultured Pelistega sp. | reverse complement strand
TTACATCGTGCGGAAGTAAATTTTGCATATACTCGTCCCTCTCCCTATCAAGACATTAAAATAATCTTTTATGGAAAGAGACGCAAGTTTCATGTTTAAAACGAAGTATGGTTCAGTGCTGTCTAAACTACCTGCCATAAACCTTCTATTTATGACGAGCAAAAAACTCTAAAGTACGCTTCAAAGCTTGCTGATAGGCAGTTTCATCATAAGAGCCCCGTTGGTCGCAACCAAAACCATGGTCAACATGAGGATAGATAAAATACTCAACTGTAGGTTGTGCTGCTTGAAC
>CAYFVY010000244.1:0-1924 GCA_964346715.1 uncultured Pelistega sp. | reverse complement strand
CTGTAATATTCGGCCACTGCTCAACCAGTTGAGAAATCAAATCACCATGGTTGGGCGCTAGATAAAAAGACGTAATCCACGTAGCTGGCTGCTGACGTAAGACTTCAGGACTCATAATGGCAAAGAAATTAACTTGCATAGAGTCCCACTTAACCTCGCGGATGCTACTGACTTTCACGTGTAGCACTTGACCAGCAATATCAAAGCTCAGTTCATCCCCTAGTCCAACACCCAAATCCTCAGCAATGCCTTTTTCAAAAGAAACTTCCGCTTTAGTAGGGTCTAACCATGTGCCTTGTACTAAAGTATTATTCTTAGCTAATTGCTCGCTGTATGAGAGGTTAAATTCACGCGTAATCAAGTTTTGCGCACGTTCATCGTCGAAATCTTTAGCACTTACTGGTTTCTGATTAATCATCACCAGACGGCCACGTATCATGGGTTCAAACTCAGGACTCGCTAAGCCTTTTTCAGTAAAAAATTGCGCTAAGGCAGGTAACTGATCTTCTTGAATATTAATCATAAAGCGATTTGGCGCTTGCTCTGGGATAGTATTACGCCAACCTGCCAATAAGTCAGTACGGGTGACGGTCAATAACAACATAATCATCAAACCAATGGCTAAGGATGTCACTTGCAAGACTGTCATCTTACGGCGATTAACAATCCCTGCTAGGGCAAAACGCCACAAGGGCTGTTGCACCCAATTTAGTCGCGCATAGGCGACAAATTGCACTAAACCATATGCACATAAAGCAAAAACTCCAGCCGCTAGGACAAAACCTAAGCCCACAATCAGCGCTAGCACTAAGTTCTTGGCATACCACCAAAGCAATAGCAAGAGAACGATAAGTCCCAAGGCGTAATGGACTAATTTGTTCACAGAGAATAAGGCCAGATCACGACGTAACACACTCAGTGGACTCACCTTAGCCAATTGCGACAGAGCCGGATAGGCAAATCCCAAAAGCAAGCTCCAGCCGACAAAAATCGATTGAATTGCCGGCAGATAACTCGCTGCCGGTAAGTCTACATCCAGTAAAGGTTGCAAGAAATATAAGAGGACGAAGTGAAAAATAAAACCACTTAGTACGCCAATACCCGCGCCGAGCAAAGCGATTAAGCAGAACTCAAGAAATAAAGACCAGCGTAGCTGTGGGCTTGTTGCCCCTAGGCTGCGCATAACAGCCACCCCGTCTTGGTGTCGTTGGATAAAGCGCCAGACGCCTAGGGCAATAGCGACACTCGCAATCATCACGGTAAGTAAGGCTACCAGTGATAAAAATTGGGAGGAACGATCTAAGGAACGTCGTACTTCAGGGCTAACCGAATCAGTACCACGCACCCGTTGGCCTTTTTCTGCATGGGTATCGGCCCAAGCACGCATCTGTGCGACAGCCTCCGACTCACCCGCCATTAGTAGGGAATAATTAGCACGTGAGCCTGGACCCAGCAATTGTGTTGCTTCTAAATCGGCCGCATTGAATAAGGTACGTGGCGCCAAATTCATAAATTGCATGCTGCGATCAGGCTCATACTCTAGCCACTGCGCGACAAGAAACTCTTTTTGTCCTAGGTGAATTGTCTCACCCAGCTGTACGCCTAAATCATGCATTAATTGTGGCTCAAGCCAGACAGTTCCAGCAGCAGGACCATGCGTCACCGTCTGCGTAGCAGCGGGGAGATCTTGACGAGTTTTAAGGTGACCACGCAAGGGGTAATCATAACTAACAGCCTTGACCTCAGATAAGGCGGTCTTTTCCCCATAGGCAAGCATAGAACGGAATTGCCAAACACGAGCGGTCTGAAGTTTGAACTGCTCAGCTTGTTCTTGCCAGGTCGCTGCAATCGGACGATCTGCACTTAAGACTAAATCAGCCGCTAATAATTGACCTGCGTCCCTCTCCAGCGCGCGATTGACGCG
>CAYFVY010000243.1:0-1960 GCA_964346715.1 uncultured Pelistega sp. | reverse complement strand
ATGAAACTAAGTCAGCGATGTATTGCGGTGTAATCATATCCAAGTATTCACAACCTGCTGGCAATCCCTTGGCATTAATCGTTAATAGCAACTCGCGCGCCATACGCAAGCCCTTATTAATGTTATAGCTATTGTCTAAGTCAGGGTCGTTAATTAACCCTTTCCAACCGACCGTAGTACGTGGCTTCTCAAAATAGACGCGCATCACGATTTCCAACTCGCCTGCATACTTATCACGTAGTACTTTAAGCTTATCAGCATACTCTAAAGCCGCTGTCGTATCGTGAATTGAGCAAGGACCAATGACGACAACCAGACGGTCGTCTTCGCCTTGCAAAATCTTATGAATTGCTTGACGAGCGTTGTATACAACGTTCGATACGCCATTAGCGGCTGGGTATTCACGCATTAAATGCGATGGTGGGCTTAATTCTTTAATTTCGTGGATCCGAATATCATCTGTATTGTAAGACACGCTCAAACTCCTTGTTAATTTGGCCAAATATAAAACGATTTATTACGTAACGATTACTAAACCTATGTCGCAGCGAAGAAAATCAGCACTATTCTAAAGGCGGCCAAATAACAAAAAAGCCGCCCTATTCCTAGGCGGCTTCTCAGGTTCTTGCTGTTCTTAGCGACTGCACGATATCCTTCTCTCCGCACTAGGCTTCGAAAACCAGAAGTAATAAAAGAAGAAAGACATCGCTAAATTTTTCATATCTTTGATACTATCACAGCTTTATGACAGTTTTAATAAAAAATGCTGCTAGTGCACAAAAAAACACACTTTTCACTAAAAAGCTAGAGATAAGCTAGGGAATACCCTCAATACCACTAGCGCCGATACCACAGGCAATACTGCAATAACAAGACACTAGCAGCCCTGTATTACGTGCCATCAGCACTTGCCCAGATCAAGATTAAGAGGTACCACCTACGGTTAAGCCATCTAGACGAATCGTTGGCATGCCGACACCGACAGGTACGCCCTGCCCCTCTTTACCACACGTACCGACTCCTGAGTCTAATGCCATATCATTAGCAATCATCGACACCTTATTCATTGAGTCTGGGCCATTACCAATTAAAGTAGCGCCTTTTACAGGATGAGTAATCCTACCGTTCTCAATCATGTACGCTTCAGAAGCCGAGAAGACAAATTTACCGCTTGTGATATCTACTTGACCACCAGCGAAGTTGGCGGCGTAGATACCCTTTTTCACTGACGCAATAATTTCTTGAGGATCCTTATCGCCATTCAACATAAAAGTATTAGTCATACGTGGCATGGGTAGATGCGCATAAGACTCACGGCGACCATTGCCGGTGACCTTAGTTTTCATTAAACGCGCATTCAAGGTATCTTGCATATACCCGCGTAAAATACCATCTTCAATTAAGACATTACGTTGCGTTGGATTGCCTTCATCATCCATATTCAAAGAGCCGCGACGATCAGCAATCGTACCATCATCCACCACAGTCACACCCTTAGAAGCGACACGTTCACCGATGCGCCCCGAGAATACACTCGACCCCTTACGGTTAAAGTCGCCTTCAAGACCATGACCTACGGCTTCATGTAATAAAATGCCTGGCCAGCCACTACCGAGCACCACGGTCATCTCACCCGCTGGCGCTGGTTTCGCTTTCAAATTAACCAGTGCTTCAGATACTGCTTTATCGACATACGATTGCAGCAGTTCTTCCGTGAAATAATTTAAACCTAAACGGCCTCCACCACCCGCATGACCCACTTCGCGACGCCCCTTAGATTCCGCGATCACGGTTAAGGAGAGACGCACCAGCGGACGCACATCTGCTTGTAAGCGACCATCGCTAGCAGCAACCAAGACCACATCATACTCAGTTCCAAGCCCTGCCATCACTTGAACAATCTTCGGGTCTTTGGCACGTGCTAATTGCTCAACACGCTCCAAGAGCGCAATCTTATCGG
>CAYFVY010000242.1:0-1973 GCA_964346715.1 uncultured Pelistega sp. | reverse complement strand
ATAAACATGCTCAACTCACTACATTCTCTTCTGCCAAAGGCCGTGTCTTAGCCAATTTTCTAATCTGGCAAGATGCAGAACAAGAGCTGCCAACTTACTACGCATGCATTCAAACAGATATTGCTCAAGCCACGCAAAAGCGCCTTAGCATGTTTGTTTTACGAGCAAAAGTAAAAATTGAATTACTCGAGGCTCGTGTTTGCGGTATTTGGGGAACTAGTCTAGAGACAATCAAGCAGGTTCTTGATATTGATTGCTCAAGCTCGTCGCCCACCATCAACACGCAGACTTTCGCTGTCCACAAAAAAGAGCACGCTTTTATTATTCAATACCCTAGCGAAGCACAACACTTACGCCTGCTGGCTATTAATTTAGCCGAACAAACAACGCTCTGCGCGGATTGCCAAGCGGCCACAGAAAATCACTGGTATGCGCAAGATATTTCTCTGGGTTTACCTTGGATCACTGAAGCGACCAAAGAACTATTTGTTGCCCAAAGTATTAATCAGGATGTCTTACATGCTATCAACTTCACCAAAGGCTGTTACCCTGGTCAAGAAGTCATCGCACGCAGTCATTATCGCGGCTCACTAAAGCGCCGTAGTGTAATTGGTACTGTAAGTCCTGTAGTGAGTTATGCGAAGAGTTTAATCGCCAGTGATGTGAGGCAAGGTGAGGATATCGTTGGACAAATCGTCAATGCTGTTAGCTTAGAAGACGCAACGTATGTGCTTTTTGAAATTCAGCTCAGTGCACTTGAAAGTGTAGAATTAGCAGGCTTGCAATTAGCCAATCAGGAGCAAAGCAATATTACTCTCTTAGATCTTGCGTATGGCTTGGATAAGCCAGAATAATCTTAGATAAGCTGAATAAGCTATCTTCTTGCTATGGATTTAGGCTTGGCTCTTAACAAAAAGACCAAGCCTAAATCAAATCAGTGTTATAACTAAGCATCATCAACTAAGTTTGTTGTAATACTTAAGACCTTCGTATCACCTTGTTCAGCATCGTCTGAATGCAAGTCAAGAAACAGGGCATCAGCTAAGAGAATTTTAATACTATGATTCTCAAAGATAGTTTGAGCAGCAGGCGCTAAGTCTTCAGATTCATTGAGTATAAAAAGCGACTCTGGCTCCCCTCTCACATACTCATCACTGAAAACAATCTCATCATGAAGCGATATTTGAAAATCATTAGCTTGAGGTGTAGTTGCTCGTGTTGATTCACCTTCTTGTATAACCCAATCAAAAGCTCGCATGGCTTGTTCTTCAGATATGGGTTCAACAACTGCAGGGTCTACACTTGAATACTCAAAACCAGAAACCAGCTCAGTATTTGAGCGATCATCTTGACTGTGAGAACGAGATACTATGGGTGAAAAAATAATATTTTGTTGCTTATGGAAATTAGCCGCATGCCAGTAATAGCTTCGTGTAAAGCTATTAATCGTTAGACCTGCAGCCTCTTTTTGAGCCTTTTCAGCGCCATCAACTAAACCAGTGACAGGTTCGTAAATCGGCGATACATTTAAGGCTGTGGGCAGCGCTAATGCATTATTCGCTGATGATGCTAATAAACCTAAGGTCGTCGCCTGCATAATGCGGCTAAGCGTAAAATTAGGCTTGCTGGATTTGAAATCGAATTGTTGACATTGAGCAGATGTACCGCACGAGCCTTCGATCTCGGCGACGGCTACCCAAGCACCCAAAGCTTCATTCCAGACTGAACGGTACAATTTACTCATGTCATGTTTTTGTGATTTACATTCTACTTCGAGGTAGAAATTAATGATATCGCTAGTGAATTTCTGTAATTATGCAAGTCGTTAAAGATCAAACATACTTCTAAAACACTAAAGAAAAATAACAACATCAATTTCATTGGCGACGCTTCATTTTAACAGTACTAAAATGTGTAAAATGACCCAGTAAAAACCTGCTCAGGTCTTAATTTGATATTATGGAGAAAATTTG
>CAYFVY010000241.1:0-1981 GCA_964346715.1 uncultured Pelistega sp. | reverse complement strand
TTTACAGAATATTCCAGTACGTACCGAAGAGGGGCGTCGTGTGCGTAAGGCATTTGTTGCTAACCCAGGTTGGCATATTATGTCGGCTGACTATTCACAGATTGAACTACGTGTGATGGCACATATATCGGGTGATGATAATTTACAAAAAGCCTTCGCTGCAGGTAAGGATATTCACCGAGCTACGGCATCAGAGGTTTTTGGTTCAGCGCTTGAAGAAGTCAGTGGTGAGCAGCGTCGTGCCGCCAAAGCGATTAACTTTGGTCTAATTTACGGTATGGGAGTGTTTGGTTTGGCTGCCAATCTTGGTATCACCCGTGACGCCGCGAAGAATTATATTGACCGTTACTTTACGCGTTATCCTGGGGTTGCCATGTATATGGAGAAGACCCGAGAGCTTGCTGCAAGCCAAGGTTATGTGCAAACCGTCTTTGGACGTCGTCTATGGTTGCCTGAGATAAAAGGCGCTAAGGGACCTCTAAAAGCTGCTGCCGAGCGTGCTGCAATTAATGCACCGATGCAAGGTACAGCAGCCGATCTCATTAAGATGGCGATGGTGGCAGTACAGAACTGGCTCGAACAAGAGCAGCTAGAGTCGAAAATGATTATGCAGGTACATGACGAATTGGTGCTTGAAGTGAAGGATGAAGAGGCCGATCGTGTACGTGAGGCCTTACCAAAATTGATGAGTGAGGTTGCTGAACTGTCGGTGCCTCTCTTAGCGGAAGTCGGTGAGGGTGAAAACTGGGAGCAAGCACACTAATGAGTACATATCATCCAATATGGACTGCAAAAGCCGTACTGGCGACTAGTGCTGTATTAATGTCAGCCTCACTATGCGCCCCTGTCTTGGCGCAAGCAGCAACGCAATCGAATACAGTCTCAGATCGCTTAGCCAAGGTTTTTGAAACGGATAATCCTCCAGCAATTGGTCATCTACGCTTGAAAAATGATTTAGATCGCCCTGAAGATGGCTATTGTTTAGATATGCTAGGCTCGGGTAATTATGTCCGCATTGATTTGCCAATGACGGTGCATAACTGTAAGCCCGGCCTGTACGCAGACGAAGCTGTGTCGATAATGCAGAGTGGGGAGATCTATTTCCCTGCTTACAATGTTTGTACCACAGTATTTGGCTTAAATGGCCGTGCCTTAGCAGGAGCGGCTGTCTTGGCACGCCCATGTGATGAGGAGTCGCCATTTATCAGCGCTGAGGCATTGCAGAAGTTTACCCTACACGGGGATGGGAAGCTTGAACTTAAAGGGACGAATTTGTGCTTAAGTGCAGGGTCTGAGTCTGATAGTACATTTGAGAGCACGCATCGCTGGCGCAGTTTATTCGTGACACAATGTGAGCAGGCCAAGCCAGAGCTTTCGCAGTGGTATTTTACGGTACCAAAAGAATAACTGTTGAATAGCTACGTTGCTTGTGCTTAAGGGGCTTGCTAATCGCTTGCTCAGTGCTTGCTTAACACTTGTGCAGCGCTTGCTTAGCGCTTGTTTACCGCTGGTAGTTACTCTTAAAAGATTTAGCTTCTTTAGATTGTAAGATCAGCATTAAATCAGTTGGTTGTATACTCGATTTGCCCACAAAGGGTCGATCATTTACGAGTATGACAAAAGCAATCGTTGAAAAACTCAAGGTAACGAGTACGAATGCTTTTAAGATATCGCGACGTTTATGAAAATGAATCTCGAAAATAACTAACAAGCAAACGCTCATTAAGATTAATACACTGATCCATTTTTCAAAACTGACAAACGTGTTAGCAATAATCAGTCTATCATCTCGTGCATCAATGAGCTGATTGATATTAGCTTTCATATCCTTCAGTAGCAGAGCAACATAAGGATCATGATTTTGTGCGAGTAGGCGGTTGACAGTAAATATCAGCGCACGGGTTTCCTCTTCCGCATTATCACTGACCTCACCAATTTGCATGAGGTACCACTCGTCATGTACTAGCGTATCAATGTATCG
>CAYFVY010000240.1:0-2032 GCA_964346715.1 uncultured Pelistega sp. | reverse complement strand
GTAGCCGATTGTTATTTTGATATGAGTAGTCAGGAGTTAAGTCATGCAGCATGAGCAGGTATACACGAATGCTAAGATCGTCTTAGCGGATGAGGTCGTGCAAGGAAGTGTCGTGGTACGTGACGGCAAAATTGCCGATATTGGCCATGGTAAAAGTCAGCTAAGTTATGCGCAAGACTGGGAAGGTGATTTTCTCATGCCAGGTTTTGTTGAATTGCATACGGATAACTTAGAAAAATATATGAACCCACGCCCAGGTGTGGACTGGCCATCAGACTCTGCCGTTATGGCACATGATGCACAGATCATTGGTGCCGGTATTACTACGGTATTTGATGCCTTGTCGCTCGGTGATGTTAACCCCAAAGGCAACCGTTTATTGCAATTGCCACGTATGGTTGAGGCGATACAAGAGTCGGTGGAGCGCGGTCATACACGTGCAGATCACTACCTACACTTACGTTGTGAAGTGAGTCATGAGGCGACCCTAGGTTTATTTGAAGAATTGGTTGAAAATAAGCTGGTGAACTTAGTCTCGATTATGGACCATACCCCTGGTCAGCGTCAGTTTGTGAAGATTGAGAAATACCGCGAGTATTATCAAGGTAAATATCATCTGAGCGATGAGCAGATGGATGCCTTTATTGTTCGGCAAAAAGCCAGCGCAGAAAAGCATAGCGTACAGCATCGTTTAGCGATTGCGAAAATCTGCCAAGAAAGAGGCCTAGCCATGGCCAGTCACGATGATGCAACGGATGCACATGTACAAGAATCGGCCGATTTTGGGATGCAAATTGCTGAGTTTCCAACCACGCATGTGGCCGCGGACTTGAGTCATCAACTGGGCTTGAAAGTTTTAATGGGTGCACCGAATATTGTTCGTGGGGGGTCACATTCAGGTAATATAGCAGCAGCGGACTTAGTTAAAAAAGGTGTCTTAGACATTCTTTCAAGTGACTATTATCCAGCAAGCTTATTAGCCGCCGTGCATCGTATGCACAAAGAAGAGCTATGTGATTTACCACAGGCTGTCGCAACGATTAGTCGTTTGCCAGCGAAAGCAGCAAACTTACACGATCGTGGTGAGATTCAAGTGGGGTTACGTGCGGATATCGTACGTGTGAAAGCACCACAGAATCAATTTGTCGTGGCTCAAGTATTTAATCAAGGAAATAGGGTTTTCTAATGGCAGGACAACTTATCTACGTCGTCGGTCCATCAGGTAGCGGTAAGGACAGCATTATTCAAGCTTTAGCCGATCAAGCTGAAGTCACGGTAATGCGTCGTGTCATTACTCGCGAACCCGATAGTATTGGCGAAGAAGCAGATTCAGTTGATATCGAGACATTTGACCAGATGGAAGCGGATGGCATGTTTAGCATGAGCTGGCGTGCCAACGGCCTCTCATATGGGATTCCATTAAGTATGGATGAGCACTTGCAAGCGGGTAAAGTCGTGGTGGTGAATGGCTCACGCAAATACTGTGAAACCTTACGCGAGCGTTATCCTGATGCTTTAGTTGTTTTAGTTACGGTAGATCCAACACTCTTAAAGCAGCGACTTCAGCAACGTAATCGTGAAACTGCCTTAGAGATTGAATATCGTCTACAGCGTAATGCCTTATTTGAGCAGACCTTATTGAGTAATTTTGCTCAATGGAAACTACGCTTTTTTATGTTGGATAATTCTGCGGAACTCGAGCAGACCGTGGAACAATTTCATAAGAAATTAGCCTTCCATTTGCGCATCCCTAAGACCGCGCATATGGGCTAGACTATGTTGAAATTCACCTTCCTTGGCACGGCGGATAGCGCCCAACTTCCTGTCTATAATTGTGATTGTGCAGCTTGTCAGCGTGCGCATCAGGATCCATCCTATCGGCGCCTGCCAAGCAGTGCTTTATTGCAAACTGAGCAGGGGGCTTGGCTCATTGATAGTGGATTAAGTGATCTGACACAGCGTTTTGCCCCCGATTTCTTACAGGGAATTTTCCAAACTCACTATCATGCAGATCATGCCCAAGGTCTTTTAC
>CAYFVY010000239.1:0-2051 GCA_964346715.1 uncultured Pelistega sp. | reverse complement strand
CACCGAGGCAAAAATTACATCAACATAAATTAAATAATTCTACTGCCAACTGCTAGTAAAAATGGGGTGATTACCGATTGACTTTATTAGTTGAGTCTGTGTTTAATAGAAGTAATGACAATTTACTAAAAGTGTCGATATTTTATCTACAAAAATTTCTATTTTTAATAGGATACGTTCGGAGGAAAAGCTATGAATACTATTTATCGCACTATTTACAGTGAGGCGCTAGATGCTTGGGTTGTTGTGTCTGAGCTTGTAAAAACGAAAGGCAAGCGCTCTGGTTCTTCGACGGTTAAAACGCATTATGGAGAAAGAATATTTGTTCGTCCAAAACGGTTAGCTTTGGTGTTGATGGGGTTAGGAGTGGGATTGGCTTCACCGAGTGTTTTTGCGCAGAGTGGCTCAATTGATCCTTCTGACCCTGGTTTTTGGAGTACTTATTGTAAATTTAACACCGCTGGTGGTGGGAATAATTTAAAGTTTGATGTGAGCTTAGGAGGCACTGCCCAGAAGTGCTTGGACGCTTTGAATGGAAATTTTGATCTTGTTGGACAAGGCTTTAATATTAGTGCCAATGGCGGAACTCCCGATAACGTAAAATTAGGTCAAACCGTTGATTTTAACAATAGTGATAATAACCTTGTTATCACTAATACCGTGGATAATGCCTTAACCTTTAACTTAGCAAAAACGATTGTTGTGGGTGAAGCTCATCCCATCACCATTGATGGAGAAACAGGCACCATTACAGGTTTAACGAATACAACCTTTGATCCGAGTAATATCACGAGTGGTCGTGCAGCTACTGAGGATCAGCTAAAAGAGGTTAGTGAAATGGTGGGTGGTAGTCCTTTAGCGGTGACGTATGACGATGCCTCGAAAGCCCTTGTGACTTTAGGGGGTGTGGGTGGTACGAAGCTCACTAACTTACAGGATGCCGTATTAGATGCTAGCAGTACAGATGCTGTGACTGGTCGCCAGCTCCATGCGACTAACCAGCAGGTAACAACCAACACGACTAATATCACTAATCTGACTAATGCAGTTGATGGCGGCTTTAATATTAGTGCCAATGGCGGAACTCCCGATAACGTAAAATTAGGTCAAACCGTTGATTTTAACAATAGTGATAATAACCTTGTTATCACTAATACCGTGGATAATGCCTTAACCTTTAACTTAGCAAAAACGATTGTTGTGGGTGAAGCTCATCCCATCACCATTGATGGAGAAACAGGCACCATTACAGGTTTAACGAATACAACCTTTGATCCGAGTAATATCACGAGTGGTCGTGCAGCTACTGAGGATCAGCTAAAAGAGGTTAGTGAAATGGTGGGTGGTAGTCCTTTAGCGGTGACGTATGACGATGCATCAAAAAACCTTGTGACTTTAGGGGGTGAGGGTGGTACGAAAATTACTAATCTCATGGATGCAGTGCTAAGTGCTGATAGCACAGATGCAGTGACCGGTCGCCAGCTTTATGCAACAAATCAACAAGTGGAGATTAATACGACCAATATCACCAATCTGACCCAGGCAGTAGGCGGTGGTTTCGGACTAATGGATGAGGCAGGTGAGTCTTTCCAGCAAAGCCTTGGGACGACCGCGCAAATTATTGGAGGCAGTGGAATTACGACAGGCGTTGTTGATACGGACAATAACGGTAAAGCATTGCAAGTGTCTTTATTGCATGACGACTTGAAGTTCGGGGGTAATGAAGGTTTAGTAACTCGCAAATTAGGTGAAACGCTTAATGTCGTTGGCGGTGCTGTCCGTGCAGATACAACGTACTCGACAACTAATGTGACTACGATTGCTTCCGGAAATCAAGTTGAAATCCGTATGGCTGACTCACCAAGATTTAGTGGTGAAGTAGTTGCTGATGGTGGTGTAAGTATTAGTGAGCATCTAACCGTTAATCCTAATACCACGATTAACATGGGCGGCAACTCGATCACTAATGTTGCACCGGGTAAGACAGATGGTGATGTCGCTACTGTTGGTCAAGTTAAAAATATGACTAAAAATATCAATAGCGGTTTAGG
>CAYFVY010000238.1:0-2061 GCA_964346715.1 uncultured Pelistega sp. | reverse complement strand
GATGGTTTTAAGACGAAGGTATTACCGCAAGCAATGGCGATTGGGAACATAAAGCAAGGCAACATCACTGGGAAGTTAAAGGCAGTAATACCCGCACAGACACCGAGTGGTTGAATTAAGGTGTAGACATCAATACCACTTGCTGCATTCTCAGCGTACTCACCGAGTTGTAAACTCACAATAGAGCAAGCATGCTCAATCACTTCAAGACCACGACCAACTTCACCTTCAGCATCTGGTAAGGTTTTACCGTGCTCTAGGGTAATTAGCTGAGCGAGCTTAGCACTGTTTTCACGGACTAATTGTTGTAGTTTCAACATCACACGCATGCGCGTGCCTTGACCCGTGTTACGCCAAGTTTTAAAGGCCTCTTTAGCATTGGCAACCGCGGCATCAACTTCATCGATTTTTGCAAAAGGAACACGAGCAACAACGTCTTGATTCGCTGGATTGAGTACATCAATCCAATGATCACTGCTAGATTGAACTTTTTCGCCGTTAATGATTAAGGGAATATTTGGAATAGAGGTCATTAAATTTCCTTTTACTTAATAAGTGAACATGTTGATTCGTTGAGCGGTTGAAAAGCTTCTTCGGCTGGAATTGTCGCTAAGAGCGTTGAGTAATCCCATTCAGAGGTTTTTTCGCTTGGTTTTTTAACTTGGTATAGGTACATATCGTGAATAACGCGGCCATTTGGGCGAATTGAGGCGTTGCGCATCACATTGTCTTCAATTGGAATACTGCGCATTGCGTCGGCAACCTTATCGCCTTCAATCGACTTACTTGAGGCTACACCTTTTAGATAATGATAGACACTAGAGTAAACACCTGCATGTGTCATTGTTGGCTTTAAATTGTTGAAAGCATTGGCAAAACGATCAGAGAATGTGCGGGTGCCTTCGTCAAAATCCCAGTAAAAACCATCCACGTAGCTTAAGCCTTGTGCTGCTTCGTTACCCAGTGCACGAACATCCGATAAGAACAATAAAAGAGCCACTAGGCGCTGATTGCTATCAGTAATACCGAATTCTTTTGCTTGTTTTACAGCATTCACCGTATCTTGTGAGCCATTGGCTAAGGCGACGACATCAGCCCCAGAAGTTTGGGCTTGTAAGAGGAATGAGGCAAAGTCAGCGTTATTCAGTGGGTGACGTACTTGGCCTTTGACACTACCTCCAAGTTTCTTCACCATGGCTGAGGTGTCTGCTTCAAGAGAGTGGCCAAATGCATAATCAACGGTGAGGAAGTACCAAGATTTACCACCTGCATCAATGGTCGCTTTGACACCGCCTACTGATTGCGAGTATGTGTCAAACATCCAGTGAAAGCCTACGGGTGAGCATTCTTTATTGGTTAAGACAGTAGTCGCAGGGCCAGAGAAGAGGGCAACACGATTTTTCTCGCGAGCAATATTCTGTACCGCTAAGGCCACAGCAGAGTTAGTTAGGTCCGCAATTGCCGTTACACCATCGCGATCAAACCATTCACGAGCTTTTGCGGCACCAACATCAGCTTTATTGTGATTGTCAGCAAAAATAACATCAATATCCATGCCTTTACATTCTTTCGCTAGACAGTCTTCAATCGCTAATTTAGCTGCAGCAACTGAACCAGCACCGCCCATCGAGGCGTAAGGACCTGACATGTCGGTCAGCACGCCAATCTTCACTTTCGGTGCTTCAGCATGACTAAAACTACTAAAAGCCATAAGTGATGCGAAAGTAATGCCACTTAAGGCATATTGCATAGGTTTTTTAATCATAGGTTTGTCTCCAGTGTGTTGTTTGTGCTTATCTTGTTGAGTATGTAAGCTTGGTTTTGTATTTCTTCCTTTAGTTTGATGTGTATAAAAGATTAATACAATATAATAAATGCACATTTAATGTTTATTTTTGCACATCATGATTAATTGGGATGACTTACGTTATTTTCTTGAGGTTGCTCGCACTCAGCGTGTAAGTGGCGCTGCTGCTAGGTTAGGCGTGGAACATACAACGGTGGCACGGCGTATTCGACAACTTGAAACGAAGTTAAAAACAGTGCTTTTTGAAAAATCAC
>CAYFVY010000237.1:0-2077 GCA_964346715.1 uncultured Pelistega sp. | reverse complement strand
AAAATCGCTGAGTACAGGTCACGTCCCTGTCCATCAGTACCTAACCAATAGGTGAAGGTACCCATGCCATTCTCACTACCAGGCGGTAAGCGCGAGTCCAGAATATCGAGCTGCAATAAATCATAGGGATTTTGCGGGGTAATCCATGGCGCTAAAATCGCTAATAAGGCCAAAATAAGCGCAAGCACAAAACCAAAAGTCGCCAGCTTGGAAGAAAAATAAGCTGCCAACCACTCCTTAACTAAGGAGGATTTCGCTGCAACAGGAGGGGTCGGCACCACAACTTTATCTTTCATTATGACCTCCCCAAACGTACGCGAGGATCGAGCAAGCGATAGGCAATATCGACCAATAAGTTAATCGTCACAAAAACACAGACGATAATAATTAAATAGGCCAAAATAACCGGTCTATCCAAGCCATTAATACTGTCCAAGATCAGCTTACCCGCTCCAGGCCAAGAGAAAATACTCTCCGTAACCACCGCACCCGCGATGGTTGAACCTAATTCCAGTCCAAGTACTGTGGTGAGGGGAATCATAATATTGCGTAGAACATGCACACCTACAATACGCATAGAGGACAGTCCCTTAGCACGGGCAAATTTAATATAGTCTTGTGGTAAAACTTCCGCGACCCCAGCACTGGTTAAGCGAATGACGAGAGAGACTTTAAAAAGCGCTAAGTTAAAAGCCGGCAGAATTAAGTGGTACAGACCGTTTGCCGTTAAGAAAGACCACTGTAAACCAAATAACTCGACAGTTTCACCACGGCCACTAGAAGGCAGCCAACCTAAGGTCACACTAAACATCATGATTAAGACCAAACCAATCCAGAAGGTTGGTAGGGAGAAACCTAGAATACTGCCCGTCATAATCAGTCTAGAGATCAGACTATTCGGATAGAGACCCGCTACTAAACCAAGCGGTACCCCTAAGATAATGGCAATAAATAAAGCGCCAAAAGCCAGCTCCATAGTGGCTGGCAAACGCTGTAAGACCAAATCAAGTGCGGGTTGGTTAAAGACAAAACTCTTGCCTAGATCACCTTGTAAAGCAGAGCCTAAGAAGCGCAAATATTGCTTCCAAATCGGCTGATCTAAGCCAAGCTGCGCAATCAAGGCAGCACGATCTCGCTGGTCCGCATCAGGACCAATAAGAATATCAATGGGATTACCAATCGCATGCAATCCCAGAAACACAATAACGGTCATTAGCAGGACAATCACAATCGCCTGTAAGACACGTTTGAATAACCAAACCGTCATTTACTTCTCTCGACTTTGTGGTGGTTCCGCTGGCACCCATTCATTACCATCTAGCTCAGGCTCTGCATAGCTTTGTAATTGAGCATAATGGTAGTCTACATCCTCTTTAAATAAAGAGGCCGCAATACCCTGAGCAATCGCTTTGGCACCATCCGAAATCGCCGGAATATCCCCGGATACCGTACCATGCGAGGCGACTGCTGGATAACTGAAACAATAAATATTCGCTAAACCTGGTGCATCAACCCCAGGCTTGGCTTGGAATTCAAAATTATCCCCCAAGTCAGGACAAGCTGATAGCTCAGCGTCCTCTTGACCTAGTGGTGCTTGATAACGCTCAGCCCATGTGCGCACTAAGCCTGAAAAGCTAGCGTACTCTGGACGCAATTGCCAATCAATTTTAAAGCCTGTGGCAAAAAACAAGAAGTCTAAAGTGAAGATACCCTTAGGCGTATGTATCTTGAGTACATCATTCTCCACTTCTACCTTATCAATCGGACAGCCTTGATTAAAATACGCATTCGCATGTTGAGAAACACGTAAAGTACTGCCCTTAGGTGGTGGAACTTGCTGCACATTAATGTAATGACGAAAGCGCCACTTCCACTCATCAGGCAAATCAGCATAGCCATGAACAAGACCAGGACTACCTGCCCCTTTGCCCTTATTAATACGTGGAATATCCTCACGGCGGATGATTAAATCAACACTGGCCGCACCACTTTCAAGCGCTGTACCGGCACTATCCATCGCCGAAGCACCTGCACCGATAACACCGACACGCTTGCCTTTTAAGCTGTTGTAATCAAA
>CAYFVY010000236.1:521-2082 GCA_964346715.1 uncultured Pelistega sp. | reverse complement strand
CGATCACTTAGCGAAAGAAACTGGTAAGAAAGTTCAGTTCTTCCCTGTGCAAAGTAATGCGGCTCAAATCGAAGCTATGCGCGCTGGTCGTCTACACGTAGCGGGTTTTAACACGGGCTCTAATCCACTCGCTGTGAATTGTGCAGGTTTTGTACCGTTCACCATGATGGTATCTACAGACAATCGCTTCGGCTACGCGATGGAAATCATCACTTACCCTGAAAGCGGTATCGATAAGCCAGGGTTTAGAGCGTGGTTGGGCATTTGTACAAGGGTTCTTGCAACCTGATTTCTTCAGCCGTAGCGATGATATTTGGATTGGCTTTAAAGAAAGTATCACCATGACCATCAGCTCTACAGCTTTAGGGGTTTTGCTTTCCTTGCCGATTGCTGTCGGTGCAGCTCGTAATTATGATATTGGTAGCCGTATGGTGCCGCCTGATTGGAGCTTTATCAATCAGCTTTGGTGGGTTTTATGGGAAACCTTGAACATCGCCACTCTCGGTACGGCACTCGGTACGCTTTTGGCGATTCCAGTGGCTTTTTTAGCGGCACGTAATACCACACCAAGCACACGCTTTTTACGTCCTCTTGGACTTTTTATTATCGTTGCTTCGCGCTCGATTAACTCACTCATTTGGGCGCTCTTACTTGTCTCGATTTTAGGTCCTGGTGTGCTTGCAGGGATTATCGCAATCGCCTTGCGTTCGATTGGTTTCATCGGTAAACTCATGTATGAATCAATCGAAGAAATTGACCACAGCCAAGTTGAAGCTATTGAGGCGACAGGAGCAAGCAAATCGCAGATTATGGCCTGGGGGGTCGTTCCACAAGTCGCGCCAACGCTGGCTGGTGTAACCGTCTTCCGCTGGGACATTAATATCCGCGAATCGACTGTGCTTGGCTTAGTCGGAGCAGGAGGATTGGGTGTTAAGCTCGAATCAGCGTTAAATACCCTTGCATGGCCGAAAGTTACCATGCTTCTTATCGTCATCCTTGCTACGGTTGTGGTTAGTGAATGGATCACCATGAAAGTAAGGAAAAAGCTAATTTGAAACCCATCGTAAACTCTACTGAACTCTTAGCTATCTACGAAGGCTTGCGCGACCGTTTCCCGGCGGCAAGTTTTCCCGTACAGTTCCAACGTCAGCCTGACTTAAGCGCTTTAGCTACGCGCTTTAAGGCGTTCTTTTTTGATGCTTTCGGTGTCTTAAATATTGGTGAGACGGCCATTGATGGCGCTATTGAACGGATTAAAGCACTCCGTGCTGATGGTCGCCTTGTGCGTGTCGTCAGTAACGCAGGAGGCACGCCTAAGCAAGGATTAGTGGATAAATACACGCGTCTGGGTTATGACTTCACCGCGGATGAAATCATCTGCAGTCGTGATGCGCTTAACTACTACCTCAAGAAAGAACCTGGCGGCTATTGGGGCGCTATCTGCCCTCCTGGCTCACCTACCGACGATTTGCGCGGTGAGTTTGTGAATCTTGCCGAGCGCCCTGATGCAGTTGACGAAGTCGATGGCATCGTCTTACTTTCGACGATTGATTATGACCAT
>CAYFVY010000236.1:0-511 GCA_964346715.1 uncultured Pelistega sp. | reverse complement strand
CATCACATCCTTGAGTGCACGCCCACGCATCGTCTTACTCGCCAACCCTGACTTAGCCGCACCACGCGAGGACCACTTCTCACTTGAGCCTGGTTTTGTCGCACAGGAATTGATTAAGGCCGTAGATATGCCCTTGCATGCTTTCGGCAAGCCTTACAAATCAATTTTCCAATTAGCGCAGTCTAGTTTGCCCGAGGATGTCTACCCTGATGAAGTATTGATGATTGGTGACACCCTGCACACTGATATCTTGGGTGCCCGCTTTGCTGGTTTAGAGACTGCACTGGTCACACGCCAAGGCTTCTCATCAACCTTAGACTGGGAGCAAGCAATTCATGACACAGGTCTAGTACCACATTACGTACTTGACCATATTTAATGTAAAAGATCGCTGCTAAGATAGTTAAAGCAGCGATTTTTTTTAGCGCATTTTGATCGCTTGAAGTCAAAGTACCGTAATTAATAAAAATCCCTTTTTTCTCCAACACATAGAAAAAATTGGTTATGATTA
>CAYFVY010000235.1:0-2088 GCA_964346715.1 uncultured Pelistega sp. | reverse complement strand
CAACCGCCTGTAATTGCTTAACCAAGAACTGATTATTAGCCGCATCCGACTTCTCTCCCCCGTGCACCGCTGCATAACGTGCCGATAAAACTCCAGGGGCACCTTGCAAAGCCGGCACAACTAAACCCGAGTCATCGGCTAAGGATGGCAAACCAGATGCTTGGCTAGCATGTCGAGCCTTCGTCAAGGCATTCTCAAGAAAGGTGTGATAAGGTTCTTCGGCCTCAGTAATACCAAGGCTCCCTTGATTAATTAACTGAATACCTAAGGGTTCAAAAAGCGCCTGAAACTCGGCTAACTTACCCTTATTATTTGAAGCTAAAACAATTTTATCCATGCAACACCTAGACTGCTACTTGTGGCCAAGCAACTTGCTGTGCACGTAAGAGTTCAACAATACCTTTTTCTGCTAAGCGCATTAAGGCATCTAGATCAGCACGACTAAATGTCTGCCCTTCTGCAGTGCCTTGTAGCTCAACGAATTGTCCTGATCCGGTCATAACGATATTCATATCAGCATCACAATTAGAATCTTCCGCATAATCTAAATCCAATACAGGCGTGCCCTGATACATGCCGACAGAAATAGCTGCCACACGATCTTTTAGCGGGTTTTCAGTAATCACCCCATCGGCCAGTAGCTTACTTACAGCATCAGCCATCGCTACCCAAGCACCCGTAATACTGGCGCAACGCGTGCCACCATCCGCTTGAATCACATCGCAGTCGATCTGAATTGTACGTTCACCCAGTTTTTCCATATCAATAACTGCACGTAGGCTACGACCAATTAAGCGTTGAATTTCTTGCGTACGACCACTTTGCTTACCACGTGCTGCCTCACGATCTGAACGGGTATGAGTTGATCGTGGCAACATGCCATATTCTGCTGTCACCCAACCCTGACCTGCCCCTTTTAGAAAAGGTGGAACTTTTTCTTGTACGCTAGCAGTACAAAGCACATGAGTATTGCCGATTTGGATCAGAACCGAGCCTTCAGCATACAAGGTATAGCCGCGAATAATTTTAATGTCGCGTAAACCATTAGCCTCACGACCACTCGGGCGAGGCGCATCAATACGAATATTTGAATTTGACATAAGCTTTCCACTAAAAAGTTTGCATTCATTGTATGCTATAATGTAATAAAAAAATATGTCTAAACCTGTCTTTTAATGACGAGATACTTACTATGATTTACAGTATGACGGCTTTTTCAAGCCATCAATCACAATTCGCACTTGGCACCCTAACTGTTGAGCTAAAAAGCGTTAATAATCGCTATCTTGATCTGCACTTTCGTATTCCGGATGATTTTCGTTGTTGCGAATCAGCTCTACGTGAGCTATTCAGCCAACAACTACGCCGAGGAAAACTCGAAGTCCGCATCTCATACCAGAAGAAAAACGATACACAAAAACTTAAACTTCGCAAAACTGTTTTAAAAAATATCGACAAACAATTTAAGCAAGCTCAAGAAGTGCTGGCATCCCTTACCCCTCCTACTTTGAGCGAGGTACTAGAGTTAAGTCATCAGCTAGAGTCAAGCAAAGACAGCCTACAAGACATCAAGTGGCAAGAGCAGTGCTTAGAAACCGCACAACTGGCACTCGAAGAGTTTATTCAAGCACGTGCGCGCGAAGGCCAACGTCTCGCCCAAACCATGCTCAGTTACGTTGAAGAAATCAAAACACATTTACAAACAGTTAAAGAAAAACTACCCAGCATCCAAGCTGAGTATCAAGACAAGTTGCAACGCAAACTACGTGAGACCCTAGAAAAAGCCGCTCCGAATGGCTTTGAAAGCATCTCAGGGGAAGAACTCAGTGCGCGTATTGCCAATGAAGCAGCATTATTTAGCTTGCGTATTGATGTGACTGAAGAACTCGATCGCTTACAGTCTCACCAACAAGAATTAGCCTTGCTCTTACAAAGCACTAAAGCCAATAAGCAAAGTGTCGGCAAGCGCCTCGACTTTTTATTCCAAGAGATGAATAGAGAGATTAACACCTTAGGCTCTAAATCAAATGACCTCTCGATTAGCCAAACCGTGATCGAATTAAAGCTCTTAGTTGAACAATTACGTGA
>CAYFVY010000234.1:0-2127 GCA_964346715.1 uncultured Pelistega sp. | reverse complement strand
TGTGCGCCACCGATAGGCTCTGGTACTACCTTATCAATTAACTCAAGCTCTAATAAGCGAGGAGCAGTAATTGCTAAGGCTTCCGCCGCAAGCGAGGCCTTATCCGCACTACGCCATAGGATAGATGCACAACCCTCAGGAGAAATCACCGCATAGGTAGAGTATTGCAACATATGCACCACATCACCCACGGCAATTGCTAGGGCACCACCTGAACCACCCTCGCCAATAATCGTGGAGATGATAGGCACTTTCAATTCCGCCATGGCATACAGGTTATATCCAATCGCTTCAGATTGACCACGCTCTTCAGCACCCACACCTGATACGCCCCTGGGGTATCGATAAACGTGAAAATTGGTAAACCAAATTTCTCGGCTAAGCGCATCATACGTAAGGCTTTACGATAGCCCTCAGGCTTAGGCATGCCGAAGTTACGCTTAGCACGCTCTTTCGTATCACGCCCCTTCTGGTGACCAATCACCATGCAGGCTTCACCATTAAAGCGCGCTAAGCCACCGACAATCGACAAGTCATCAGCATACATACGGTCACCGTGTAACTCATGAAAGTCGGTAAACATCTCATTGATATAGTCCATGGTGTATGGACGCTGTGGGTGACGCGCTACCAAGGCTGTCTGCCAAGGGCTTAATTTGGCATAGATAGCAGTCGTCTGCGCTTCGCTCTTCTGCTGTAAGCGCGTGATTTCTTCTGAAATATCTACCGCCGAATCAGAAGAGACATTGCGCAATTGTTCAATTTTCTGCTCTAGCTCTTCGATTGGTTTTTCGAATTCTAAAAAAATATTTTTCATGGTAGTTGTGTTACCTTATTTCGTAACTGACTATTATAGCTTACTGTTTGCTCACTGTGCATCTAAACTGCACCATAAGTACCAAGTAGCGACAGTACGCCAAGGCTCCCAATTTTGGGCAAGTTCTTTAATTTCATAGCGCGAAACGGGTTCACCACTGAAATATTGTGCGGATATCGCCTGAATTAAGCGCGGGTCATCCGAGGGTAATACATCGGGGCGATGTAAATTAAAAATTAAGAACATCTGTGCCGTCCAGACCCCAATCCCACGAATCGTTGTCAACTCAGCTATGATTTCTTCGTCCTGCATCTTCGACCAACGGTTCGGCTGCACCTTCTTCTGCACAAAACCATCGGCCAAGTCGAGTAAACACTCTGCCTTATGCTTGGTAATACCCGCGGCATTGAGCTGCTGAATATCCAGTGCCAACACCACCGCTGGCGTCATGCTGGTACCGCACAGCTTCTTAAACTGCGTCCACACTTGCTGCGCTTTCGCTGCAGACATTCTTTGCACAATTAAGGCACGTGCCAAGGTAATAAATGCGCCTTGCTTAGCATTTAAACACACTTCTCTATGGGCTGGAATTAATTTGCGCATCACCCGATCTTGCGCAATCAATACCTCTACCGCCTGATCCCAATAATCAGGCTTAACACCACTCTCACTGTTCATCTTATATACTCTACGGCTTATTTTTTTAGCGTTTATTCACATTAGCCTATCTGATTCAAGCTAGACGCTGACACCAGGTAGACGCGCCCTTATATACGGCGCCACTGCGTTAAACCACCTGGCTTATCTTCCAGCTCTACGCCTGCGGCTTTAAGTTCAGCACGAATCTCATCAGCACGCGCAAAATTCTTATCAGCTTTGGCTTGTGCACGCTCATCAATCAAGGCTTGAATGCTTGTTTCATCTAAGGATTCTTCACTACTCACGCCATTACGAGTATAACGCGTGACCGAGCGTAAGTACTGTGCTGGCTCTTGCTGTAACAATCCTAATAAACCACCCAAAGCACGCATCTGTCCAGCTAATGCTGCCGACTTAGTACGGTTCACTTCGGTGTTCATCTCAAATAAGACACTCACCGCTAAGGCCGAGTTAAAGTCATCATCCATCGCTTGGGCAAATGACTGGGCATAGCTATTCTCCCAATCAATCTGAGCTTCTTCAACGCCGACATTATGCAGAGTCTGATACAGACGATCGACTGCGGCTTGCGCATCGTATAGATTATCGGGCGTGAAGTTCTGCGCACTACGATAATGATTACGCACAATAAAAAAGCGCAGCATCTCAGC
>CAYFVY010000233.1:0-2169 GCA_964346715.1 uncultured Pelistega sp. | reverse complement strand
ACTGCTCTTCACTTGGTAATGGCACATCATCCAGCTTAAGTTGATCCCAAGTCCCAGTCACATGAAAGTATTGGGTCAGTGCTCGACTCAATGGCTCTTGTAAAAGCCACTGCGTTAAAAATGCACCGACCCCTACAATTGGATTAACAATAATCCCGGATAAAATTGCTGCACCACTCATCTCAATTTTAGGCACTGCAACTGCCTGAAAATCAACTTTTTTACCTAATAAATGGGTATTTCCCATCGCGACCACGGCAACTAATGGCCCATCAAGACGAAAATCAGCCACTGATAAGGCTTGCTTCTCTAGCGCAAACTGCCCGCGAACATAATCAAACTGTAAGCCCTCACCGAATAAACGGTGCCCATCACCCACTTGACTTAAGCGAGAGAGCGACTGCAAAGAGATAAACTCAAGTGCTTTCACCGCTTTCGATTTCACGCTTAATAAACTGCCTTGGCTAATCTGCGCTTCCCATTGGGCTTGCAATGATTGCAATGAAATATTACGTACATCGGGTACTTGAATTCGGCCATTCACGAAGCCATTACCACCTACCATAAAGTCACTTAAACCAAAATAGTTTAAGAACTTACCCATGTTTAAAGCATTCAAATTTAAGCCAATATTCGCCGCTGTTGCCTGCTTATTGCTTAGTAAAGTTCCCGTTGCAAATAAAGAACCCACCTCATTATGTAATCTAAGTTCATCTAACTGCCAAGTATCTTTACCCTTGTTGGCACCCTTAAGCGTTAAAGCCCCCAAGAACTGACCATAAATAGAAAGTCGCTTGACCTGAATATCCATAGTCGGCAACTTCAAGCGACCACTGTCTGAGCCCGATTCTGCCGCTGTATCTTCAGCACTTACAGAGTCATTACTGTCTTGCCAATAGACATGATCGTAAACGCCCTTCAAGTGCTCGAGTTCTTTTAAATTCTCGCTCATACGAATATCAAGCTGACCTTGAATATCCTTAGAACGAAGTTGTAAAGACCAATTTCTATTATCTATGCGATTGCCTAAAAGACGTAAATTATCCACACGTAAGATATGGTAATCCATATGGTCCATCTCTAAGTCAAGCTGGTATAACTCAGGGAAAGTCCCACCGTTTCTGTTGCGAGTATTCCTCGCATTAGCTTGTTTAGTGTCTAGAGTTTGGTCAAACTCATCAATTAATTCTTCCCACTGCAAAAAATCCCATTGCCCACCCTTAATTAAGACCGCTAGATGCTTATTGGGTAAGACTGGGTCGCGATTGACAGCCACTACACCACGATGAAAAAAGCGTTGGCTATTATCAATTCGTTCAAAATTCGCTCGCACCCTATCCTTGGCATAGTTAACTTGCAATTCGCGCCTACCTTGAGGACGCTTATCGAGCCACTTCACTTCTAAAGCTTGGGATTGGTCTGGTGCTTTTTTTAAAGCACCTGGCAAGTTTAAAGCTAAACCATTTAACGCTGATGACAGGCTAAAGTTCAATCTATCCTGTCCTAAAAAATCCAGTCGCGCCGTATACGCTGTTGTCCCTTGGACTCGTTGTAGGCCTTTTAAGGGTAGAAATTCGCGAAGCCCCTGTGCACTTAATTGTCCACTAAACTGCAGACTATCCCCTGCTCCGCCAATAATCCCGTGTAGGGTTACTGGTCCACCAAGTAATTGGCCTTGTAGCTTT
The DNA here is from genome assembly GCA_964346715.1 of uncultured Pelistega sp. Classification (GTDB taxonomy): domain Bacteria; phylum Pseudomonadota; class Gammaproteobacteria; order Burkholderiales; family Burkholderiaceae_B; genus Taylorella. The sequence continues at coordinate 484 of CAYFVY010000233.1, read as the reverse complement.
TCAACGTTTAAATTTTTCTCTGAGACTTTTAATACACCTTGGGCTTGCGTCACCATTGGATAGATCGGCTCAAATTGAAAACTTGCTTGATTTAGCTGAATCGTACCGTTGACCTTAGTGGCATCGGCATCCGCAATCGGTATATGAAGCACTAAATCACCCTGCATCTGGCCTTCGATAAGGCTCTGATCAAGTGCTCCCTTAAGAATTCGTTGCAATGGACTAATCGTGTAGAAGTTCTTGAAAATCTTCCCCGTCGCAGCTAAATTGGCATCGACATTCACCAAGGTGCCTTGTTCAATATTTGCAATATGCGCCTTGACCGCTTTTAGTTCTAAACCATCTACACCTTCGAGTTGGGCCTGCTCCGCTGTGACATGAATATCATCGTTGTGAAAATCAAGATACGCATCTTCAGTCAATAACTTGGGCCAACGTTTACCGCCACGATCATCATGTTGATGATAATTAAGAAGAACATTCT
>CAYFVY010000232.1:0-2187 GCA_964346715.1 uncultured Pelistega sp. | reverse complement strand
CCCATAACGAACGGAGCGCGTGACATGCTTTCCACACCACCAGCAATCACTAAATCAACTTCACCAGACTTAATGGCACGAGCCGCTGTACCCACTGCATCCAAGCTAGATGCACATAGACGGTTAATCGTCATACCTGGCACTTCAACAGGGAGACCTGCTAATAAACCAGCCATACGAGCTACGTTACGGTTATCTTCACCTGCTTGGTTTGCGCAACCGTAAAAGATATCATCAATCTCTTTCCAATCAACATTAGGATTACGCTCCATAAGCGCTTTAATTGGGGTCGCTGCTAAGTCATCAGCACGTACTGATGATAATGAACCGCCATAACGGCCAATTGGTGTGCGAATTGCATCGCAAATATATGCATTACTCATGTTGTCGTATTCCTATCTATTATTAATTAAGGGTAAATTATAAACTTAAGATTAAAAAATTAATTTTGCGCCAGTGAAACTCTGTAGTTCTTCATCCGTGATATCGACTAACTTCTCTACCACATGAAGGCCATCTTGTTGCACTTCTAATACCGCTAGGTCTGTATACACTCGGCTTACTACGCCTAATCCAGTTAATGGCAATGTACAGTTTTCTAGGATCTTAGGAGAACCATCCTTAGCATTATGTTCCATAATCACATATACTTTACGCGCGCCTACTGCTAAGTCCATCGCTCCACCGACAGCTGGTGGCTCACCTGGGCGACCTAATGACCAGTTCGCCAAATCGCCGTTGGCTGCTACTTGCATACCACCGAGGATACATAAGTCTAAATGCCCACCGCGCATAATGGTGAATGAGTCAACATGATGGAAAAAAGAGCCCCCCGTTAATAAGGTGACTGGCTTCTTACCTGCATTAATCAATTCCAAGTCGATTTCATCTTCCTTGGCAATTGGACCCATGCCTAAAATACCGTTCTCACTATGGAGTAAGATTTCATCTTTTGGATCTAGGTAGTTAGCAACCAATTCAGGCATACCAATACCAATATTAACGTAGCTACCTGGGGAAATATCCTGAGCTAAGCGTTCAGCCATCTGATTACGTGTTAATCGTTGCATATCTGTATCCTCTCGCTTAACTTGAAATTGCTGGGTTAGGGATTTCAATCACTCGATTGACGAAAATTCCTGGTGTGATGATGTGTTCTGGGTCTAACTCACCTAACTCAACAATTTTCTTAACTTGTACAATCGTTGTTGCTGCGGCTTGGCACATGACTGGGCTGAAGTTACGCGCTGCTTTACGGTATACCAAGTTACCCCAGCGGTCGCCTTGCTCCGCTAAAATCAAAGCAAAATCACCACGAATCGGCTTCTCGAAGATGTAATGTTTACCTTCAATTTCACGAGTTTCTTTGCCCTTGGCTAAGTCAGTACCATAACCTGTAGGGGTGAAAAAGCCGCCAAGACCTGCAGCACCTGCGTGCAGACGCTCAGCGATTGTGCCTTGTGGTACACACTCTAAATCAATCTTACCTGCTGCATACATTTCATTAAACACATAAGAATGTGAGGCCTTAGGGAAAGAACAAATCATCTTACGCACGCGACCTGCTTTAATCAAGGCTGCTAATCCCGTATCGTGATTACCAGCATTATTATTCACCACGGTTAACTCACGCGCACCCTGATCGATCAAGGCATGAATTAATTCTGTCGGATGCCCTGCACCACCGAAGCCGCCAATCAACACCGTGGCGCCATCATGCACGCCCGCAACCGCTTGCTCAATCGAGCTAACAATTTTATTAATCATAAAAATTAACCTACACTATTTTAGATATTACTGCGGATTATTAAACTATAAAGTAGAGTGGCACTCTCTATTATGATTTGATTTTTGCTGTTATCTTATTTTAAAAAATACAGTTGTTTATCTTATCATTACCAGAGGCTTTAGAATCCACTCTTTCCTTACTACGAATTTTTAATTGATTTATTTGAGGTTTTCACCACTGTCTGCTGCTTGCACAAGAAGCGGTGAAATTTGCCAGAGTGCGGCGGCCTCAGGTGAAGCTTGCCCAAAACGCTTCATTGCACGTACGACATTGAACCATCCCACTTGTTGAGCATAGTTCATAGGTCCACCACGATGTGCAGGGAAACCATAACCATTTAAATAAACGATATCAATGTCTGAGGCTCGCAGGGCAATACCTTCTTCAAGGATTTTCGC
>CAYFVY010000231.1:0-2199 GCA_964346715.1 uncultured Pelistega sp. | reverse complement strand
ATTTAGTGATTGCTGGTGGTGTGGAAAGCATGTCACGCGCTCCGTTCGTTATGGGCAAGTCTGATACAGCTTTCTCACGCTCAGCGAAGATCGAAGACACAACTATTGGCTGGCGTTTCGTTAACCCGAAAATGAAAGCACAGTACGGTGTTGATTCTATGCCTGAAACAGCTGAGAACGTTGCTGATGATTTCAATATTTCACGTGCAGACCAAGACGCATTTGCGTTGCGTAGCCAACAACGTGCTGCTAAAGCTATTGCTGATGGCGTATTCAAAGAAGAAATCGTTCCTGTAACGATTCCACAACGCAAAGGCGATCCAATCGTTTTTGATACAGACGAGCACCCACGTAGCACAACCTTAGAAACACTCGCTAAGCTAAAAGGCGTTGTACGCCCTGACGGTTCAGTGACTGCCGGTAATGCTTCAGGCGTTAACGACGGTGCATGTGCCTTATTATTGGCCTCAGAAGATGCCGTTAAGAAATATGGCTTAACACCTAAAGCACGCGTAGTCGCTATGGCCACAGCTGGTTTAGCTCCACGTATCATGGGCTTTGGTCCAGCACCAGCCGTTAAGAAAGTATTGGCCAAAGCTGGTTTAACGATTGACGATATGGACTTAATTGAGTTGAACGAGGCGTTTGCTTCACAAGGCTTAGCCGTAACACGTGACTTAGGTTTAGCGGATGATGCAGAACACGTTAACCCTAACGGTGGTGCGATTGCTTTAGGTCACCCATTAGGCGCTTCAGGTGCTCGTTTAGTGACAACAGCAATGTACCAATTACAACGCACTGGTGGTCGTTACGCATTATGCACAATGTGTATCGGTGTAGGCCAAGGCGCTGCTGTTATTATTGAGCGTGTATAAGTTAGGGCGTATAAGACGTTAAGGTGCAATGCGTTATAGGCTATTGTTAAGGTGTACTTAATGCCTATACGCTAAGCACCTAAGCGGCTAGTTGTTATGACGGCTTTTTAAGAGCAATAATTACGCCCTTATAATAATGTCGCTATACAGCAGCTAGAAATAGAAAAGAGAGCAATTCCAATCGGAAGCGCTCTCTTTTTTGTTGGTATTTATGTCGTGGATTCTTAAGCCTAGCCAAGAGTCACACGAGGAACTGTATTAGTGCAGTACTTTATGAATTGGGTCTGGGTAATCTGACAGTTGCTTACCGCTTGTATTGCCTAGGTTAATGTCCGCTGGGGATGGTATATTTCTAAACTTCGAGAGGCCTGATAGAGCGCCAAAGATAAATGCCTTATGCACATCACCTGTGAGAATAATCTTCTCCGACTCTGGCTCATCAGATGATAAGGTGATTAAATTTAAACTAAGCTCTGTGCCCTCATCAAGATCTAAAATCTCATCCATTCCAGCGAGAGCTGTTTTATGCCAATTCGTGATAGTTTCAAGTAACTGCTCAAGCTCAATAACACGCTCTTCAACACTTTTTTCATTCGTATCGTCAATCTTACTCATGGCATCTCCTTAGCACGCTTTATAACTGAGTGAGTAAGATAACATAATGGGAGTGATAATAGGGGTTTAGCAAGGTTGCAGGGTATAAGATACACATACTAAAGAAGCTTAAATTTTCTATTCGGTATAATTTTGTTGTATAATGTGTATTAACGGTACACGAAAATAAAATATGATTAAATCGTTTAAACACAAGGGTTTGCAAAGATTTTTTGAGACAGGGTCTACCTCAGGTATTCAGTCTAAGCATGCCAATAAATTACGTGTACAACTTTTGCTTTTAGATTCTGCAAAAAGTCCACAAGAGCTAAATATTCCTAATTGGCGGCTCCATCCTTTATCTGGAAAATTACAAGGCCACTGGTCAATAACTGTTAATGCTAATTGGCGGGTAACTTTTAAATTTGAAGGTGAGCATGCTTATATTGTGGACTATCAAGACTATCAAGACTATCACTAGGAGAATATAGATGAGAATGCATAATCCACCTCATCCAGGACTCATTGTTAAAGAATACTTGGATGGTATTACTGTATCAGCTGCTGCTGTACACTTAGGCATTACTAGAACAGCATTGTCGAGAATTATTAACGGTAAAACAGGAATATCGCCTGAAATGGCTATTAGATTAGAAGAGGCGTTTGGAGCGACAACAGCAGAAACTTGGTTAACTATGCAAGCCAAATATGATTTATGGAAAGCAATGGA
>CAYFVY010000230.1:0-2199 GCA_964346715.1 uncultured Pelistega sp. | reverse complement strand
GGGCAAGTCGGACTTTAATACCTTACTTCGCATAAATCCTTAATAACATCGTAATTATTCTGCTAATTGCCATTCCAATTGCTCACCTGCCGCCAAAGGCACCAAGGTTTCACCATTTTTATAGGCGAGTTCTGCAGGAATCGTATATGGCTTACGCAACAAAGTAATCGTATCTTGGTTACGCGGTAGTTGATAGAAGTCAGGACCAAAGTGGCTCGCAAAGCCTTCTAGACGATCTAGTTTACCCGCCTTCTCGAAAGCCGTGGCATATAAAGCCATAGCATGCAATGCTGAGTAGCAGCCAGCACAACCGCAAGCATGCTCTTTGTTATGTTTGGCATGCGGAGCACTATCGGTTCCCAAGAAGAAACGAGGATTACCGCTCGTCGCCGCCTCGACCAGCGCTTGACGATGCTCTTCACGCTTAAGCACAGGTAGGCAATAATAATGAGGACGAACGCCACCTTGGAAAATTGCATTACGGTTATAAAGCAAATGCTGAGGGGTAATCGTCGCAGCAATTGAACCCTCAGCATCACGCACATACTCCGCACCTTGCTTGGTCGTAATATGCTCAAAAACGACTTTTAACTCAGGATAGCTTTTACGTAATGGCAACATCACACAATCGATAAAGACCGCTTCACGGTCAAAAAGATCTACCGTAATGTCGGTAACTTCACCATGGACTAATAAAGGCAAACCACAGGCTTGCATCGCTTCCAAGGCCTGTGTACACTTACCTAACAGATCCGTGACGCCCGCTGCAGAGTTAGTTGTAGCACCAGCAGGATAGAGTTTAAAGGCTTTAACAAAACCGCTTTCAGCAGCTCTACGAACTTCATCCGCTGTTGTATTATCTGTTAGGTACAAGGTCATTAATGGTGTAAAATTCTGAACTCCAGTTTCTAGCATAGCTTGCTCAATTCTCTGCTTGTATTGTGCAGCTAACTCTACAGTGGTGACAGGAGGATTCAAGTTCGGCATGATGATCGCGCGTGCAAATTGACGCGCAGTATCTGGTAAAACAGCTGCTAACGCCTGCTCATCACGCAAATGTAAATGCCAGTCATCTGGACGAATTAATGTAAGGCTAGAAATAGTCATAATTATTTTTAAGCAAAAGAAATATCGAATACTCTATTTTAACGAGTCCTGTCTTAGTTTTCTTCCCTCTAGAGGGTAAATAGCTTAAAATCAACTTGCTAAACAAATATTTTGTTTGTTTTACTTTAATCCATACGGAGTAAATTTCTAATGACAACAGAGAAAAAACCGGCACGTAAACCGAATGCTGCTTTTATGAAACCTATGACCCCTAGTGCTGAATTGGCCGCTGTAATTGGTAGCACACCAATTCCTCGTACTGAAGTCACTAAGAAAATCTGGGAATACATCAAGAAGCACGATTTACAAGACGCCGCTAATCGCCGTAACATCAATGCCGATGACAAGCTACGTCCTATTTTCGGTAAAGAACAGGTGTCTATGTTCGAAATGACTAAACTTGTTAGTCAACATTTGAGCTAATCAAATTTAAATTTTGATTAGGTCTTGATGGTGAGCTGGACTCACTTGAAAGCAAAATAGTAAATCCCACTCAAGCTCGTGAAAGCATTTTTGAGTGGGATTTTTTATGTATATTAAATGTATGCCTTAATACCTTCGCCTTCTAGACTTATTTGCTCACCCTTAATTACAGCACGCCAATTCGGCTCAGCACCATAGGCTGTGAAATCCATGATTGGACCATCAAGTGAGGAATTTTCTTTCGTCTCAGCGGCTCCCTTAGTAGCTGTAGTTGAAACACTTGACGGCTCTACAGCTGTCTGCTGCGCGGCTGGATTGGTTGTATTTGAAGCGGAGTCTTTCGTTGCCGAATTACTGCATGCGGCTAATAGAAGACTAACACCTAAGGCTGCTGCTAATTTGGTCAAAGATAATTTTTTTATATAAAACCTATTTGTTTATTTGTGTATAACATGTTTTAGATATTATTCGAGAGGTTAAAAAGGCCAATTGAGATTATTAAGGTAAAAAGCTAAGCACTAGAACAAATTATTCGATCTAGGGCTTTCTTGTGAGTCTTTTTCATGCCCACAAAGCAAAAAACCCCAAGTTCGGTTTTGAACTTGGGGTTTTTCTTAAAGAATTAGCCTGACGATGACCTACTTTCACAGATGTCCATCCACTATCATC
>CAYFVY010000229.1:0-2227 GCA_964346715.1 uncultured Pelistega sp. | reverse complement strand
CCCTCGCTGTAAGGGCATTAATCAATTGAACGCAGCGATTAGGAGTCTTGCATGAAGTTTCGTTTTCCAATTGTCATTATTGATGAAGATTACCACGCCGAGAGTGTTTCAGGTTTTGGTGTACGCGCCTTGGCTAAGGCAATTGAGGCCGAGGGTGTTGAAGTGCTGGCCGTGACCAGTTATGGTGACTTAAGCTCATTTGCGCAACAACAGAGCCGTGCCAGTGCCTTTATCCTATCGATTGATGATGAAGAGTTCGATGTGGACTCTCCTGAAGATGTAGCGCTAGCGATTAAGAATTTACGTCAGTTTATCGGTGAGCTACGTTTCCGTAACTCGGATATTCCTATTTATTTGTATGGTGAAACTCGTACTTCGCAACATATTCCGAATGATATTTTGCGTGAGTTGCATGGCTTTATTCATATGTTTGAAGATACGCCTGAATTTGTGGCGCGCCATATTATTCGTGAAGCACGTAGTTACCAAGAGAGCTTACCACCACCATTTTTCCGTGAGTTGGTGAAGTATGCCATGGACGGCTCGTACTCTTGGCACTGTCCAGGACACTCAGGCGGTGTTGCCTTTTTAAAGAGTCCAGTGGGTCAGATGTTCCACCAATTCTTTGGTGAGAATATGCTGCGTGCTGACGTCTGTAATGCGGTAGAAGAGTTGGGTCAATTATTAGACCATACGGGTCCTGTAGCAGAGTCTGAGCGTAATGCAGCGCGTATTTTCCATGCGGATCATTGCTACTTTGTCACTAACGGTACTTCAACGTCGAACAAAATTGTTTGGCACGGTAATGTGGCGGCAGGTGATGTGGTTTTAGTTGACCGTAACTGCCATAAATCCATCTTGCATGCGATTACCATGATTGGTGCGATTCCAGTATTCTTGCGCCCAACACGTAACCACTTAGGGATTATTGGTCCGATTCCTCTGTCTGAGTTTGAACCAGAGACAATCCGCCAGAAAATTGAGGCGAACCCATTTGCACGTGAGGCAGTCAGCAAGAAGCCACGTATTATGACCTTAACGCAAAGTACCTATGATGGCGTGACCTATAACGTGGAAATGATCAAAGAAAAATTAGGTGATCTGGTTGATACCTTACACTTTGACGAAGCCTGGTTACCCCATGCGTCGTTCCATGAGTTTTATGAGGATATGCACGCGATTGGTGAAGGTCGCCCACGTCCATCAGATGCGATGGTATTTGCGACGCACTCAACGCATAAATTGTTAGCCGGTATTTCTCAAGCCTCGCAAATTATTGTGCAAGAGTCTGAGTCACGTAAGCTAGACCGCAATATCTTTAATGAAGCGTTCTTAATGCATACCTCAACCTCACCGCAATACGCCATTATCGCTTCATGTGATGTGGCTGCAGCGATGATGGAGCCTCCAGGTGGGACAGCGTTGGTTGAGGAGAGTATTTCTGAAGCGCTAGATTTCCGTCGCGCCATGCGTAAGGTAGCTTCTGAGTACGGTCGTGATGATTGGTGGTTTAAGGTTTGGGGACCTAATCGCTTAGTGTCAGAAGGTATTGGCGAACAGTCAGACTGGATCTTAGGCTCGGATGAGGAATGGCACGGTTTTGGTAAATTGGCCGATGGCTTCAATATGCTGGACCCCATTAAAGCGACAATTATTACCCCAGGACTGGATGTTCAAGGTCAATTTGGAGAGAGCGGTATTCCTGCCTCATTGGTCAGTAAGTATCTTGCTGAGCATGGAATTGTGGTGGAGAAGACGGGTCTATATTCTTTCTTCATCATGTTTACTATCGGTATTACGAAGGGGCGTTGGAACACCTTACTCACCGCCTTACAACAGTTTAAGGACGATTACGATCGCAACCAACCGATGTGGCGTGCGATGCCGGACTTCTGTAAGAATTTCCGCCAATATGAGCGCTTAGGTTTGCGTGATCTATGTCAGATGGTGCATGAGGCATATAGTGAGCACGATGTGGCACGCTTAACCACTGAGGTGTATACCAGTGATATGGTGCCGGCCATGAAGCCAAGTGATGCCTTCAATTGCATGGCGCGTCGTGATGTCGAGCGTGTGAAGATTGATGATCTTGAAAATCGTGTCACGGGTGTACTCTTAACCCCATATCCACCGGGTATCCCGCTACTTATTCCGGGTGAGCGCTTTAATAAACGCATTGTTGATTATCTGCGCTTTGCCCGTGACTTTAACCGTAAGTTCCCTGGTT
>CAYFVY010000228.1:0-2230 GCA_964346715.1 uncultured Pelistega sp. | reverse complement strand
AACAGATTTACAGTCTGCCTCCTTTAGCCACTCGGACACTCCACCCCAAAGGAATTTATAATTATGATGATTTCTCTTGATAAAGTCAACTACTCTTTGCATTTACCTCAAAAAACACCAGAAACGTTGTTGTTTTCACACTCATAACGCCATTCTTGTTGTTTTTCTTGAGTTAATCCTCAAAAACACTGCTTAAACCTTGTTTTTCAAGCAAGGCATTCAAGTGCTCCCAATCGTTAAAATCAATAATTAACTGACCACGGTCTTTGCGGAGCATCTTAAAGCTAACATTAGTTGCCAAATAATCTGCAATTTTCTCTTGTAAACGCTCTAAGTCACGATTAACGGGTTTAGCAGCACGGCTTTTTGCTTGTCCTAAGTCCTCACTTAGTGCATCTTTCACCAGTTTTTCAGTTTCACGTACGGATAAACGTTTGGCGACTACTTGATTGGCTAACAAGATCTGTTGCGCTAAATCACTGATACCCAGCAAAGCACGCGCATGACCCATATCGATATCGCCCGCCGTAAGCATGGTTTGAATCGGTTGCGCAAGATTTAATAAGCGTAATAAGTTCGCTGTACCCGATCGTGAACGACCGATGGCTTGTGCCGCCTGCTCTTGTGTAAACTCAAATTCACGCATTAGACGTTGCACACCTTGTGCTTCCTCTAGCGGATTCAGGTCTTCACGCTGCATATTCTCGATCAAGGCCATAATCGCCGCATTTTGATCGCTAACTTCTTTGATAAGAACAGGGACTTCATTTAAGCCCGCCATCTTTGCAGCACGGAAACGACGCTCACCAGCAATAATTTCATAAGGGTGGTCTGCATCCGTAATTGGGCGCACCAAAATTGGCTGCATTAAGCCCTGCTCTTTAATGGACTGAGCAAGCTCTGCTAAGCTCGTTTCGTCCATATGCGTGCGTGGTTGATACTTGCCAGGCTGCAATTGATCTAAGGCTAGCACACTGGTACCGCTCGTATTAACCGGCTTATGTGCTTGCTGTAAAGATTCAATCACATCAAAATCATCGCCTAGTAGATTACCTAAACCACGTCCTAAACCCTTACTTGGTTTTTTACTTGCTGCTGTTTTAGTAGCAACGGCTTTAGCCGCGCTAAGTTTCCCTAAACCGATTTTACCCAGACCTCGATTACTCGTTTTACTTGCGCTGGCACTTACTTTTTTTGCAGCAGTTTTAGTTGTTGTCGATTTTGTTGATTTCGTTACCATTACTTTTTATCCATCGCTTTTACACGCTTAATAAGCTCAGCACCGAAGCTTGCATAAGCTTGTGCACCGCGTGAGTTTTTATCATAAAAAATACCAGGAATGCCGTGACTTGGCGCCTCAGCTAAACGCACATTACGCGGCACAACTGTTTTAAATACATTGTCACCAAAATGCTCGACCAATTGCTCTGATACTTGCTGTTGTAAGGTCATTCGCGGGTCAAACATAACGCGTAATAGACCAATAAGTGTTAACTCCGGATTAATATTCTTATTAACACGTTTGACTGTATTCACGAGATCTGAAAGACCTTCAAGTGCAAAGTATTCACACTGCATTGGAATAATGACCCCATGCGCACATGCCAAACCATTTAAGGTTAAAAGAGATAGAGTTGGTGGACAATCGATAAGTATAAAATCATAGCTATCCATAACTTCCGCTAAGGCATTCTTTAAGCGGCGCTCACGCTGGTCTAATTGAATTAAATCAATTTCTGCACCTGAGAGTTCGCGATTACCTGGCAGTACATCATAACCACCAGTTTCCGACTGAACACTTGCTTGCTCAACCTTAGCTTGACCAATAAGTACGTGATAGATATTCAGATCAAGTTCATTCTTATCGATACCGCTACCCATCGTCGCATTACCCTGTGGGTCTAAATCAATCAAGAGAACACGTTTCTTGTGAGTGGCTAAACTGGCCGCTAAATTAATAGCCGTTGTGGTTTTACCAACACCGCCCTTTTGGTTTGCAATACAAAAGATCTTTGCCAATTTAATTTCCTCTTTAAGCTTGGTTTTTTCTTTGTAAATAGATAAGGCAACGTTGTGCGTCTAATCGTGGCACAACAATGCTTTTGTAAGATGCTACTTGCCATGCACTATGGCTACTTAGTTCTTCAACTTCAGACTGAATATAATGCCCTTTCATGGCGATTAAATGGCCGTCTTGTGCAACATGATGTCCTGACCAATTAGCAAAATC
>CAYFVY010000227.1:0-2235 GCA_964346715.1 uncultured Pelistega sp. | reverse complement strand
AAACTCTCTATCTGTGCTTCAATTAAATCCGCCGCCTGCAATAAGATGTTGGCTTTTTCTATACTGGGCGTCTGTGCCCAGAAGGATTGTGCCTCTTGTGCTCGACTTAAAGCCATATCCACATCCGCTAGACTCGCTTCACGCACAGTACCCACAATATCTTGATGGTTAGCAGGATTCTTAATGAGATGTAGACCCATTGAGTCTTCATACAAATCGGTATCCGCATCTAGAGTAGAATAATTTAAATTTGAAACAGATGGTGCTGCATGCCACTGCTTATTCTTCAATTGAGCCAAGCTCATTTGCAAATTTCTTAATGCGGAGTCATTATGCAAATCATAGCCATCCGAGTTTTTACGCTCACTGCCATAAAGATTTTTCGGTAGTCGAATCAATGGATGGGCTTGACCAAGAACACCATCGACTTTTGCAATCTCTTCAATCTCAGCAAATGGGCTGCGGACAATATCTTGAATCGGAATGCTCTTATCGGCAATACGATTCACAAACGATGAGTTAGCACCATTTTCCAGTAAGCGTCGTACTAAGTAAGCCAAGAGGGTTTCATGATTTCCTACGGGAGCATAGATGCGAGAAGGAACACCTAATTTCCCCTCTTCACTGGGTCCCACTACCTGTTCATACAGAGGTTCTCCCATACCGTGTAAACATTGAAATTCATATTGTTCAGGATGGTAGGTTTCAGGTTGAGCCATATGGTAGATGGCTGCTAGGGTCTGGGCATTATGTGTAGCAAACTGTGGAAAAATTTCTCGTTTTGCCGCGAGAAGTTTCTTGGCGCACGCAAGATAAGATAAATCGGTGTGGACTTTACGAGTGAAAACAGGATAGTCACTCATGCCATCGACCTGTGCTTTCTTGATTTCACTATCCCAATACGCGCCTTTGACCAAGCGGATCATCAGACGATGTTGACTACGGCGCGCTAGGTCAATCAGATAATCAATAAGGTAATAACAGCGCTTCTGATAGCCCTGAATAACGAAACCAATGCCATGCCAATTCGCCAAGCTAGGTTCAAAGCATAACTTCTCAAGTAAACCTACTGAGAGCTCAAGTCGTTCCGACTCCTCCGCATCAATATTGATACCGATATCGTATTGCTTGGCCAACTCCACTAGGCTGAGTAGCTTAGGATAGAGCTGTGCATATACACGTTCAATCTGAGCACGATGATAACGAGGATGCAGCGCCGATAATTTAATTGAAATTCCTGCACTCTTATAGACCCCAGCGCCCTTAGCTGATTGACCAATCACATGGATAGCATTCAAGTAATCTTGATAATAACGCTCAGCATCTTCTGCTGTAAGCGCGGCCTCACCCAACATATCATAGGAGTAAGTAAAACCTTGCGCTTGCAAGCGTTGAGAGTTTTTCAGGGCCTCTTGAATTGTTTCCCCGGTCACAAACTGCTCACCCATAATACGCATCGCCACATCAACCGACTTACGAATTACAGGACGACCAAATTTGCCAATTAAGTTGGTTACACTACAAAGCAAACTATCTTCACACGGCGATGCAATTAGCTTATCCGTAATAATCAGACCCCATGTCGCGGCATTCACAAACATCTTAGGACTATGACCTATATGCTCCTGCCAATTACCTTGGTTAATCTTATCTTGGATAAGCAAGTCACGGGTTTCTTTATCAGGGATGCGAAGCAAGGCTTCTGCCAAACACATCAAGGCAATTCCTTCGTTCGACGATAAGGAAAATTCTTGTAAAAGGCCCTGTACTAAACCTTCCTTGCCACGACTAGATTTACGTTCGCGTAAGTTAATAGCGAGTTGTGTCGCTAATTTCTGTACTTTTTGTTCGGTTTCTGGGGCTTGTTTAGCGGTCTCGATTAAGGCGGCAACCGCTTTTTCTTCTTCTAGCCGCCATACCGAATTTGTGATGACTTCCAGCTCATTGCTTTCTTTAAATGATGTAATAAGACCCTTACTTAAGTTATTCACGCCGCCGCTAGGTAAATGGCTAGCGGTCAGACTCTCTTCCTGTCTCATGAACAGCTCCTCCTCGTTAGTGAATGCTATTTATCACTTGCTCATCGATTTATTGTGTAAATTTTGTTCAGTGGAGCGCACAGAAGCGTGCTAAAAAGCGATAAAGAGTTATGCGCTTGTGATACAAGTGCTTAAATAATTCTACCCGAACTTATGGCATGACAAAGAATACCCACAGTGGGACTAGGTAAAGCAC
>CAYFVY010000226.1:0-2235 GCA_964346715.1 uncultured Pelistega sp. | reverse complement strand
CTGTAGACTGTAAGTCATAGAGAAACCACCGATGTTAATGTCGGTGGTTTTTTTAACGCCGAGAGTAAAGAGTTACTTGGCCACTTTATAATCCAAACTCTGTAAAGTCGCTGAGGCCTGAGCCAGAGCGCTTTCACGGTGCTCGATTTTGACCAGCATATAATCTAAGCTTGGCGCTACATAGAAACGGGTAATTCGACTTTTATTGCTGCGTTCACGCTGCACGACCAAGGCTTCAATATCCCCCATACCTGTTTTGACAACTTGCTTACCCGTGACGACATAGGTGTGCTTGCGTTCATTACCCTTATAAATTAAAGGATAGGTAAAGCGTGTTTTGCCTGCCATTAAATCACAACGTGCTTCAAAGAAGAAACTGAGAGGGTCATAGAGTGCGTTGCTGAGCGAAAAGTTCTTTTGCTCCTTATTATTATTTGAGTACAAAGCCTGCTTTTGCCTCCAGTTAAAGGCAATATCTTCTTTTACACGCGATTTAAACGCAGGGTTCGCGGAGTTAGAGTACGATTCTGGCTTAACCTGACACTGCTTCATGCTGAAGCGAGCCTTTTGCGTAATGTCTAAGAGCACATGTTCCGCGGCAAAAGTCGCTTCATAGGCGGATCCATTACGTTGCACTGTCAAGCGACTATTACCGTCTCCAGAGTCACTGTTGTACCCTACCGAGAAAGTCGCATTAATATAGTTAATATCCTGTGCCTGTGCAGTTGATAATGGGGCAAAAGCCAACGGCGTAATAGTGGCGATTGCGATTGCCAAGGCACGTAGCGCTTGTGGCCCAGAGCGTAACATGACTGAAGACCTAGGCTGAATATCAGTTTTTGCGGATCCGTGTGCGGAGTTTAAAACAGAAGCAGTAAAAGAAGCCACCATAAATAATCCTCATGCAAAATAATGCGAATAAGCAGTCAGTACATTTCAGAATGCTTACAGAAATACCATCGTATTTAGGTATGACAACTTATCATAGCATTAGAATCTAGGGATAATTCTACAGTGTGTTTCAGGTTTGCAAGACTTTGTAAAGTAAAGAAATAAGGGGTGTGATAGGAAGGGGGTAATAGGGTGTGGATGTGTCATGACATATTTGCTTGTCGTGCCTGCAGAGCTTTAAGATATAAGGTGAGCAAGGAAAGTAAGGGTAGTAGGGAGGGAGAACGTAAGTGCTGGAATATTAGCGGTCTATTAGGCTGCTAGCTAATAAAAATCGTCAAGCAGCAGATGCGTAAGCGCTTGACGAGTATGAGCATAAAAAGTTGTTGAGAAGCATGGCTCACTCAAGATACGGCTTATTTCCAGTAATTGTTTGCTTGAGCGATCGTCTGGAAGTTGGTCGCTACTACTTGTGACACGAGTGTAAGGCTATCTGCATTATTCGCATAGTCAGCACGTAGCTTCTCACGTACCTCAGCACTTGGTTGAGTAAACTTAACAGCTAAGCGAGATAACTTAATGGCCAATTCATAACCTTCTTGAGGAGTGGCCGTAATTAAACTAGGTAACCATTGTTCCATGATAGAGCTCCTTATAGTAGACGCTTATTAAGAAAAATCTTACGAATTATACGTATGAGATAGCTAAAGCGAACGTAGTCATGATGATTACTACACCTTACTACGTATCAGTTTAGAGTTTAGTATAACGAGGATTAATACTGAGCTTATGATTCCCCTTGAAGGGATGGGGTTTTAGAAGATACGTCTACACCATACGTCACTATTTCTATATCTCTTAAATTGAGCAATTAATTACCTTGTCCCTTACTGTTCCTTAGGTATAAGTCCAATACCTCTGCGGCTAAAGGAGAGAGCTGTCCATAAGCCTCTGTTTCTTGTTTTAAGACATCTAGATTTTCAATCAGTGGTTCAAACATGCTTGGATCCCAAGTGGCGATAAGATGTTTTAGCATCATCTGTTTCGCCTCCTCGGGTCTAGGTAGGGTCGTATAGAACGAGGCAATTTGATTAATGGTTTTTAGTAAGGGTGCTAGTACTACGGCGCTATGATTGGGTTCAGCTGTGTTAGTCACTGCTTACCTCCGCTGCTTGTAAAAGTTGCTGTTGTTGCTCATGGGTTTCTCTCCATTGATCCTGCCAAGCGGAAGTGAGGCTTTCTACTCTACTGACTTGTACGGCAGTGACTTTATATTCAGGGCAACTGGTCGCCCAATCGGCATTGTCTGTGGTGATGACATTCGCACCTGATAGCGGGTGGTGG
>CAYFVY010000225.1:0-2250 GCA_964346715.1 uncultured Pelistega sp. | reverse complement strand
ACACTGACAACCATAACTAATAGGGATGACATATCATGCAAGTTATTTTATTAGAAAAAATTGGTAAATTAGGTGATTTGGGTGAAATCGTTAAAGTACGTAACGGCTTTGCTCGTAACTATTTAATCCCTCAAAAGAAAGCTCGTCGTGCTACTGACGAAGCAATCGCTGAGTTCCAAGAGCGTCGTGCTGAACTTGAAAAAGCTCAAGCTGAGCGTTTAGCAGCTGCACAAGAAGTTGCTAACAAACTAAACGACTACCGTTTAGTTATTTCTCAAAAAGCTGGTGTTGACGGTCGTCTATTCGGTTCTGTAACCACTATGGACATCGCCGAAGCTCTAGTTGCTGCAGGTTTCGATTCAATCGTTAAGCAACAAGTTCGTCTACCTGACGGTGCTCTTAAGGCAGTTGGTGAGTTCCCAGTTAGCTTGAGCTTGCACGCTGACGTGAACGCTGATATCACTGTTGTAATTCAAGGTGAAATGGCTTAATTAATAAGCCCAGGCGAGAGAATCACATAACAATGTAACTCTCTCCACACCAGATAAAGCCAACTCTTCGCGAGTTGGCTTTTTTTATTCAGCATGATTGACTGTGTTATTATGCACTAGCCTAGTATCGTAGCCACGATACTTTATAATATCGTAGCCACGATACTTTTTCCCTTCTAGAATTACATGACTACCCCTGATCCATTTGAACCTTTTGCCGACCAAGAAATATTTTCTGATACGACTTCCTCTCAAGCCGTAGATCCTACTGAGCCATTTGATTCTCAGGGCTATGGCGATAGTGTATCAATGTCTGATATGCCTGTACCGCCTATGATGAATTCCATGCCGGATCCGCAAATTTCTCAGATGCGTTTACCGCCGCAATCGATTGAGGCAGAGCAAGCTGTGCTAGGTGGTTTGCTCTTAGACAATCGGGCGATGGAGCATATTAATGGGGTCGTGTATGAACATGACTTTTATCGTCATGATCACCGCTTAATTTGGCGTCATATTAATGAATTAATTAATTTAGATCGTCCTGCGGATGTGATTACCGTTGCGGAATCATTGCGCCTAGTCAATAAGGAAGATGAAGCAGGGGGCTTAATCTACCTGAACTCTTTAGCATCGAATACGCCTTCAGCAGCGAATATTCTACGTTATGCAGAGATTGTGCGTGAGCGCTCCATGCTCCGTCAATTAGTCAGTGCGAGTGATGAAATCGCGGCTACGGCTTTTAACCCACAAGGTCGACCAGCGCGCCAGCTACTTGATGAGGCGGAATCGAAGATCTTTATGATTTCGCAGGCCAGTGGACAAAACCAAGGTGATTTTCATGCCATGGATAAGGTTATCGTCCAGGTTATTGAGAATCTAGAAGCCTTATATATGCGTGATGACCAGTCAGATGTCACAGGCATTGGCACAGGTTTTGTTGATTTGGACTCTAAAACAGCCGGTCTACATGGCGGTCAATTAATTATTGTTGCAGGGCGCCCAGCTATGGGTAAGACCTCGTTCGCCATGAATATTGCTGAGCATGTGGCTTTGGAAGAGAAGCTTCCTGTAGTGGTTTTCTCTATGGAGATGGATGCTGTTCAACTCGGTCATCGTATGTTGGGCTCGGTGGGCAAGATTAATCAGCAGCGTATGAAAACAGGACGCCTGTTAGAGGAAGATTGGCCGCGTATTACCTATGCTACACAACAATTACAAGATGCCCCAATTTATATTGATGAGAGTGCTGCCTTAACCCCGATGGATTTACGTGCTCGTGCGCGTCGTTTACGCAGTCGAGAGGGTAAATTGGGTTTGATCGTGGTTGATTACCTGCAATTGATGTCAGGTAATGGCCGCGTTGATAACCGTACCGCAGAAATTTCTGAAATTAGCCGCTCCTTGAAGAGTTTGGCGCGTGAGCTGGATTGCCCAATTATTGCTTTATCTCAGCTTAACCGTAGTCTTGAGCAGCGTACGAATAAGCGTCCGATTATGAGTGACTTACGCGAATCAGGGGCGATTGAGCAGGACGCTGACGTTATCTTATTTATCTACCGTGATGAAGTGTATAACCCAGAAAGCCCTGATAAAGGCAGCGCCGAAATCATTATCGGTAAGCAGCGTAGTGGTCCAATCGGTACCTTACGCTTGACCTTCGCGGGTGAGTACACCAAGTTTATGAATTACACAGGGGCTGGCCCAAGTTTTGAAGGGGTTTAAGTGATAGGGGCCTAGACTTTGTGAGTCTAGGCAGCAG
>CAYFVY010000224.1:0-2272 GCA_964346715.1 uncultured Pelistega sp. | reverse complement strand
ATGGGTCATGCGTGCCAGAAAAAAGTCTTCGGCTTGTACTTGATCGAGCAGTCGATTCTTGGAGGTACTCCAACGTGCATTAATAAAATCTTCGCCTACCGGTAAGCCCCAAGACTTACGTAAGCCTTCGACGCGCTCCTGGTAAGCAGGCGCCATAATGCGCCCCTTAAATAAGGTATCAACTTGGGTAACTTTAGAGATTTCGCCTGGCTCGATGGAGATATCCCAAGTATCGCCACCGATATCCTCGCCCACCTCAAGGGTGACCACAGGGGCAAAATACCCCTTGGTGGCAAGTGCTGAAACGACGGCATCGTGTCCTTTGCGGCGAATACGTGCCGCTTCACCGCCGTCCTGGTCATCCGCCTGGCGCACGATAGCGCCAATGCCTTTTTGCACAGCTTCAAGGACGTCAGGCGGCAAGCCACTCGGGTCAATCACGACCTCGGGCTTAGTATTCCTGGCCGCCTTAATAACTTCAGTATCTTCTTGAGCCCACACGATTGCGGGCATTAAGCACAGTAGTGTTAATACATAGCGACCAATTCTTGACATGAAAAACAAATACGTTGAGTTAACATATTATTGTTTTACCACAATTGGCGGGAATTTATGGGCCATATCTAGGGGTTGATTAGAAACATTAATCGCTACCTTACGAGCGATTAATCGATAGCGCTGGCTAGCATCCGCTTGAGGATCAGCGGAAACAACCGGTTGATCCGCATCCGCGTATTCCCGCACTTTCATGGTCAAGGGCAAACCACCTAAATAAGGTAATTTTAGGGTAGCCGCCATATTCGCTCCACCTTGCTCACCAAAGATATGCTCTTCATGACCACACTTAGAACAGATATGTACGCTCATATTCTCAACAATACCAAGAATCGGCACACTCACCTTGTGGAACATATCCACGCCCTTACGCACGTCAAGCAGCGCGAGATCTTGTGGAGTAGTCACAATTACCGAGCCTGAGACGGGGATTTTCTGTGCCATAGACAAGGCAATATCCCCTGTGCCTGGTGGCATATCTACGATTAAATAATCTAATTCAGGCCAAGCTGTGAGCGTTAATAATTGGTTCAAGGCTTGCACTACCATCGGGCCACGCCATATTGCCGCCTGATCATCATTCAGCAAGAAACCAAATGAGTTCACATAAACTCCATGGGCTTTAGGTGGAATCATGTGTTTATTGTCATCAAGCTCTGGCTTACCACGCAAACCAAGTAGCAATGGCTGACTTGGACCATAAATATCCGCGTCTAAAATCCCCACACTCGCACCTGATTGTGCTAAAGCAATCGCCAAGTTCACCGATGTAGTGCTTTTACCCACACCACCCTTACCCGATGCAACAGCAATCACGTTCTTAATTGTTTCAAGGGGTTTTAGCCCATCTTGAACCTTATGCTTCTCAACACCATTTACCCAGTTCAACTGCACCGAAGTAATACCATGCGAGGCCAAGAGCTGTTGAGCTTGCTGCTGAATCGCCTCCTGATCGGCGGCACTACAGTAGTAGCCTGGTTTAAAGCGGATTATCGCTGCCTGACCTTCCAAGCTGATATCTGCAGCCTTGATCTTATGACCAATCATATCGCCAGTGATTGGGTCTTTAAGGCCTTTTAAGGTATTAAGTAAGTCGCTAACTGAAACATTTACTGACATAAGATATCCAAATCTAGTAGTAGAATAGAATTAATCATAACGTGTTTATCGTAAAACAGTTTATAAACACCTTTAACTTCTCGGAGTATATAACGCATGCAAGATTTTTTAGGCAATTTATTCAGAGGTATTATATTTATTACCCTGACCATCGCTGGCCTAGTCTTAACGTTCTTCTTTATCGCCTTTGCCATTGCTGTGCTAGGCATACTGTATGTCGTTGCGCGTATTCGCGGCAAACAATTCTCAACCGCTGACTACTGGCAGCAGACACGTCAGCGGGCACAACAAACCCAATCACAATTTAATGGTCGCTTTAAGCAACCCAGTTATAGTCGCCGCAAGCAAGAGGATGTGACCGACGTTGAAATTCGCGAAATTAAATAAAATAACGATAAGTAAGTCGCATAACACCCAGCAAGTTGCGCTTAAAAAGTCGTAGTCGTGAGTATGACTGAGGGCTTTTGCGCACACTTAGTCAAGAAAGCACAAAATCAGGCCGTTTATCGTCTAAAATCATTCTTTTGCTTTTAGAAAAATTCGATAAACATGACTCGTACACTTTTTGTTACTACTGCACTGCCGTACGCTAACGGCT
>CAYFVY010000223.1:0-2286 GCA_964346715.1 uncultured Pelistega sp. | reverse complement strand
CCAACCTACGGTGCTCGCAAAGCCAGCAAATAAGGTAATCCCTGTAATCACCGATCGAGCTTGTTGACCATATAGATGAACCACTGAGGCAAAAGCCGCTTCATAAAGCCCACTCCCCATCGCCACACCGATGACCACCCACGCGATAAACACGTGCAGGGTCTGTGTTGCCTGACTCAATA
The DNA here is from genome assembly GCA_964346715.1 of uncultured Pelistega sp. Taxonomy (GTDB): domain Bacteria; phylum Pseudomonadota; class Gammaproteobacteria; order Burkholderiales; family Burkholderiaceae_B; genus Taylorella. The sequence continues at coordinate 2,104 of CAYFVY010000223.1, read as the reverse complement.
TGAGTAAGCCTAAGGCAAATATCAGATTACTAAAGATTAATACCCAACGCCCACCAAAGCGATCGATTAAGCTGCCGGCATAAGGCCCAACAGCAGCAGCCACTAAAAGTGCCGCAGAAAATGCCGCGAATACCTGCCCATATGAAATATCAATCGCCTGTGTGATCGACTCCGCCAACACAGCAAGCAGGTAATAAGAAGACGCCCAAGCGAGCGTCTGTGCAATTCCTAATATAACCGTAACATGAGTGCGGCTTACTAACATGAATACAGAAATACCATCTTATAGACCTGTCGCTAACTCATCAGCTGTTGACTGTAAAGCAGACATTTGTAATTTATCATGCGGGAGATTAATCAAGATTTCTATACGTCGACGAATCATAAACATCGTCTGCTTGATTCGCATTCGGTTGACTGCCTGCCGAATACGCCTTAAAACGCTCAGGACTCATATCGTTAAGTAAGGCCTCAGCCAAGATACTACGTGATGAGTTATGCGTACATAAAAATAAAATATTTACAGGTTTTATCACGTCAGACATCGTTGTTTCTCCCTCAATAGAGTGATGTTTGCTGGTCGAAAAATTAGACATACATGCCTCACCTTGACAGCAATTCTCAGTAAGGTAGGCAAGTAAGTCGTCCATCATTAAAAAAACAGCACGATACACAACACTACGCCCCTGTCGCTCTTGACTCACCAACTCGGCATGAGCCAATTCTTTCAAGTGAAAAGACAGGGTATTCGGCGCAATTCCTAATTGCTCAGCCAAAGCACTGGGCGTTGAGCCCTCATGCCCTGCAACCACCAAGGCACGAAATATACGTAAACGCGCTTCATGAGCCAATGCGGCGAGCGCTCGAACAACTTGTAATTCTTCCATGATTCGATAATACAACAATTGTAGAATTATATAAATATAAAAGGACAGGTTTATTTGTTTTTGCTACGATTTTGTTGCGGTTTGAATGTTGAATTGATGCCCTAAAATAGTTGGCTCTGACAAAGTAGGCTCTGATATATAAATACTAAGCTCTGACGCAGCACTGCAATAACTGCTTGATATGCCGTCCGCGTCAGAGTATCAGCCACTTAAGGTGCTTGTTTTTAAAAAGGAATATCGTCAGTATCGATTTCCTCAGCTAACTCTAAATCATCTTGCTCCAACTCTGGCAGAGTGTCATCAAGCTCAGTACGTGTGCCAGAGCGACCACCTAACATCTGCATCTGCTCGGCAATCACTTCTGTCGTAATACGCTCAAACCCTTCCTTATCTTGCCACTTGCGGGTACGTAGACGACCTTCGATATAAATTGGACTGCCTTTTTTCAAAAACTCAGCCGCACTTTCTGCAGTACGGCCATATAAAACAGCACTCTGCCATTCTACATCATCACGGCGCTCTCCGCTCATCTTGTCTTTCCAGCTCACCGTGGTTGCCAGTGAAATATTCGCGATGGCCAAGCCATCTTGGGTGTGGCGAACTTGCGGGTCGCGCCCTAGGTTGCCGATTAAGGTCACTCGGTTTAATGAGGCCATACGTCTCTCCTTTGCAGGTTGTGTGAATAAGGCTTTTAGCTTACGAAAAACCCCAAACCAATCCTATGCTTTAGGCTAAAACTAACCATACGCAAAACTACCTGCACTCACACTTAGGACACTCAAGACAATTCTTTAATTTGTCATATCTATGGCATACATCTACGGTATGATGAGGCATCTTAAAGCGGCAACCGCTGCACCAAGCCCCGTGTATTTAACAAGTTATTTATTGATTTCATGAGCCATCAACACCCTCAAGAGACCACCAATTCTCAAACCTCTCAAACTCCTCAAGTATCTGAAACACAGCACGCTTCTCAAGCGCCGAATACACCTGCGAGCAATCTCATAACACATGAGGAACATAGTCCATGGGCAGTATTTTTAATTTTTCTACGTTTAGGTTTAACCTCATTCGGGGGACCCGTAGCTCATCTGGCCTATTTCCGTGAAGAGTTTGTGTCTCGTCGTCGCTGGTTAAGTGAGCAGAGTTACGCGGATATGGTGGCCTTATGTCAATTTCTACCTGGTCCGTCAAGTAGTCAAGTTGGCATTGCT
>CAYFVY010000222.1:1925-2332 GCA_964346715.1 uncultured Pelistega sp. | reverse complement strand
ATGGCCAGACCAATTTGCAAAGTCTACTAATGAAGCAAAAGCCCTAGATATTACTAAATCCACCGGCTCAATATTCAGCTCTTCAATTCTGGAATGCTTTGAACTAAGATTTTTTAATCCTAAAGCACCAGAAACTAAAGTAATGAAACTGGTCTTCTTTTCCACTGCATCAACGCATTGTATTTGCCAATCAGGGTTCATTATAGCCAGTACTACACCAGGCAATCCACCACCTGAGCCAACATCAAGCACAGAAATTGTGGCTTTATTAAAAAAAATATTCCGTAAAGGACCGACAACCGCTAAGCTATCTAATATATGATGGCTAAGCATCTGGCTATCATTCTTGATCGCAGTGAGATTGTATGTTTTATTCCAGCGCATAAGTTGCTGCATAAAATCCATTA
>CAYFVY010000222.1:0-1915 GCA_964346715.1 uncultured Pelistega sp. | reverse complement strand
AGCTCTGCACTTGTTCTGTGCTAAGCATTAAACCAAGCTCTTGAGCCCCTAATAATAATTGTTGACGAATATCGTGTTGCAATGATCTCCCCCCTAGACTGTTTGTTGTAAACGCTTTAATTGAATCAATAACAAGGAAATCGCTGCTGGTGTAACACCTTGGATACGACTTGCTTGACCTATTGTTTCTGGTCGATGGCGTTTGAGAAGATCACGGGCTTCGAATGATAAATTCGTCATTAAGTCATAATTCATATCGAGGGGAATTTTCTGATTTTCGTAATGCAAGTGACGATCTACTTCTACTTTCTGGCGGTTAATGTAACCTGCATACTTTAAGCGAATTTCAATTTGCTCAATTTCTGTTTCGCTTAAGGGTTCTGAACTACGAAAGTCTTGATCTGCTGGTAAGCTCATCAATTGTTCATAAGTCGTTTAAGTAAATCGGATAATAAATAATCGCGCTCAAGTGGTTTACCTAACAATTCTGTTGCTGCCACTTTATCAAAAGTCTTAGGATTTGCACGGATTGATGATAGACGATTAATTTCATTATCTATATTATCGCGCTTACGAGAATATACCGCCCAACGCTCATCATCAACTAAACCTAATTCACGCCCAATTTCAGTTAAACGATAATCTGCATTGTCTTCACGAAGACTTAAACGATATTCAGCCCGAGAAGTAAACATACGATAAGGCTCTGTTACCCCCCGAGTAATTAAATCATCAATAAGTACACCAATAGACGCTTCATCACGGCGAGGGGTCCAAGGCTCTAGGCCACGAACAAATCGAGCAGCATTAAGACCAGCAATTAAACCTTGCGCTGCAGCTTCTTCATAACCAGTTGTGCCGTTAATCTGTCCAGCAAAAAACAAACCACTAATAGCTTTAGTTTCAAGGCTTGCTTTAAGTGAACGAGGGTCAAAATAATCATACTCAATGGCATAACCAGGTCGCAAAATATGGGCGTTCTCCAGTCCTGGCAAAGAATGACCTAACTCAATTTGTACATCAAAAGGCAAACTTGTAGAAACGCCATTAGGATAAATTTCATGTGTTAGCAAACCTTCAGGCTCTAAGAAAACCTGATGTGATTCTTTATCAGAAAAACGATGAATCTTATCTTCAATTGATGGACAATATCGAGGTCCTATGCCATCGATAACGCCTGTATACATTGGCGAACGATCTAAGTTACGTCGGATGATATCGTGTGTTTTCTCATTAGTATGAGTAATCCAGCAGGATACTTGTCTCGGATGCATCTCTGCGCTACCCATATACGAAAACACTGGGATCGGATCTGTATCACCTGCTTGCTCTGTTAATTTAGAAAAATCAATTGTGCGCGCATCAATTCTGGGAGGTGTCCCTGTCTTGAGTCGGCCTTGAGGTAAGTTCATTTCCTTAAGGCGATGTGCAAGGCTCACTGATGGAGGATCTCCAGCGCGGCCAGCAGAATAATTAGATAATCCAACATGCACTAATCCATTCAAGAAAGTTCCCGCAGTTAAAATCAATGCCTTGCCACGAAAGCGAACGCCAATTTGTGTAACCGCACCAACTACTTTATCGCCTTCAAGAATTAAATCATCAACTGATTGTTGAAAGATAAACAAATTCTCTTGGTTTTCAAGACGACCACGAATACCCTGTTTATATAGAAGACGATCGCCCTGGATACGCGTCGCACGCACTGCTGGTCCCTTGGATGCATTAAGGATGCGAAATTGTATCCCTGCTTCATCCGCAGCAAGCGCCATAGCACCACCAAGTGCATCAATTTCTTTAACTAAATGCCCCTTGCCAATCCCACCAATAGAGGGATTACAAGACATCTGTCCAAGAGTTTCAATATTATGTGTCAATAATAGCGTTTTGGCATCAATACGTGCAGCTGCTAAAG
>CAYFVY010000221.1:380-2350 GCA_964346715.1 uncultured Pelistega sp. | reverse complement strand
TCATACAACTGGCAAGGCGTCATTGCGCCAGCAGGTACACCAGCTGATGTAATTGAAAAATTGAATGTGGCATTTAATAAAGTCTTGACTAAACCAGAGGTGATTAAAGCTTTTGACGAAACTGGTGGTGTTATTGGAGGCGGCAGCGCAGAGGAATTCGGTCAGTTTATTGAAAGTGAAACCAAGAAATGGAAAGAAGTTATTGAAAAAGGCGGGATCACGGTTAGCTAAGCTTTGCTGGATATAGAATTCGGTTGCACTTTATTACAGTTTTTTGTTTAAACATGGTGATAGAATTATTACGTTGTATCTCATCTGGCGCAGAACTAGCATCTACAGCCTAAGGGCAGTTATGTCGAAACTACAGGAGAAATAAAATGAGTTTATTCAATCGTATGACGAAATTATTTGTTTTGGGTCTAGCCTTAGCAGGCGCTGTATTTACCGCAGGCTGCAATACTGTTGAAGGTGCAGGTAAAGATATTGAGAAGGGTGGCGAAGCAATTCAGAAAGCCGCTCAATAATAGGGTCTTTATCGAGTCTATATAAGTTAAGTGAAGAAACCGCTCTCAGGCTTGATGCCTTGAGAGCGGTTTTCTTTTTTTATGTTTAAAAGGGAGTATTTTTAGTGAGAGGACTAAATAAAGACTAAAATAAGTCTACTTAATTGCCTAGTTATGAATCATGGAGCTCAATCATGAAATATTCAACACGAATTAAACCTATTAGCTATCTAAAAAGCCATGCAGCGGAAATCATTGATGATATTAATCAAGTACGCGAGCCAATGCTTATTACGCAGAATGGTGAGGCTAAGCTGGTCGTTATGGATGTGAAAACATATGAAGAGCAAGAAGAAACGATGGCATTGCTAAAAATTTTGGCTTTAGGCAATCATGAAATTGAACAAGGAAAATTTCGTGATATCGAAGATGTATTTGCAGATCTTGATGAGGTTTAAGAATAATGAGTGTGCGTGTTGTTCTCTTAAGGTCTGCCGAAAGAGATTTAAAGGAACTCAAAAAGTATATTACTCAACAATTTTCTCTTAAGGTTTGGTCAGCAACATATAATGAGATTAAACAATCAGTCCGCTATTTAAGTGAATTCCCAATGGTCGGCACCATACCTCCTGAGTTAGAAAAACTAGGACTTGTACAATACCGACAGATTTTATCAGGCAAAAATAGAATTATTTATGAGCTGAGGCAAGACCTGATTTATATTCATATCATTGCGGATACACGCAAAGAATTTAGAAGTCTTTTGATGAATAGATTACTCGCCACGTAATATTTGTTTGAGGGATTGAGTAAGGTTTGGATTCCAAAATCATGGCTCGATATGGTCAAAAAGTTGGCAAAAGTGACCATATCATAGGTAACGTGGTCAAAAAATGCGAAAAATCGACCACGTTATCTGGATATGGTTACGTGGTGACCCTATGGAATTTTAGAAAGAGCTTTTAGATAGACTAAAACAAATACGGCTCTAACTCACTACGATTGTGTAGCACAATCTGCTGCGCTTCAGGTTTACCTTCGAGTTTATTAGGGTCGATATTAAAAACTTGCAGCATATAGGAGACTAGGGCGGCGCGGCTTTTAATGCAAAGCAGCCCATCTATCATGCCATAGTCCTTTTCAATGATTCCTTTCTGTGCTTGGTTGAGACGTGGATCTGGGCAGATAATAATTTCTACTTCAGTTTGCCAAAGCTCATCTTGTTCTTGAGCAAAAGTAGACTCACCGAGTAAATCTGGTTCTCCACGAAAACGACTTAACACAAAATCACGGTAGCCCTTATGTTTCTCACAATAAGCGCGAATATGCCATCTTAGTGGTGTACACACTAAAGTATGGGGAGCAATTACGCGAGTTTCTGCGATTGGTGTGGATAAGGATATGTAGCTTATCTCTACACGTTTTTTCTGTCGGGCGGCTTGAATAAGTGGTCGTAATATCTTAGGC
>CAYFVY010000221.1:0-370 GCA_964346715.1 uncultured Pelistega sp. | reverse complement strand
TGACTGGGACACTAATGATTTCTGTATTGGCAAAACCTAAGTGTAAATCAGCAAAGGTATAGGCGATATCCTTGTTCCTACTGAGTACATGTAGGTACTCATCGGCGGTTCCGGTGGTGAAGCGAGGGATGAAATTATCACTGGGCTTATACCCCCTGAGGTGCCTGTCATATATGAGGTTACCAGCACCGACACCGTCTAGGTAGGTATTAATATCTTTGGAAGCTTGCTGCCTGCCAATGCCTAAAGTATTGCATAAATGGTTGGTCGTTAGTCGTCCTTCCCATTGAGCTACGACCTCGATTAAACGATAACGAAACAATAAATCCCAACGTAATGGCCAATGTTCTGATTCTTTTGTCATCTATAA
>CAYFVY010000220.1:629-2376 GCA_964346715.1 uncultured Pelistega sp. | reverse complement strand
GTTAGAATCACCACAATCTGGATTTGCTTTACTTGCAGCGAGTGCTTCCTCCGCAAGTTTCGCAATTTCCTCTTCACTGAGAGGGGTTGGCATGCGCTCTAAAGCCGCCTCAAGCACTTGATCAATCCAGCGAACTGGGATGATCTCTAAGCTATTCTTCACATTATCTGGAATTTCAGCTAAGTCTTTCACATTATCATGTGGAATTAAGACAGTCTTAATCCCGCCACGGTGAGCTGCTAAGAGTTTCTCTTTCAAGCCACCAATTTCTAAGACTTCACCACGTAACGTGATTTCACCTGTCATTGCCACATCAGCACGCACAGGAATGCCTGATAATGATGAGACTAATGCGGTTGTAATAGCAATACCAGCTGAAGGACCATCTTTCGGTGTTGCACCATCAGGTACGTGAATGTGAATATCTTTCTTCTCAAACACGCTATCAGCAAAACCGAAATGATGTGCACGCGCACGTAAAACAGTGCGAGCAGCTAGCATCGACTCTTTCATTACATCGCCTAATGAACCAGTATGCTGAATATTGCCCTTACCCTTGACTGAGGCCACTTCAATGGTGAGTAAATCACCACCGACTTCAGTCCAGGCTAAACCAGTTACTTGTCCTACTTGATTGTCTTTCTCAGCCATACCAAAGTTATACTTACGCACACCTAAGAAATCGCTCAGGTTCTCAGAATTCACCTGAATCGGCAACTCCAAACCTGGGATACTGCTTGCCACCTTGGCACGACGTGTAGTCTTATTGGCGCCAGTAAGCGTAATAATTTGCTTAACAACTTTACGGCAAATCTTACTTAACTCACGCTCTAAGCCACGCACACCTGCTTCACGTGTATAGTAACGCACAATATCGCGAATCGCTGATTCATCAATACTGAGTTCATTATCAGCAAGACCATTGTTCTTAATAAGCTTAGGAATCAAGTGATCTGTAGCAATATGTAGCTTCTCATCTTCGGTATAACCAGAAAGACGAATCACCTCCATACGATCTAATAAAGCTGGTGGGATATTGAGTGTATTACTGGTTGCCACAAACATCACATCAGACAAATCATAATCAACCTCAACATAGTGGTCTTGGAAGGTATGGTTTTGTTCTGGATCTAAGACCTCAAGCAAAGCAGACGCAGGATCGCCACGGAAATCAGTACCCATCTTATCGATTTCATCCAATAAGAATAATGGGTTACGTACGCCAACCTTACTCATGTTCTGCAAGATCTTACCTGGCATTGCCCCGATATAGGTACGACGGTGACCACGAATTTCAGACTCATCACGTACACCACCCAACGCCATACGCACATACTTACGATTGGTTGAGCGAGCAATTGATTGGCCAAGTGAGGTCTTACCCACTCCTGGTGGCCCTACCAAACAAAGGATCGGGGCTTTAACTTTGTCGACACGTTGCTGTACCGCTAAGTATTCCAAGATGCGTTCTTTCACTTTCTCTAAGCCAAAGTGATCATCATTTAAAATACCTTCAGCATGCACCAAAGAGTTATTCACCTTACTCTTCTTCTTCCAAGGCAAAGCAATTAAGTGCTCAATGTAATTGCGGATCACGCCAGCCTCAGCCGACATAGGAGACATTAACTTGAGTTTCTTAAGTTCACCATCGGCCTTAGCACGGGCTTCTTTAGACATTTGAGCAGCTTCAATTTTCTTCTCAAGCTCTTCAATGTAAGCCATAAACAAGCGATTCAAGTCACGAGTT
>CAYFVY010000220.1:0-619 GCA_964346715.1 uncultured Pelistega sp. | reverse complement strand
CAAGCTCTTCAATGTCAGCGCCATCTTCACCCTCACCTAATTCTTTCTGAATGGCTTTAACTTGTTCATTCAAATAATAATCGCGCTGGCTCTTCTCCATCTGCTTCTTGACGCGACCACGAATACGGCGCTCAACTTGCAAGATATCAATTTCAGCTTCGATTTGCGTTAACACATTATCTAAGCGCTTATTCACGTCGAGCTCTTCAAGCAGAGCTTGTTTCTGCTCTTGCTTTAAGGGGAGATGTGAACTAATGGTGTCCGCTAAGCGTTCCGATTCATCAATGCTCGACAGGCTAGTCAAGACCTCAGGAGGAATTTTCTTATTGAGTTTGACATATTGGTCAAAAAGATTAATCAAGGTACGACGCAAAGCCTCAATCTCAGAGCCTGAACGCATATCCGCAGGTAGCGGCTGTACGGTAGCAACAAAGTGGCCATCTGACTCTTTGATTTCGTCAATACGGGTACGCTGAATACCTTCAACGAGCACCTTAACGGTACCATCAGGTAGTTTTAATAATTGCAAAATATTTGCAATAACACCCATCTTATAGATATCTTCTGGCTCAGGCTCATCAGTTGCTGCGGCTTTCTGAGTTACCAAGACAACATGATG
>CAYFVY010000219.1:0-2410 GCA_964346715.1 uncultured Pelistega sp. | reverse complement strand
CGGAAGGTAGTCCTGCATCAATATGGTGAAACACTCATTAAGGTGAAGCGTCAAAATGACAACAGCAATTGAAAAGAGCAAAAGCTCGTATTTATTTGGTAGTAATGTATCGTATGTTGAAGAGCAGTACGAAGCCTACCTTGATAATCCAGAATCTGTCGAGCAAGAATGGCGCGACTATTTCGATAATTTAACTCACTTACCTGCAGTTGATGGTAATGAGGCTACACGCGATCAAAACCACTCTTCTGTAATCGCTTCATTTGCTCAGCGTGCACGTAGCAATAGCTTCCAAGTGCGTGCAGCAGCAGCCCCAAGCCTTGAGATGGCAAGCAAGCAACTTAAAGTACAATCATTGATTGCAGCTTATCGCAGTCTTGGTGTGCGCTATGCAATTCTCGACCCATTAAAGCGCCGCGAGCGCCCAGAAATTCCTGAATTAGACCCAGCATTCTACGATCTGACTGATGCCGATCTTGATGAAGTCTATTCAGCAACGAATACCTACTTCACGACAAAGACAACCATGACTTTGCGTGAAATCCTTAATGCATTACGCGATACTTACTGCCGTAGCGTGGGTAGCGAGTACATGCATATTTCCGATCCTAAAGCCAAGCGTTGGATTCAAGAGCGCCTTGAGTCAACCTTATCAACACCTGCATTTAACTTAGATGAGAAGCGTCGCATTCTTCAGCAACTAACTGAAGCTGAAGGCTTAGAGCGCTACTTGCACACTAAATATGTTGGCCAGAAGCGTTTCTCTCTAGAAGGTGGTGAAAGTTTCATCGCTTCAATGGATGAGATTATTAATCATGGTGGCCGTGTTGGCGTACAAGAAGTGGTGATCGGTATGGCTCACCGCGGTCGCTTGAACGTGCTTGTTAACATCATGGGTAAGATGCCTGGTGATTTGTTTGCCGAATTTGAAGGTAAGCAAGCCACTGACCTGACTGATGGTGACGTGAAATACCATAATGGTTTCTCGAGTGATGTATCGACTCCTGGAGGCCCAGTTCACTTATCATTAGCCTTTAACCCGTCACACTTAGAAATTGTGAATCCTGTGGTTGAGGGTAGTGCGCGTGCTCGCCAAGAGCGCCGTGCTGATGTGAATCAAGTGCTGCCAGTTCTAGTTCACGGTGACGCAGCTTTCGCAGGTCAAGGTGTGGTTATGGAAACCTTGAACTTAGCGCAGACTCGCGGTTATGGTACAGGTGGTACGGTTCACGTAGTGATTAATAACCAAATCGGTTTTACCACATCTGATCCTCGCGATACACGTTCAACCTTATATTGTACTGACGTTGTTAAGATGATTGAGGCGCCAGTATTCCACGTTAACGGTGATGATCCTGAAGCGGTGGCTTTTGTTTCTCGCTTAGCGGTAGACTACCGTAAAGAGTTTAACCACGATGTGGTTATTGATATTGTGTGTTACCGTAAACTTGGCCATAACGAACAAGATACGCCTGCATTGACTCAGCCATTAATGTATAAGAGCATTGGTAAGCACCCAGGTACTCGTAAACTATACGCCGATAAATTAGTTGCCCAAGGTTTATTGAAGGAAGATGAGCCAGATGCAATGGTTAAGGCCTACCGTCAATTGATGGAAGATGGTCAAACCACGGTTGATCCTGTATTAACAGACTTCAAGAATAAGTACGCTATTGACTGGACGCCTTTCTTGAATTCGAAGTGGACAGACAAGGGCGACACAGCAGTTCCTCTAGCTGAGCTACGCCGCTTAGGTGAGCGTATCGTGACAGTTCCAGATACGTTTACGCCACATAACTTAGTTAAGAAATTGCTTTCTGACCGTCTAGCGATGGCTCAAGGTGAAATGAATCTTGACTGGGGTATGGGTGAGCACTTAGCGTTTGCTTCTCTAGTCGCATCAGGTTACGACATCCGTATTACGGGTCAAGACTCAGGTCGTGGTACCTTTACTCACCGTCATGCCGTGTTGCACGATCAGAAGCGTGAGCGTTGGGATGATGGCACTTATATTCCATTACAGAACATCAGCGATAACCAAGCGAAATTTACCGTGATTGACTCGGTATTATCTGAAGAAGCGGTACTGGCTTTTGAGTACGGTTACGCGTGTTCTGAACCTAATACGTTAACGATTTGGGAAGCTCAATTCGGTGACTTCGTTAACGGTGCGCAAGTGGTGATTGACCAGTTTATCGCTTCAGGCGAAGCGAAATGGGGTCGTCATTGTGGTTTAACCATGATGCTTCCTCATGGCTATGAAGGCCAGGGTCCTGAGCACTCATCGGCTCGTATCGAACGCTTCTTACAGTTATGTGCTGACAACAATATGCAAGTTGTGCAACCGACTAACGGCGCACAAATCTTCCACGTGTTACGTCGTCAGATGATTCGTCAGTTCCGTAAGCCT
>CAYFVY010000218.1:932-2417 GCA_964346715.1 uncultured Pelistega sp. | reverse complement strand
GAGTTGTAATGGGAATTTTTAATTTTGTAAAAGAAGCTGGTGCCAAGTTATTCGGCGGCTCTGAAGCTAAGGCAGCATCGGCAGATGAGTTAAAACAAGAATTAGCTAAGCATAATCTTAATGCTGAAGGTTTAGATATTGCGGTTGATGGCGATAAGGTAACTGTATCTGGTAAAGCACAATCTACTGAAATCGCTGAGAAAATTACCATTGCTTTAGGTAACACCCTAGGTATTGCACAAGTTGAGAGCAAGGTTGAAGCGATTAGCGCAGGTATGCAATCACGTATGTACACTGTGGTTAAGGGTGACACCCTATCGAAGATCTCTAAAGAAATGTACGGTGATCCGAACAAATACCAGAAAATCTTTGAAGCTAACAAACCTATGTTAACTCACCCAGACAAGATTTACCCAGGCCAAGTATTACGTATTCCTGAGTTGTAATTTGCAGTACTGAACTGAGTTTGTTGCTACTCAGCGCTTGGCTCAACGTACTTAAGGTTGAGCTGAATGCACACAAGATTGAACTCGACGTATTCAAAGCTGAGAGCAACGCACATAAATAAAGGACTTTTCCGCGGAAAAGTCCTTTATTGTTTGGATTTAAGTTTTAAGGGTCGGCGCTTAGCGTTTCTTGCCGAAGCCGCCAAAACCACCCATTCCGCCACCCATGCCGCCCATGCCTTTGAGGGCACCTAGGCCGCGCATCATCTTACCCATGCCGCCTTTCTTGAACTGTTTCATCATGCCTTGCATTTGTTCAAATTGCTTAAGCAGGCGGTTAACTTCCTGCACAGGCACGCCCGCACCCATTGCAATACGGCGTTTGCGTGAGGCTTTCAGGAGTTCTGGTTTACTGCGCTCTTCAGGTGTCATGGAGTTTAAGATGCCTTCAGTACGGCGCATCTGCTTCTCGGCTTGACCACTTTGCATCTGACTAGCGGCTTGGGAGAATTGAGCGGGAAGTTTCTCTAAGAGCGAGCCCATATCACCCATCTTCTTGACTTGTTGTAACTGTTCACGGAAGTCATTAAGATCAAAGCCTGTGCCACTCTTAAGTTTCTTGGCCATCTTCTCGGCTTCAGCAATATCAATATTGCTTTGCACTTTCTCGACCAGAGAAACAATATCACCCATGCCTAGAACACGCTGAGCCATACGCTCAGGATGGAAAGGCTCTAAGCCATCAAGTTTCTCAGAGACCCCGATAAATTTCAGTGGTTTACCTGTGATATGACGTACCGATAAAGCAGCCCCCCCACGCGCATCACCATCAAGCTTGGTTAATACCACACCTGTTAGAGGTAAAGCATCCGAGAAGGCCTTGGCCACGTTAACCGCGTCCTGACCTTGCATAGCATCCACCACGAATAAGGTCTCGATTGGCTTTAAGAGTTGATGCAGTTGACTAATCTCTTGCATCATCGCCTCATCAATACCTAGACGACCTGCCGTGTCCACAATCAAGACATCATAATAATGA
>CAYFVY010000218.1:0-922 GCA_964346715.1 uncultured Pelistega sp. | reverse complement strand
TCAACTTGGGCAGCTACGGTTTTTAATTGTTCAATAGCGGCTGGGCGGTAAACGTCAGCACTCACCACGAGAACTTTCTTGGCGGCGCCTTTTTTGCCGTTCTGATAATAATTGCCTGAATGCAAAAGCTTGGCCAATTTACCTGTGGTGGTGGTCTTACCCGCACCTTGCAAACCTGCCATCAGGATAATCGCAGGCGGTTGGCTGGCTAATGACAATTCACTCGCGTGATCGCCGAGGTCGCCACCCATCAGAGCGGTGAGTTCTTTGTGGACAACACCGACCAAGGCCTGGCCTGGACTTAAGCTACCTGCTACCTCTTCACCTAAAGCTTTGGCTTTAACGTTAGCAATAAATTCTCGTACTACAGGCAGAGAGACGTCGGCCTCTAGCAATGCCATGCGCACTTCACGCAACATCTCCTGCGTGTTGGATTCAGTCAATCGCGCCTCACCACGCATGGTCTTCATGACGCGAGATAAACGATTCGTTAAGTTATCAAACATATCTGTTTCACTTTTTTGTAGAAGGCCTTAAATGCTATACTACGTAATGGTGTACTGGCCATGGTTTTCAATTAGTCTGTTGCTCTTAATTATCTTTCATGGCGTTGCGATTCATCTTACCATGCTGCATGAAGACCATATCAAAATCAACTGGTCACTCGGTCTGACGTTCACGATTTGGATTGGCTTGATGCTGTATTGGCTAGAGAGCAATTTCTTAAAGCAACAAGGTTTTCTCTTGGCTTTATTACCTATTGCCGCGCTTATCAGCTTCCTAGCAGCCGCCTACCCACCCGATGAGCAGACCACCAAGATGGTCGTCAAAGACACCACCTTCTTAATTCACCTAATTATCTCCTTAATTTCCTATAGCATTATTGCGGTCGGCGCCTTGCAAGCCTTATTAATGACAGTCT
>CAYFVY010000217.1:0-2434 GCA_964346715.1 uncultured Pelistega sp. | reverse complement strand
GCAAAAGCCTTGCCAAGTAGATGAACACTTAGCAAGGCTTTGCTATTGGTGTTTGAGGATAAATTCACAGTGATCCGTTGTGAGTTAACATTACAAAGTATTCTACTATATGAATATGATTGTATTGTATAAATAAGGTAATGTTAGGAAGTTCACCGTAAGGTTTATCTAAAACTTAGGGTTGCTGTGACTTAGGCAGCAGTAATATTAAGCGCTTGTTTGCCTTTTGGGCCTTGAGCGATTTCAAAAGCCACTTTTTGGCCTTCTTTGAGTGTTTTAAAGCCATTCATTTGAATAGCAGAAAAATGTGCGAATAAGTCCTCCCCACTTCCATCAGGTGTAATAAATCCAAAACCTTTGGCATCGTTAAACCATTTAACAGTGCCAATCATTTTAGGGTTTTCTGATGTTGAAACAACATTTTCTTCTGACATACTAACTAACCTCGAAATAAAGCTTAATAAAACCCCCACACCGCTTAAATAACTTATCTATACATATTTGATGTGGGTAATGGTGATGATGCGATTATATTCACGACTAGTCAATACTTAAACAGTATGTTTTGTCATGAAATATAGATAAAAATCAAATAAATAGCATTTTTTCGGCTAAAGTAGAGCCTGTTACTATTTAAATTTTCGATTTATCCACCATATTAAAGATATGCCAACACAGAGTACTACTTTACAAAAAGCGCGCTCAACAACGCAGACAAAACCACCACCACGTTATCAGGTGATTCTGATGAACGATGATTTCACCCCGATGGATTTTGTTGTCGATGTTTTGATGCGTTTTTTTAATAAAACCGCGAGAGAAGCAACGATTATCATGTTGCAGGTGCATAATATGGGTAAGGGGATCTGTGGGGTATATACAAAAGATATAGCCGCTACCAAGGTCAGCTTGGTAATGCAGTACGCACGTAGTCATCAGCATCCTTTGTTGTGTACTATGGAGCAAGCACCTGAATAGGCGCGAGTTTTTGGAGAATAGATGTGATTTCACATGAATTAGAAATGACTTTGCAATTAGCTTTTGTCTCTGCACGAGCACAGCGATTTGAGTTCTTAACCGTAGAGCATTTATTGCTGGCTCTACTGGATAATGAATCTGCGCTTGAAACACTTAACGCGTGTGAGGCAGATATCGAAAAACTACGCGATACATTGACGCATTTTGTCTCAGAAAACACACCCATTATCCAAGGCGATGATGATGTAGATACTCAACCCACCTTAGGATTCCAGCGTGTGATTCAGCGTGCAGTGATGCATAGCTCTGATAAAAATGATGGTCGTGGCGCAACAGGTGCGAATGTATTAGTCTCTATCTTCTCCGAAAAAGACTCTAACGCCCTTTATTTTCTCGAAGAGCAGGGCATTACTCGCTTGAAAATTGTGCAATATCTTGCGCATGGCGCACCTAAGCCTAAGGAGACTGCACCGAGCAATGAAGCGCAAGCTGCTGCGAATGTTGAGAGCGACAAGAAATCTGCCCTGGAACAATATACACAGGATTACAACCGCTTAGCGGTTGAGGGTAAAATTGACCCCTTGATCGGTCGTGAACACGAACTTGAACGCGTGATTCAGGTGCTTTGCCGTCGCCGTAAGAATAACCCTCTGTTAGTGGGTGAGGCGGGAGTGGGTAAAACCGCCATTGCCGAAGGCCTGGCTTTAAAGATTATGAATAAGCAAGTACCTGCCATTCTTGAGGACGCACAGGTATTTGGATTGGATATGGGGGCTTTGCTAGCAGGTACTAAGTATCGTGGTGATTTTGAGCAACGCTTGAAAGCCTTATTGAAAGAATTAGAAGACTTACCTAACTCGATTTTATTCGTGGATGAGATTCATACTGTCATTGGTGCAGGCTCTTCTTCTGGTAGCACGATGGATGCTTCAAACCTCTTAAAGCCTAGCTTATCCTCAGGGAAATTGCGTTGCATGGGGGCGACGACCTATAAGGAATATCGTGGGATTTTTGAAAAAGACCATGCTTTATCACGTCGTTTCCAGAAAATTGATGTACCTGAGCCAAGTGTGGCTGAGACCATCTTAATCTTGAAGGGTTTGAAGTCGCGCTTCGAAGAGCATCACCAAGTGCGCTATTCGAATATCGCCTTGGAGACAGCTGTGGAATTGTCGGCACGTTATATTAATGATCGTCATTTACCCGATAAGGCTATTGATGTTATCGATGAGGCTGGTGCGGCACAGCGCCTTTTACCTAAATCTAAGCAGAAGAAGGTAATTGGTAAGGCTGAAATTGAGAATATTGTGAGTAAGATTGCTCGTATTCCACCGCAAACGGTATCGACTGATGACATCAATAAACTCGCCACACTTGAGCGTGATTTGAAGACCATGGTATTTGGTCAAGATGACGCGATTAAGGCCTTAAGCGCGGTGATTAAAATGTCGCGTTC
>CAYFVY010000216.1:0-2442 GCA_964346715.1 uncultured Pelistega sp. | reverse complement strand
GGGCGGGAAACTCATCCTCAAAGGCATTTTAGATGTGGAAGATGCCCGTATGGCTGCTAAAACCGGTGCCGATGCGATTGTTGTTTCCAATCACGGTGGACGCCAATTAGATGGTGTCTTATCGAGTGCGCGCGCGATGCCTGAGATTGCTAATGCGGTGAAGGGACAACTAAAGATTCTTGTGGATTCGGGAATTCGTAGTGGTCTAGATATCGTACGTATGATAGCCTTAGGTGCGGATGCTTGCTTAATTGGTCGTGCTTTTGCCTATGCTTTAGGTGCAGCAGGTCAAGCAGGTGTTGAAAACTTACTCGATCTGATGCGCAAAGAAATGCAGGTAGCAATGACCTTAACTGGGGCGAAATCCATCGCAGATATTACGGAAGATTGCCTTGTTCGTAGCTTGAAATACTAAGGCATACTCTTTCGATAAATTATCTGTGTTTTTATCCAGTATAGTGAATTGTCCTACGTGAATTTGATACTATAGTATCTTTGAAATTGACTCGTAGAAAGTATGCGTACGTTTAGTGTTGCCGAATATTTCCAAGAAGATGGTTGCTTAGCTCAATCCCAAGAGGGCTATCGTGTGCGTCAAGCGCAGGTGGAATTAGCCGAGGCAATCGAGAAGACCATCGCTGAACAGGGCACCTTAGTGGCAGAAGCGGGCACGGGTACAGGTAAGACTTGGGCTTACTTAGTACCGGCTTTTACAGCACTGGGTAAGGTCTTAATTTCAACCGGTACGCGTACCCTACAAGATCAGCTTTTTCGTAAAGACGTGCCTGCTTTAAAAAAGGCCATGGGCTCACCAGCACATGTCGTTCTCCTTAAGGGACGTAGTAATTACGTCTGTCACTTTCACTTAAATCGCTTAGATAATGATCACACTGGCGGATTGCGTTCGCGTGAGGAAGTGAGTCAATTGCGCGAAATTAAGATCTTTATGCAACGCACGAAGAGCGGCGATAAGACTGAGTGCTCAACGGTTCCAGAGTCGGCCGACATATGGCACCGAGTTACCTCGACACGCGAGAATTGTTTAAACCAAGACTGCCCATATTTAGACGATTGTTTTGTTAATAAGGCACGTCGCGCAGCTCAAGAGGCGGACGTTATCGTGATTAATCACGCCCTATATTTCTCTGATTTATCAATGCGTAAGAGTGGCGTAGGCGAGTTTTTACCGCAAGCGGATACAGTGATTTTCGATGAGGCGCATCAAATTCCTGATACGGCCACTAACTTCTTAGGGAGTGTGGTCTCCATGGCTGAGCTGATGTCTTTACTTAAAGAGGCTGAGCGTGCCATGACAGCGAATGCCCCTAGAGTTTTGGAGTGGGATAAGGAGTGTGCCAAGGTCGCCTATGAAGTCCGTGAGCTACGCATTGAGGCTAGGGATATTGATAATATGCCTGGTAAGCGAGTGGTTTACGAGAAGATTCCAAATACCGAGAATGTACAGCCGACCTTAGATAATCTGGTGATTGCGCTAGGTAATTTATGCGATAAGATTAAGCCGCTGAATGATAAGCATACGGATATCTTAGCCGTGCATACAAGCTTGGCGGCGCTCTTTGATAATCTCCATAAATGGGCGTATCCGCACTTGCATGAGCATGAGGATAAGGACGTCTATGTGCGTTGGATTGACTATGGTACGCAGCATATGCGCTTTAGTCGTGCGCCATTATCGGTGCGGAGTTTTGGTGGTTTTAAGCGCGATGATCAAGCGTGGATTTTTACCTCAGCAACCTTGACCGTGAACCATGGATTTGATCATTTCACGCAGCAGCTTGGCTTATATAACGCCCAATGCATGAGTTGGGAGTCACCTTTTAATTATCAAGATAATGCGCTTTTATATGTGCCGCAAAACTTGCCTGACCCACGCAGCCAAGAGTATAACAATGCCTTTGTGAAGACCTTACTGCCTTTTATTAAAAAGTCACCTGGTGGAGTTTTAATCTTATGCACAACCTTGAAAGCGGTGGATACGATTAGTGATATCTTGACTGAAGTTTTTGAGAAGGAATCCATTACACGTCCTGTGATGCGCCAAGGTGAAAGTACGCGCGGACTCTTGATGCAACGCTTTCGTGATGAAGAGCAAGCTGTACTGGTAGGGAGTGCGAGTTTCTGGGAGGGCGTTGACTTCCCAGGTGAGTTACTGACTTTAGTGGCGATTGATAAACTGCCTTTTGCCCCACCCGATGACCCAGTCTTAGAAGCTCGTATGAATGAGTGCAAGGAAAAGGGCGGTAATCCATTTATGCAGATTCAAATTCCTGAGGCAGTGATTGCCTTGAAGCAGGGAGCAGGTCGTTTGATTCGCACTGAGCGTGACCGCGGGGTTTTAATTGTGGGGGATGGCCGCTTAGTCGAGAAATTCTATAGTAAATTATTATGGAAAAGCTTACCTGATTTCTACCGTACGCGTGA
>CAYFVY010000215.1:0-2449 GCA_964346715.1 uncultured Pelistega sp. | reverse complement strand
TCTCGATTAGCCAAACCGTGATCGAATTAAAGCTCTTAGTTGAACAATTACGTGAACAGGCACAAAATATCGAATAATCAACTTCCCTCCTAGGTGCATGGTGCAGGCAAATAGTGCAAAAAGTTTCATTCAAAACTATATTGGTTTAGACCGTAAAAGCATTCAATACGGTCTATTACTTGCTCTATGCGCTTGACTATCCTTTATGATTGCCACCGTTATTGGTATTTATAATGCCTTCTGGGCAGCTATGCCGATATTCGTTGTGGCACAAGCAACCCGCGGTCTTACCCTAGAGCGTGGCATCTATCGCGTTCTAGGCACCTTAGTCGGCGCTATCGCTGGCTTTGGCATACTCCAATTTATTGATACCCCCTCTATCTCGCCCTAAGCTTATTAGCCATCTGGATTGGGCTCTTCGCTGGACTCACTCACCTACTATATGGTGTGCATTCTTATGTCGCCTTATTGAGTGGGATTACCGCTGCCGTGGTGATTATTCCCTCCATGTTCCAACCCGATGCTTATTTCGAATTAGCAGTGGAGCGAGTTGTATGCACCTTAATAGGCGTAATTGTGATAACAATTGGGGCTTGGTTTTTCACACCCGAATCTGACCTCGATAAATTCTATCAACAAGTTTGTCGCTTGCCGTGTCATGCCTTTCACCTCTTAGCACGAGTACTGCAACAGGCACCGAATACTCAAATCGATGAAGAGAAAAAAGCCACCTTACACATCATGAGCCAATTAGAAAGTAGCATGATCGCTGTTACAGCTGGCTCACGAGAAGGCTATAAGCGTGCCCACCTGGTGCAATCAATGCTAGTTTCCACCCTAAGCATTCTCGCTGCTGTGCGACGCATTCAAGCACGCCGAAATTCACTAAATGAACAAGATATAGAAGCGCATTCCTCACCATCTCGCTCACCATCTCACATACCATCGGGCACACAACTCGCCGATACGGAGCGAGCTTTTATCGAGCAGCTCCTTACCGCTTATGCCTTAAGCCAAGAAGACCGCGTACAAGCCTTAAGCCAAACTCAACAAGCTGAGCTACTTAACTTAGCCAAGAAAATAGACCCCTTTCTTGTTGAAGATATTCAATTATTACTCCACGCTCATACCCAGTTACTCAGCAATACTGATGACGCTGAAACCTTAGCGGATGCGCGTACATTTGGGCAAAAATTACGCTACTTAGCCCCGCAACGTGATTGGCGCTTAGCACGACAAACAGGATTAATCGCAGCAGTCTGCACCTGGCTCTCATCTACCATGGCCTTTGCCTCAGGCTCAATTGTGCTTGAACTGGGATCGCTTGGCGTTGCCATGTTCTCCATGATTCTCGGCAGCATGCCAAGTCCACAAAAAATTGCTCCGCATTTATTAAAAGGCCTTATCGTTGGTTCCAGTATTGCCATCATTTATCGCCTAACGATATATCCCTATATCCATGAGCCATTTATTTTAATTTTATCGCTTATTCCTTTCCTAGTAATTGGTGGTTTAGCACGCGCGAGTAAGCGCTATATGTTCCCAGCTCTGGATGCGAATATGTCGTTTTTGATTGCTAGCCAGGCGGTATGGCCTCATCTAGTTTCCGACCCTTTTCATATTGTCAGTGAGTCTATTGCTTTAATGGCCGCTGCCGCTGTTGTGAGTAGTGGATTTATTTTTCTGCCACGCTCTGATGACCTTAAGGCCACGCATGCCGCCAGACTTATCCGCAAAGAACTACAGCACTTAATCTTCAGCTCAGGCTCGGATATTCATGCTTGGGAAGCACGTACGTCACGTCATATTATTCGTCTCATGCTGCACATTACGCAAAGTAATGCCTTACATCATATGGCACCAAGCTATGTCTTAGCTACCTTAAACTTTGGCCATAGCGCTTCTCAATTATTAAAAGCCTTGCCCAATTTAAGTGACGAAAGTCGTTATCTCTTACGCCAGCTACCGCAAGAGATACGCCAGTACCAAGCGAATCCCGTACAGCTAGCTAGCCGCTTATTGGCCTATGATCGTGAACTCGCACTTATCGAGCATACAAGCCCCGAGCCAACTAGTCATGAGGCCATGAGTCTGCCCCCATCACATCAAGACACAATAAGTCAGGGGCAAACACATGTCGACAGAATAATCGCTGAACAGCAGAATCCGCTCATTCATCACTTATTACAAGATACCGCCCAAGCGCTGATTATCGGCGCTGACTTCTTTCGCCAGCCAATAGAAACTTAGCTTAAGCCAGTACGCTCTGTCGCGCCATTAATCTGTAGGGCACCAAACTGTAGGCATCAAAATTCTTGGAAACCTAAACTATGCCAAGCTTAAGCTTCCAAATATACCTTAACCACTATGCTGCGCGATTAACCGCGCCCCACGAACGGCATATTCGTGGCCATAATCGTGGTAAACAATACATTCGTTTCCAGTGGGA
>CAYFVY010000214.1:0-2455 GCA_964346715.1 uncultured Pelistega sp. | reverse complement strand
TTGATGGTATTGTTTGGTGGAGTATAGCGGATGGCATTCGAGAGTACATTACTCAAGGCTCGGCGAATCATTAGGCGATCACCAAGAATATAGGCGTGCTCAGTGTTGAGTTTTAGCTGAATACGATGTTCATCTGTTAAGGCCTCAAAGAACTCGAAGAGTAGGCTGATTTCATCATGCAAGGCAATCTTAATTAACTCAGGCTTTAATAGCTTGTTGTCCGCTTGTGCTAAAAATAGCATATCACTGAGCATCTTCGTCATGCGCTCGTACTCTTCTAGATTAGAGTACAAAACTTCACGGTACTCCTGAACGGTACGTGCTTGTGTAAGCGCAACTTCGGTTTGAATTTTTAAATTACTAATCGGTGTGCGTAATTCATGGGCGATATCGCCAGAAAAATCGGATAAGCGTTGAAAGGCGTTTTCAAGGCGATCAAGCATGGTATTAAAAGAACTCGCAAGCTCAGCTAATTCGGCTGAAACAGTGCGCGTATCTATGCGCGTCGAAAGTTGCTTGGAGCCAATGCTTTGAATTTCACGGCTCATATGGCGCAAGGGAGCATGGCCTTGATAGACAGCGATGAAAATGGCGATAAGACTAATAAGACCAGCTAGAAATGTCGTTAAGCGTAGGACAAAACCAAAACTATCGAGAAAGTGTTGATGGAAATCGGTGGAAATTGCTATGATAATCTTGAGCTCTTGAGGGGCTGCTTGATTAGGTAGAGCCGTATCGGATAAGACAATATTGCTAGTATGGCTAAGTAAGACAGCACCTCGATAGCTTTTATCCTGAGCGTTCCAGAGTGCAACATTGTCTACGGTAATATGACTCACTGGCACTGTGTTTCGGGCGATTGAGATTAGGTCAATATCCGCTGTGCTTAGGGTCTCTTTTTCACTATTGCTTGTAATGCTGAATTGAACACTATTGTGTGTGCTTACCACTTGTCTGAGTTGCGTGTTCAGTGCCTTAAGTGTCGGTTGCGGAGGGAGGGTAAGTAGGGCATGTTGTAATGCTTGGGCAACAGCATTTAACTCAGCGACGTCTTGCTCGACAAAATGATGTTTAATCGAGCGCTCCACTAGCCAACCAAAAGAGAGTAAAACAAAAATGATGACCGTACCTATAGAAAGCATCAATCGGGTGGTAAGGGAGATGGGGCGTTGGCTCATAGACTTATAGATAATGTGAGGGTATAAAATTAATACTAATTTAATTTTCAACTATTCAGGTGATTGGGTATCGAGTACATAACCCATACCACGGACTGTATGAATAAGTTTAGGCTCATAATTATCATCAATTTTGGCGCGCAACCGACGAATAGCCACATCAATTACATTCGTGTCACTATCAAAGTTCATATCCCAGACTAAGGAGGCGATTAAGGATCGCGGTAAAACCTCACCTTGGCGACGCATGAGTAGTTCGAGCAAAGTGAATTCTTTATTGGTCAGGTGAATTCGAGAGTCTTGTCGTTGCACGCGACGACGGGGAATGTTTAGGACGAGATCGGCGATCTGTAGCTCATCTCCTAGAGCTGGTGAGCTCGCCCGTCGTAATAAGGTTCGTACTCGTGCTAAAAATTCAGGGAAGGCAAATGGCTTAACTAGGTAATCATCGGCACCGAGTTCTAAGCCCTTCACTCTATCTTCAATGGAATCACGTGCGGTTAAAAACATGACAGGCGTTGATGATTTCTTTTCGCGTAAGGCCTCCATAATGCGCCAACCATCGATATCGGGCAGCATCACATCTAGAATAATCAGATTATACGTTTCGGTGAGGGCCATATGATAGCCATCGAGACCATTGCGAATAAGGTCCACAACATATCCCGCCTCAGACAGACCTTGGTGAATATAGTCTCCTGTTTTAATCTCGTCTTCAACGATGAGAATTTTCATGTAATAACTCCTGAAGGAGAGCGGTTATGCAAGGTATAAAAACGTTAGTAGCGAATAGCTTGTGAGTAACATAGAATTGTACTGGATTTCTATTTGCAGGCTGCGGGGTTTAGTGCATCTTATGCATGACAAAAATGTAATGTTTCCGTAATCTCTTTGACAGAACGCATGCTGTAGATTGTATACCTACGGCTTAAGTAGTATTTTTCATAAATAAATGGTTTAAAAGAGAAATTTTAAGATGATAAGATTAGCATTTGCCCTCGGTTTAGGTTTATTATCCAGCGTTGCATGGTCAGCGGGCAATCATATGAGCCCACACGGTACTGCGGAACATTCGATGCCTCATCATGGGATGTCAGGGACGGTATCAGGTGGAGCGACACATGCCTCTATTGGTCAACCAGGAGAACTCGCAAAGGTGAGTCGTACAGTAGAAGTGGAAATGTTGGACACGATGCGCTTTACGCCGAGCAGTATTCAAGTTAAAAAGGGTGAGACGATCCGCTTTGTCGTTAAGAACGTTGGCCAACTACCGCATG
>CAYFVY010000213.1:0-2496 GCA_964346715.1 uncultured Pelistega sp. | reverse complement strand
GGGACTTGGGATCAACTTAAGCTGGATGATGTGCCATTACCAAGTGAAGAGCAGTTAAAAGATAAAAAAGCAGAACGTAAAATTGATGATCTATATCGTAATTAATCGATTTATATAAGGTTGAGACAAAATGGCATTAAGTATTTTTGATATTTTTAAAGTAGGCGTGGGACCATCAAGCTCGCATACCGTGGGGCCAATGATTGCCGCCGTACGTTTTGTGCGCCGCTTGGAAGAGGCTGAGCTTTTAGATCAAGTGAAGCGCTTACATATTGAGTTGTTTGGCTCACTTGGCGCCACGGGTTATGGGCATGCGAGTGATACTGCCATTATTGTTGGTTTAATGGGGCATCTCCCTGATCTGGTTGATACCGAATTGATTCCAGACATGATTGAGCAGGTGCGCCAGCATAATAAAGTGAAATTATTAGATCAGGTCGAGGTGGATTTTAATCCAGATACGGACTTAATTTTTAATCTAGAAGAGAGCCTCCCTGAACATCCTAACGGTATGCGTTTTAAGGCCTTTGATGCAGATGGTCAGCAATTGATGAAAAAGGAATACTATTCAATTGGTGGCGGTTTCGTTATGAACTGTGATGGTATGCGTGTGAATACGACACCAGATATTCAGATACCGTACCCATTTAATAGTGGTGACGAGTTGCTGCAAATCTGTACTGATAATAATTTAAGTATTGCGCAGCTCATGATGGAGAATGAAAAAGCCTATCAAGATGAAGCAACTGTCCGTGAGAAAATCTTGCATATTTGGCATGTTATGCAAGAGTGTGTGACCCGTGGTCGCTCAAAACAAGGCGTCTTACCTGGTGGTTACAGCCTGCGCCGCCGTGCCTTTAAACTCTATGAGAGTTTGCGTGAACGACCTGAAGAGTCTTTGCGCGATCCTTTATCCATGTTGGACTGGGTGAACTTGTATGCCATGTCCGTGAATGAAGAAAATGCTTCAGGTGGTCGGGTCGTGACGGCACCTACTAATGGTGCGGCAGGCGTGATTCCCGCGGTCTTGCATTATTATGAGCGCTTTATTCCTACTTCTAACCAACAGGGAATTATCGATTTCTTATTGACAGCCGCTGCAATCGGTATCTTATACAAAGAGAATGCCTCGATCTCTGGTGCTGAGGTTGGTTGTCAGGGTGAAGTTGGGGTGGCATGCTCTATGGCAGCAGGTGCTTTAGCCGCTGTACTTGGGGGTACGGTGCAACAAGTCGAGAATGCAGCTGAAATTGGTATGGAACATAACTTAGGTATGACCTGTGACCCCGTCGGTGGTTTAGTGCAAGTCCCATGTATTGAGCGCAATGCGATGGGTGCAGTAAAAGCCATTAATGCAGCGCGCCTGGCTTTACGTGGTGACGGTCAGCATTTTGTTTCACTTGATAAGGTCATCATCACCATGAAGCAAACGGGTGATGATATGAAATCTATCTATAAAGAAACTTCTCGTGGTGGCTTGGCAGTTAACGTAATTGAATGTTAATCGGCTAGTCCACTTAATCTGAGTGCTTAAGGTAATAACTTCATCAGTTAGGTAAATAAAAAATGGGCAAAAGGAATTAAAACCTTTTGCCCATTGTCTTTCTATAGCGTATAGCGAGAATTATTTAGCACTTTTGAATGCTAGCCGGTCAAAGATAAAGCCACCAAATAAAGCGAGTACCGCAATACCAGACCAGTGAATACTATCAGACACATTAATATGGACAAAGATGGTCACGGCTGTACCAAAAATCATACCAAACACGGCACGCATTGCTAAGTAAGCCCAGTTCTCATCTTCAAAGCTCATCACATCTTGTTTCGCTCTAAAGGCTAATTTACTGTGGTCCATTAGGCAGGTAGCGACCGACAATAAAGCACCGATAGCGCCAAAAAACAAAGCAAGAAAACTTACTGACCATGTAATCATCGTTGCAAATAAGCCAAAGACGATTAAGGCGATCACGAAACCACCGCTTTTAAAAAGTGAGTCGGCTGGCGGTGATGGCTCAGTATTACTCGTCGTATTTTGCTCAATTGGATCTTGTGCTTCATTGTGTTGTGAGTCATTCATACGTATTTACTCCTTTATATGTTCAGTTGTGTGTTTTCACTCATTATAAAACAGTTACTCTTGAAGTCGAGCGCTCAGAGCTCAATTAAAACCCATTGTAACCACTAACCATAGCAAGATTATGACGTGTTTGTCACAAAATCAGCGTATACGAGTAAAATGTAGTTAAGTTTATTTGACCAATCTAAAAAAGGTGGTTTCCATGAAAAGACGTCTCCTAATTGTCTGTCTATGTAGCTTGTTAAGTGCGTGTGTTTATGGCGCCTCGGCGGCTGGTGGCAGCGGGGGATTTGGGGTTGGAGTAGGCGCAGGTATGCGTTTTTAATGAAAATTTCTTCTCATCGAACGTCTCTCAAGCATTTCTTTATGAAATTATGGGTAAAATAGACGGTTGATTCCTCATTTATTATGTTTAAAAA
>CAYFVY010000212.1:0-2502 GCA_964346715.1 uncultured Pelistega sp. | reverse complement strand
GTCGGAGGCTCTAAAGCCAAGCCGGCACAATCAGGTACTTTTGCCTTTGAGCGCCCAGGTAAGTTTTCGTGGAAGACCACCAAGCCCTATGAGCAGAGTGTGATTTCTGATGGTAAGACGGTGTACCAATATGACCCTGACTTAATGCAAGTGACTGAGCGTAGTACTAAGAATGCGGTTGGTGCTTCACCAGCGTCAATCCTCTTCGGCACAGGTAGCTTAGATGATAACTTTACTGTCAAAGTTTTACCTGAGAAAGAAGGTATGGTTTGGTTACGTGCCACACCTAAAGTGGCGGACGCTGGAATGAGCCATATTGATATTGCTTTTGCCAATAATTTACCCGCAGAGTTGCGCATCTTGGATTCATTTGGCCAGACAACAAGCATTAAATTACGTAACTTTAAGTCTAATGCAGCGGTTTCTGCTAACACGTTCCGCTTTACAGCACCTAAGGGTGTAGACCGTGTGCGTTTAGACTAATTCCTACTAGTAATGAGTACAAGCAGTACGGATCTATTTAGCGTTAATTTATTAGGCGCTCCCTTAGCGGAGCGCCTACGTCCGCACACGCTTGCTGATGTTGTGGGGCAGACTCACTTACTCGCTGAAGGTAAACCCTTATACGTGGCCTTTAAATCAGGTCGCCCTCATTCCATGATCTTTTGGGGGCCACCAGGGGTAGGGAAAACAACCTTAGCACGTCTCATGGCTGATGGATTTGATGCGCAGTTTATCGCTATTTCAGCTGTCTTAGGTGGTGTCAAAGATATCCGTGAAGCTGTGGTGACAGCACAAATCGCCCAGGGGCAAGGACGCAAGACTATTCTCTTCGTGGATGAGGTGCATCGCTTTAATAAGGCGCAGCAAGATGCGTTTTTACCTTATGTAGAGAGTGGTTTATTTACGTTTATTGGTGCCACTACAGAGAATCCTTCATTTGAAGTTAACTCCGCACTTTTATCCCGAGCTCGTGTGTATGTGCTTGAGGCCTTAAAGCCTGAAGAGCTTGTTGTCCTATTAGATCGTGCGGTCGCTTTAGTCAATCAAACACATCACGAAAAACCATTTCATTTAAGCGATGAAGCGCGTGAGCAATTAGCGCAATGGGCTGATGGTGATGGTCGGCGCTTAATTAATGCAGTGGAAATCGTCTTGGAGTCTGCCTTAGTAGCAGGGGAGTCGGAGATTGATACGGATTGGCTGGAGCGATCCTTATCACAAAATTTACGACGCTTCGATAAGGGAGGCGATGCCTTTTACGATCAAATTAGTGCATTGCATAAGTCTGTGCGTGGCTCTAATCCAGATGCTGCACTCTATTGGTTAACACGGATGCTTGATGGTGGTGCCGATGCCAAGTATCTCTCGCGTCGTATTGTACGTATGGCCTGGGAAGATATTGGTTTGGCAGATCCTCGAGCGATGCAGATTGCTAATGACGCTGCTGCCACATATGAGCGTCTTGGTAGCCCAGAAGGTGAGTTGGCCTTAGCACAAGCGGTCATTTATTTGGCCATAGCTGCTAAGAGTAATGCAGGATACAATGCATATAATCAAGCCCGAGCATTTGTAAAGCAAGATAAGTCGCGTGCTGTTCCCGTGCATTTAAGGAATGCTCCTACAAAATTAATGAAAGAACTGGGTCATGGGCGCGAATATCGCTATGCGCATGATGAACCTAATGCCTATGCTGCTGGTGAAAACTACTTCCCTGACGGTCTTCCAGAACCTAATTGGTATAAGCCAGTACCACGTGGTTTAGAAATTAAGATTGCTGAAAAATTAAAGCAATTAAAGGCTTGGGACGCACAAGCTAAAAAATCAACAAAATAATCCTAAAGAGAGTCTTGGCCTGTCTTGGCTTAATTGATGAGCATATCGCACACTTTATGCAAATTACAACACTTAAATATTGAACAAATTGCTTTAATTTGTAAGCGTTTGTTTTGGTGCGCCTGTTTATAATTTAAATAATCATTAAAAATCAATGACTTATGGTTTTTTTGTGTTTTTGATTAGCATGAAACAAATTAATTGTCACTTGTTTGTCATAAGTGCTCACTACACTCTTTGCAAGACATAAAACAAAACGCATCTATCTGCTATAAGTTCATCAATTGCTTCAACTTATCTTTGACTGTCAACTCTTGTAGTCAGTATAGCCGCTAATTATTCAAGATTAAAATTTTAGATGCTCATCGTTCAGAGTAGAGCATTAAAGCGCCAAGCAAGAGGGAAGCATGGACATCATCAGTGATTTATTTACTCGCCCAGTTATTGCACATACCTACCTACCAGGGGTGCTGCACTTCTTAAGTATGAAGGGCAAAGAAGGGCTGTCGCAACTGTACTCGTTTGAAGTGGAGCTAGTGGCCAAGACCTATATGCTGGACTGTCGTGATGCTTTAGGTAAGAGTATGACCTTACAAGTCGAGACTAAGGGAGGCGTTCCACGCTTTATGCACGGAGTGATCACCAAGTTTGAATTGGTCGGCCGTG
>CAYFVY010000211.1:0-2540 GCA_964346715.1 uncultured Pelistega sp. | reverse complement strand
AGATCACTATCCACAAACAGGGCTTTCACAAAGCGAGCTCTTCAATGGTAGTCATGCGGAACTCGCCTTAGAGTCCGAGCTTAAGCGCGAGATTGTCTGTGCCAACCAAATCTACTTATTGGTGTCGTTTATTAAGTGGAGCGGCATACGCATGCTCATGCCCGCTCTGAAGCAGTTCACTCAACAAGGTGGGCAGCTGAAGATTATCACCACGACGTATATGGGAGCGACCGACCCTAAGGCGATTGAAGAGTTAGCGAAATTACCAAACACCCAAATTAAGGTTAGCTACAACACGAAAGCTGAACGCTTACATGCCAAGAGTTATTTGTTCTTGCGTGATACCGGTTTTCATACGGGATATATTGGTTCATCTAACCTGTCGCGCTAATGGCCTAGAGTGGAACTTAAAGCTCACGACGCAAGAAATCCCGCATGTATTAGATAAGGCTTTAAACACCTTCGAAACCTATTGGCAATCGAAAGAATTTACGCTATTTGATAACTCTGAGGAATCACAAAAAACACTGCGTAAAGCGATTAGGGATGAACACCAACAACCAGATGTCGGTGAAGAGCCGGCATTCTTCTCTTTAAGTCCATTTACTCATCAGCAAGAAATCCTTGAGCAACTCGAGGTTGAACGAACCCTACACTCTCGCTATCGAAATTTAGTCGTGGCCGCAACAGGCACAGGTAAAACACTAATTTCAGCCTTTGATTTTGCTCGTTATCTTCAGAGTAAACCGAATGCTAGATTCTTATTCGTAGCACACCGTGAAGAAATCCTTAAGCAGGCCATGAGCTCCTACAGGCAGGTGCTAAGAGATAGACATTTTGGTCAACTTTGGGTGAGCTCATATGAGCCCGAGCATTATCGCCAACTCTTTGCTTCAGTACAAACACTTAATCGGCAATTCGATAATCTACGCTTAGCCAAAGATTACTACGACTATATTGTCATCGACGAGGTTCACCATATTGCCGCCAATAGCTATCGCAGAGTTATCAATTATTTCGAACCTGAAATACTATTAGGTTTAACAGCAACACCTGAACGTCATGATGGTGCGGATATCTTGCAAGATTTTGGGGGCACCATCGCCGCTGAAATTCGCCTGACGGAAGCGATTAATCGTCGCCAGCTTTGTCCATTTCAGTACTTCATGATAGAAGATGATACTGACCTGAGGAATATTAGCTGGACCAACGGTCGTTACGAGATTTCAGCACTTACACAACTCTACACACTCAACAATACCCGCGCTAATAAGATCATCCAGTCGATGGTAGAGATTATTACCGATATAAGCCAAATGCGCGCCTTAGCCTTTTGCGTCAGCCAACAACATGCTGAATATATGAGTCAGCAATTTTTGCTAAAAGGCATTAATAGCGATGTACTCACCAGCGTAAATAGTCATGAGCGCTCTGCCAAACAACAGGCGATTCGTTCAGGTGATATTAATGTCTTATGTGTAGTTGATATTTTCAATGAAGGGATTGATATCCCAGAAGTGGATACTTTATTATTCTTACGTCCGACAGAAAGCTTGACCATATTCTTGCAACAGCTTGGTCGTGGCTTACGCTTATCAGCCAATAAAGACGCCTGTACAATTCTTGACTTCATTGGCAATGCACGGGTTGAATATGACTTCGCACAGAAGTTTAGAGCGCTGATTGGCCCTAGTCATCGCAGCCTTAGTGAGGATATTAAGCAAGGCTTCCCTCGCCTGCCCTTAGGCTGTCAGATTGAGTTAAGCAAGACTAGCCAAGAGATTATTCTCGAAAATATTCGTCGGGCGATCGTCAATAGACGCAGTATTATTCGCTTACTTCAAAACTACTCTCAGGCAAGTAATGAGCCAGTTACCCTAGCATCATTTCTGCGTGCCTTCCCACCAGTTAACCTGCATGATATTTATAAGCATGGTGGCTGGGCTACGCTATGTACTCAAGCACACCCTCATCTTTTATCAGACTCAGCCAATTTAGAGCATTTAAGCCGTTGGTCAAAAGGCATTAGAAACCGCCTCTTAAACTGTGATGCGATTAACTATCTTGAGTTTATTCAAAAACTCTGCGAGAACCATTTCAGCCTACTGCCAGACATGGATCCTACACTCGCTCTGATGTGTCATTACGACCTCTGGAATGAGACAGGACCATCACTTGGCTACACAACATTAGCACAAAGCTTAAAAGCATTAAATCAAAGCCAGTTTAAAGATGAGCTGCAAACATTGGTGCCACTACTTATCAATCGTATTCAACATATGCAAAAGCCTATGCCTGGTTTAGAACAAGTGCCCCTAATGCTTCATGCTCGTTATACGCGCGATCAAATTCTGGCTGCATTTGGTGGTCATACTTTTGACAGAAAAGCACCTGCTCGTGAAGGCGTGTTTGAAGTAAGAGATAAGAACATTGAATTATTGTTCGTAACACTAAATAAAAACCCTAAGCAATTCTCTCCGACCACGATGTACCATGACTACGCCATCAGTGAAGAACTCTTTCATTGGCAATCTCAGAAT
>CAYFVY010000210.1:0-2547 GCA_964346715.1 uncultured Pelistega sp. | reverse complement strand
CTGTAGACTGTAAGTCATAGAGAAACCACCGATGTTAATGTCGGTGGTTTTTTTATGGATGGTAATAAAATGGGGGAGTTTATAATAAACTTTATGAGAACAATAGATTGCTGCTCATTAGATATCTAGGGTTCGCCAAGCTAATGTCAAAATAGACTTAAACGAGATGAATAAAGCGATTATTATTGGTAGCCCAGGTAGCGGTAAAAGCACCTTTGCTAGAGCATTACAGCAGGCAACAGGTTTGCCTTTAATCTACTTGGATCAACTGTACTGGAGTGCCGATCGAAGTCATGTTGAGAAATCGGTATTTCAGCAGCGCTTACAAAGTGTCTTAGTGTTAGCTGCGGAATAAAATGACCCCCTAAACGCATTTTAATTTGACCCCCCTGTAAATGTGTAAACTGGCAGTTTTTGGAACTGCCTATGCTAAGTCAGGAGATGGTCATGACCATTCACGTATTAAATAAGCAGGGTCAATCAATTAAGTCTATTGCTCGAACACTGAGTCTTTCAAGAAATACAGTTAGGAAGTTTTTACGCGCAGCCAAGCAATACCCTCATGGCATTCCAAGGAATCCACGTGCTAGTAAACTTGATCCGTATAAATCATACATACAAGCGCAGATTAAGTTGGCGAGTCCTAAGTGGATTCCAGCCACAGCGCTGTATCGCCAGATACAGCTTCTTGGTTATAGCGGTAAACTACGCATCGTGCAGGAGTATGTCTCCACACTCAAGCCACACGTTGAGCCAGAACCCTTACATCGCTTTGAGACCGCACCAGGCAAGCAAATGCAAGTGGATTTCACCACGATTAAGCATGGGGGTGTGACGTTAAAGGCGTTTGTCGCCATCCTTGGTTACTCACGGGCCGCCTATGTGCAGTTCTTTGATGATGAGCGTTTAGTATCATGGATTAACGGGTTAAGAGCGAGTTTTGAGTACTTTGGTGGTGTCACCGAAAGTGTTTTGTTTGATAATGCTAAAGCCGTCATGGATCAGCGTGATGCGTATGGTCGTGCCAAGCATCGTTGGAATCCACAGATGCTACTTTTTTCAAAGCAATATGGTTTTAACCTAACGGTATGCCGTCCCTATCGCGCGAAGACGAAAGGCAAGGTAGAGCGTTTTAATCGTTATTTGAAAGAGAACTTTATTCCACAACTGATGGCCAAGGCAAATGAGCAAGGCCAACCACTGAGCGTTGGGTTAGCGAACAGCCACATCATCACGTGGCTAAATGAAGAGGCTAATGCTAGAGTCCATAAAACTACCCAAACCATTCCTCATGTACGGCTTGTAGAGGAGTTACCCACATTAATACCCTTGCCTATTCTTGTTAAGCAGACCACCGAGCCACTAAAACTCAACCGAATACCGTTGCCGATAGAAAGTATGCAACATAAGCTATCCATCTATGATGAACTTTTGACCAGTGGGGTGTCTGTATGAGCATTCAATATGAGCGAATTCAGGCACTCAGTGAACAACTGGGTCTGTATGCCGTGGCCGATGCGTGGATGAGCATTGCAGAACAGCAGATTAAAACTGAAGGTACGTATGCGGACTTTATGGAGGCCTTACTTGAAGAGGAGGTAAAACAGAAAGTATTGCGCAGTCAATCGACCTTATTAAAATTCGCGTGCTTACCTGCTATTAAAACAGTAGAGGACTTTGATTTTAGCTTTAATGGCCATACCGCAAAAGCCCAAATCCAAGAATTAGCCACCTTAAGCTTTATTGCTCGACAGGAAAATCTTGTGTTACTTGGACCGAGCGGTGTCGGTAAAACGCACTTAGCTATAGCCATTGCCTATAAAGCCATTATGAACCAGATTAAGGTTAGATTTATTACCGCCGCAGACTTAATCTTGCAGTTGTCTCATGCGCATGAGCAGGGCAAGTTAAAGCAATTTATGCATCGTGTGGTGATGTCGCCTAAGTTACTGGTGATTGATGAAATCGGCTACTTGCCTTTTAGACAAAATGAAGTTAATTTATTTTTTAATGTCATCGCAAAACGGTATGAAAAAGGGAGTATTGTTTTAACGAGCAATCTACCCTTTGGTCAATGGGCGGATATTTTTGCAGGCGACTCGGCATTAACGGTTGCTATGCTTGATCGCTTATTACATTATTGCCATGTCGTCCAATTCAAAGGAGATAGTTATCGGCTTAAAAATCGGCATAAATTAGGCATAATGCCTTATAGTAATCAATAATGGGAGGGGGTCAAATTTCACTGCGTTTTTACACATAAAGTGGGGTCACTTTAAACTGCATCTTATATTGCGAGATTCTTTTAGGCTGAAGAGAGTACGGAATAATAAATAATGTCTAGTTACGCTCAACGCTTAGGTATATGTGGATAGGTATCAGAAAACGATATAAATGCTCCATTAACCTAGGAGGTTCGTATTTGTTGGCTTGTTAAAAGCTGACCATAAAGTTAAAGCGAGCTACAAAAAATTTAACTCAAAAAGCTTATAGTCTATAATACTTAGGAACAAAAATAGGGATTATGGCGATGAAACTCATTCTAAA
>CAYFVY010000209.1:0-2570 GCA_964346715.1 uncultured Pelistega sp. | reverse complement strand
TTTGACGCTTCACCTTAATGAGTGTTTCACCATATTGATGCAGGACTACCTTCCGATTACGGCCTGACCGGTTTACGGATAGCGGATAAGAAGGCGACTTTTAGGGGCAAAAGTCTAACTTTCTTTAAGAAAAAGTCTGTCATATTGTACCCCAAATATGTTTTTTAATCCTAAAAAGTTTTGCTATTTCAATATTTCTAATGCCAGAATTCTCACAACTTGATATGATTTCAAATACGCGTTGTGCTATACCCACGAAATAGTCAAATTTTAAATAAGAAGCAAAGGAAAACCTTATGATCACCGACTTAAAAAAACTTGCTCTTGATTATCATGAATATCCACGTCCTGGCAAAATCTCTGTTGTGCCAACTAAGGCGATGGCGAATCAAGATGATTTATCTTTAGCATATTCACCTGGCGTTGCACACGCATGTATGGAGATTTACGAACAAGGTAACACAGCTGCAGCGCGTTATACATCTCGAGGAAACCTAGTAGGTGTAATTACTAATGGGACCGCCGTTTTAGGCCTAGGCAATATTGGTCCGCTAGCCGCTAAACCCGTGATGGAGGGCAAGGGTTGCTTATTCAAGAAATTCGCTGGCGTAGACGTATTCGATATTGAATTAGCTGAAAACGACCCTGATAAAATTGTTGATATTGTGTGCGCCTTAGAGCCCACCTTAGGAGGTATCAACTTAGAAGATATTAAGGCCCCTGAATGCTTCTATATCGAAAAGCAACTACGCGAACGCATGAACATTCCGGTCTTCCATGACGACCAACACGGTACCGCGATCATTTCTTCAGCGGCCATTCTGAATGGTCTTAAATTAGTTGAAAAAGATGCTGCTGAAGTTAAGCTCGTATGTTCTGGTGCTGGTGCCGCTGCGATTGCTTGCTTGGACTTATTAGTTAGCGTCGGCATTAAACGTGAAAATATTTATGTGTGTGACTCACGCGGTGTGATTTATCAAGGCCGTGAAGAGAATATGGAAGTCAATAAGGCACGCTATGCTCAGAATACCGATGCACGTACCTTAGCTGATGTAGTTAATGGCGCTGACGTGTTCCTAGGTTGCTCAACTAAGGGCGTACTTACTGGTGAGATGGTTAAGACAATGGCGGCTAAACCATTGATCCTCGCTCTCGCCAACCCAGACCCTGAGATTCTTCCTGAAGACGCCAAAGCTGCTCGCTCTGATGTCATCATTGCGACTGGCCGTTCAGACTATCCGAACCAAGTTAATAACGTTTTATGCTTCCCCTTCATCTTCCGTGGCGCACTTGATGTCGGCGCTACCTGCATTAACGAAGCCATGAAACTTGCCTGCGTCTACGCGCTTGCCGAATTAGCCCAGGCCGAACAGAGCGATGAAGTTGCCTCAGCTTACCAAGGTCAAGACCTTAGCTTTGGTCCAGAATACATTATTCCTAAGCCATTTGACCCACGTCTCATCATCACAGTTGCACCTGCCATCGCCCAAGCAGCGATGGATTCTGGCGTTGCCACTAAGCCGATTGAAGACATGGACGCCTATCGCACCCAGTTGATGAACTTTGTTTATCACTCAGGTCAATTAATGCGCCCTCTCTTTATGCAAGCCAAGAAAGCACCGAAGCGTGTGGTCTATGCTGACGGTGAGGATGAACGCGTATTACGTGCAGTTCAAACTGCCATCGATGAAGGTATTGCTATCCCTTACCTAATCGGTCGCCCAAGCGTGATTAATATGCGTATTGCACGACTAGGCCTACGCTTAGTTCCAGGTAAGAACATCCATATTATTGACCCTGAGGATGATGACCGTTTCGAATATGCATGGCAGAGCTATTATCAATTGCGCGGTCGCCAAGGTGTTACCCCTGCACTTGCTAAAGCCATGATTCGTAAACACAACACCTTAATTGGTTGCGTACTATTGGAAAAAGGTGACGTCGATGCCTTAATCTGCGGTACCACTAGTCGCTGGAGCAACCAATTACGTTACATTAGCGAAGTCATTGGCTTGAAACCAGGCGTTAAGACTTATGCTGCAATGAACGTACTTATCCTTCCTGAGGAAACTCTGTTCGTCTGCGACACACACGTGAACGAAGACCCAACAGCTGAAGAGATTGCTGAGATTACTATCCAAGCAGCCGCTGAAGTGTATCGCTTTGGTATTACACCAAAGATTGCCCTACTCTCACACTCTAACTTTGGCTCTTCACCGAACAGTCCTTCAGGCAAAAAGATGGCTCGTGCGCGTCAACTCATTAATGAGATGGCTCCTGAGCTTGAAATTGATGGTGAGATGCATGCAGACTCGGCATTGTCAGAGCGCATTCGTCTAGAAGCCTACCCTGATTCGACCCTTAAAGGCCGTGCTAACTTGCTCGTAATGCCGAACCTAGACTCTGGTAACATCACTTATAACTTGTTAAAAATGACAGGAAGCCAAGATAAAATCAATGTTGAAAGTCAATTCAATGATCCAAATTCAATCTATAGCTTCTATAAAAAAATGATTTCTATTAGAAAACAAGAAGATATTCTTATTTATGGTGATTTTGAAGAAATATAT
>CAYFVY010000208.1:0-2614 GCA_964346715.1 uncultured Pelistega sp. | reverse complement strand
TGGTGGATGCGTAAAGAGGGTGGTATGCGCTTTGTCGGTATCTTATTGATTATCTCAGCGCTTTCGATCTTGCTATACACCGGCTCTGAAGTCATGGTGATTCGTGCTCGTCCATTATGGAATACGGTTTTCTTGCCGATAAATTTTGCTTTAACAGGCTGGTTAGCTGCACTGGGTGCGATGCTTTTTGTGGCGCGCTGGCTGCCTGGTGGTTTAGCACAGTTCCCAACAGCCTTATGGCGTCGTCTTGGCTTGTTTGTGATTTTGCTCTTAGCTATCTGTGCGATTGCTTGGGTGATCATGGGGACTCTTGGTAAAGATCCATCGTATCCTGCAGCTGTTGAGATTTTTACGAGCTATCCAACTTGGCGTTTAAGCCTATATGGTTCTTTAGCCTTGGCAGCCGTAATCGTACTTTGTTTAAGCGTAGGTCAACAACGTTATAGCCACGGTTTTTATTCCTTGCTATGCAGTGTGATGATGATGGCCGCTGCTTGGGTATTCCGTTGGATCGTCTTGATGAGTATCCAAAGTGTGCCGAAATATGGGGCAGGTTTATACCTGCACGAGATGCCACTTGGCTCCGATGGTTTGCTCGGCATGATCAGTATCTTTGGTCTCTGTATTGCCTTATTGGCGGTTGTAACATGGTTCTTCGATCGTTACCCATCAAGTGCTGATTTTCAGTCAAAAGCTTATGCGGCAAATGCCACTCTATAGAATGAATTTGTAGGAAGTATTATGAAAGATAAACCTGATAATAGTCGTCGTAAATTACTTAAGCATGGTACGGTTGCCGCTGGTGGTATTGCTGCTTTTGCGGCAGGTTATAGTGATACTTTGGGTAAGGCTGTTAAGGGTCTCACTCAGGGTTCTGCGGGTGAGGTACCAAAGCATGCTGTACGTGGCAATTCTTTAACGCCTGAATTTATTATTGATCCGATTACTAAGGAACTTAAACAGCAAGCAGGACAGGTGGTGAGTCCATCTTCTTGCTTAGGTTGTTGGACTCAATGTGGTATTCGTGTACGTGTTGATCAAGAAAATAATACGATTTTACGTATCTCTGGCAACCCATATCACCCCTTAGCGACAACCGCAGCATCACCCATGGATGTACCTGTACGTCAGGTATATAGTACCTTAGGCCTTGAGGGCGGTTACGAGGGGCGTGCTACTTCCTGTGCACGTGGCACTTCGATGCAATTACAAGCCGAAAATCCTTACCGTGTCTTAGGCCCGCTTAAGCGTGTAGGCAAGCGTGGTGAAGGCAAATGGCAACGTATTAGTTTTGAACAGCTCGTACAAGAAGTGTGCGAGGGCGGGGATTTATTTGGTGAAGGCCATGTTGATGGTT
This sequence comes from uncultured Pelistega sp., assembly GCA_964346715.1. Lineage (GTDB taxonomy): Bacteria > Pseudomonadota > Gammaproteobacteria > Burkholderiales > Burkholderiaceae_B > Taylorella. The sequence goes on along the minus strand of CAYFVY010000208.1, from coordinate 1,257 downwards.
TGCGTGCTATTTATGATCGCGAAACCTTAATTGATGCGCAAAACCCAGAGTATGGACCGCTATCCAATCAACTCTTGTTTACCGAATCGGCTAACGAGGGACGCACAGGCTTAATCCGTCGCTTTGTGCAGCAATCATTCGGTAGTGTGAACTGGGGTAACCATGGTGCTTACTGTGGTCAGTCTTTCCGTGTTGGTGCAGGCCTAGCTCTCGGTGATGTACGTAGCATGCCGCATGGTAAACCTGATTGGACGAATGCTTTATTTGGCCTATTTATTGGAGCGGCTCCTGCGCAGTCGGGCAACCCTTTCCAACGTCAAGGTCGTGAGTTATCTGAGGCACGTTCTCGTAAAGAAAACCCATTCCGTTATGTAGTCGTTTCACCTATTTTACCGACTTCATCGAGCTTAGCAGCAGGTTCAGGCAATCGTTGGATGGCGGTAAAGCCAGCAACTGACTTGGCTTTAGTCATGGGTCTTATTCGTTGGATTATCGAAAACGAAACCTATGATCGTAAGTTCTTAGTGCAACCAGGTCCTGCCGCTATGCAAGCGGCGGGTGAAGCAGCTTGCTCGAATGCTACCCACTTACTGATTAATAATCCTGAGCATCCACGTTATGGCACATTCTTGCGTGGTGCTGATATGGGCTGGCCACTACCAGAGTTACCTGAAGGTGAAGAGCAAAAACCAGATGCGAAAAAACCTGAGGATGTTTTTGTGGTGCAACTAGCCGATGGTAGCTTCGCGCCACATACCGTTGTCTCTGAGGCAGAGCTCTTTGTCGATGGAGAAATTCAAGCGCCTGGCTTAGGTGAAGCGCCGATTAAGGTCTGCACCTCGATGAGCAAATTGCGTGCTGAAGCACAGAAGAAATCGTATGAAGAATACAGTGAGCTTTGTGGTGTATCAGTAGCAGATATGCAAGAACTTGCCAAAGAGTTTAGTAGCTTTGGTAAGCGTGCGGTTGCTGACGCACACGGCGGCACCATGAATGGTTCAGGCTTTTACACGGCCTATGCGATTGCTATGTTAAATAACTTGGTGGGTAACCTCAACGTTAAGGGTGGTCTCGTGCTAGATGCGGGTCCATTTGGTCCATTTGGTCCAGGTCCTCGTTATGACTTCCGCTTTAAAGGGCAAAAGGCACCTCAAGGCATTAGCTTATCGCGTAGTGGAAAACCGTACGAAACCAGTAGCGAATTTAAGCGCAAGAAAGAAGCGGGTGAAAATCCTTACCCTGCGCAAGCACCTTGGT
>CAYFVY010000207.1:0-2621 GCA_964346715.1 uncultured Pelistega sp. | reverse complement strand
TTATCGATTCAAGACCCACGCGAAAGTCCATTCGATGCGAAGCAACAGAGTCAGCAAGCACATGCCAAGTTTAAGGATGAAAAATCTGAATTTATTTCTTACTTAAAGCTTTGGAATTGGTATCATGAGGCGGTTGAGCATAAAGCCTCACAGCGTAAGTTGATTGAACAATTACGTAAGGAATATCTCTCGCCGTGGCGCTTACGTGAGTGGCATGATATCCATTCACAATTATTAAGCTTGCTGAGTGAAAAAGGCTGGCGACTCAATCAGACCGAGGCGACCTATGAGCAAGTGCATAAAGCCTTACTAAGCGGTCTACTTGGCAATATTGGCCTGAAAAGCGAAACGGACAATGCCATGTATCAGGGAGCACGGGATATTCGCTTTATGATTCACCCTGGCTCGAGCTTGGCGAAGAAAGCAGGGAAGTGGCTAATGGCAGGTGAGTTGGTGGAAACCTCACGCCTATTTGCTCGCGTGATTGCGAAGATTGAACCTCAATGGATAGAGCAGGTCGGTACCCATTTACTGAAGAAACAATGGTCTGACCCACAATGGAATCGTAGCCGTGGTCAGGTGTTAATTAATGAGCGTGCCAGCTTATACGGTGTACAGATCTATCAAGGACGTAAGGTTCATTATGCCAATATCGATCTGGCCAAAGCACGGGAAGTGTTTATCCGTGAAGCCTTAGTGACGGGTGAGATAGACAGTAAGCTGCCTTTTCTTAGTAAGAATCAGCGCTTAATTGAAGAAATTGAACGCTTAGAGCATAAGACCCGACGTCCTGATATTCTGGTGGATGATGAGTTAATTTTCGCTTTCTACGATCATCTATTAGCCCAGGATATATGCCAGACAGCAAGTTTAGAGGCGTGGTATAAGGACTTATCCGCGGAGCAGCAGAAAGCCTTAATCCTCACACGTGACGATCTGATGCGTCATGAAGCGGCAGGGGTGACCACCACACAGTTCCCTAAAGCCTTACAATGGGATGGCTTGAGTTTACCTGTTACCTATCATTTTGAACCAGGCTCACCTAAGGATGGCGTCACGGTGAATGTGCCCTTATACGCCATTAATCAAATTGATGCGGTGGCTGCACAATGGTTAGTGCCAGGTATGCTACGTGAGAAAGTTCAGTTCTTATTGAAGTCCTTACCTCAGCGCTTACGTCGACATTGCGTACCTATTCCTGAGTATGCAACGGACTTCTATCATCGGCATTATGATCAGCTTGCGCAACCAAGCCAGCCCTTATTGCAAGCCTTAGCCGAAGATATATGGCAGCAGACGCAGACTCGAGTTAAGGATATAGACTTTAAGCTTGAAACATTGCCTGCCCATATGTTTATGATTTTTAAGGTAGTGGATGAGCATGGCCGTATGCTTTCTGCTGGTCGTAATTTACAACAACTCAAAGCCGAACATGCAGGCCAGGCGCAAACAACTTTCCAGCATATGGCTAACCAAGACAAACAAGTCGTAGAGTTCTTGGAGACTGAGCAAATTATTGATTGGAGTTTTGGGGAGTTGCCAGAACTCTTGGAAATTAAGCGCAAGAATCAAACCTTTATCGGCTATCCTGCCTTAATTGATAAGGGCGAATATTGTGAACTTGATGTCTTCGATGAACCTGAGCAAGCCCATGCTAAGCATAAACAGGGCCTATTACGCTTATTTAAAATCGCCTTCAAGGAGCAGCTGAAATTCTTGGCGAAGAACATCACCGCATTGACCCAGATGAGCATGCTGTATATGCCCCTAGGGACACAGGAAGAACTGAAAAACTATATTCTTGATTGTGCCTTGACGCAGGCCTGCTTAAGTGAACCTTGGCCCTCTAATCAAGATAGCTTTGAAGCACGTAAGCGTGCCGCCAAGGAAAAGCTTGGCCTATTAGTCAATGAGGTGGCTTTGTTAGCCCAGCAGATTCTTGAGCAATATCACGCTAGCCAGAAGAAATTGGTCGCAATTAAGAGCCATAAACAAGCTTATGAAGATATGCAAAAGAATCAAGCCGCATTGATGCGTAAGGATTTCTTAGTGGCTTATGAATATAGTCACTTAACGCATTTTGTCCGTTACCTAAAAGCCGATTGGGTGCGGATTGATAAATTACGTGCCGATCCAGTGCGTGATACTCGTTTAATGAATGAGATGTTGCCGATGTTGGTGAACTATCAACGGGCGTTTAGCCAGTTAAAAGGACGACCTGATGAACGCTTGGAAGACTTTCGTTGGTTATTACAAGAGCTGCGGGTGGCTTTATTCGCGCAAGAACTCCGTACGCCTATGCCTGTCTCTATCAAGCGCTTACATAAGGCTTGGGCAGCGATGGCAATCTAGCGAATAGCTTGTTCTATGACTTTGCTGGTCCATTGATTTAAACTTAAACCTGCGGCATGTGCGGCAATAACGGCAGCCTCATGTGCTTCAGGTGAAATTCTTAATATAAATTTACCCGAATAGTTTTTCTTGGGTTCAATCCCTCGCTTTTCGCACGCTTCTAAGAAAATAGCTAATGAAAGCTGGCCTTCTTGTTTTAGGCTATTAACATCGGCAGCATAAAAATCAGCCCCTCCATTCACATCTAAAAACTCACCGCGAAAGAGCTC
>CAYFVY010000206.1:648-2634 GCA_964346715.1 uncultured Pelistega sp. | reverse complement strand
CAACTAACATAGCACGGCCTAATTGCGTAATTAATGGGCATGAGGTATAGCCGTCATAGATACTGGTGCCTTGCTTACCTTGGATGTCGGCTACAAGATGGTCAACGACCACGGGTACTTGCCATTTCACACTGGCCGCGGTCTTACCCTTAGGCACACCTGCCACATCCCCTACCGCGAATACATCCGGGAAGCGCTTATGGCGTAAATTCGTTGGGTCTACCTCAATCCAACCATCCGCAGCCCATACCCCATCTTGCCAAGGCAATGGTGAATTGCGTACTGCATCTGCCGCACGCATTGGCGGCACCACATTAATAAAATCTTATGGCACTTCAATCCGACCTTCGTCCTTAGCATCAAAATACGCCATTTTACGAGCCGGATCGATGCCCGTTACGACACGGTTGTACTTCACATTGACGCCGCGCTCAGCAAATAGCATACGGACTTTTTCAGAAACAATCGGCACACTAAATAGATTGTTTGTCTGTGCATGGAAAGTTAAATTCGCTTTCGATAAATTACCACGGCGATACAGGTGATCACGCGTCAAGAACGTGTACTTTAGCGGTGCACCCGCGCACTTCATCTCAGTGGCAGGACGCATAAATACGGCCTCACCACCCGTATCGGCGAACTTATCCAGTAATTGCCAAGTTTTAAAAGCCGCCTCAGGACTCTGATAAATACTGCCTAAGCCATTGGTACCGATAAGATTAACATCCATCCCTTCAAGCGATTCATAATCTAGCTTCAGGCCTGTTGTCACTAATAAATAATCATAATTAAGTTTCTGACCGCTTGAGCTTGTTACGCTCTTGCCATCAGGATCGAACTCAGCGACAAATTCCTCAATCAGTTTCACATTACTCGGCACATATTCCGCTGTTGTTGAAACTGGATAGCTCTGCCCCTTAACACCTGATGCGACTAAGGTAAAACCAGGTTGATACCAGTGAGCCTTGCGCCCATCAATTAAAGTGATTTCAGCACCATCAAGGCGTTCGGATAAGCGCGATGCGAGACTTAAACCCGCCGCACCTGCACCAGCGATAAGGATTTTGGCTTTGGTCTTGACTTTAGGCAAAGCGGCTTGCGCCTCGGGTGAAAGAATCAGCCCACCCGTTGATACACCAGCAGCAATCCCTGCCGTGCCTAAAGCCCCCATTTTCAAGAGGCGGCGACGCCCTGCGTTAATGGACTCCTGTCCTTGAATAAGTTTATTCATAAGCGCCTCCAAGGCATGCTATATATTTTAGCTTTTATGTAACTGTTATCACTACAATGAATTCATTATTTATTATATTTAATTATTGCTTTATGTCAATAGCTTATAAACAGCATAGACTTAAGCAAAAGTCGTAATAAGTTTGATAGTTAACAATGTCTCACGCTTCAACTCAGTATGCACGAATTTGTCTAATTGTTTTAGCCAATCAAGCTACTTAACTTAGTATATAGGGAAAGAAGCACTAAAGACACATTGACAACTTGTATACTTTCGGATACGATTTAAGAAAATGAACATCATCTCACAAACAAAAGCTTTTACTACTTGGCTTGAATCTTTAAAAGACCTAAAAGCACAATCCAAGGTAATGATTCGCATCCTACAAGCCAGTCAAGGTAATTTTGGAGATAGCAAGTATCTTAGCGATGGAGTTTGCGAAATGCGTATTCACTTCGGACCTGGTTATAGAGTGTATTACGCACGCGATGGATCAGTCGTTTACTTATTGCTGTGCGGTGGCAATAAATCAACCCAGAAACAAGATATAAAAACAGCCATAGCCATATGGAAACAAATCCAAAAGGAACGCTCATGACACCAATCGAAATAACACCTTATGATGCTGCAGAATATTTAACCAGTGATGAAGCTATTGTTGAATATCTTTCAGCAGCCTTAGATGAGAAAGATCCCGCAGTCTTCTTGGCCGCACTCTCTGACGTAGCTAGAGCTCGTGGCATGACTAAAGTTGC
>CAYFVY010000206.1:0-638 GCA_964346715.1 uncultured Pelistega sp. | reverse complement strand
GCTAAGGAAGCTGGTATTGGTCGTGAAAGCTTATATAAAGCACTCGCGCCGAACGCTAAACCACGTTATGACACTATACTTAAGCTCTTAAGTTCATTGGGAGTTCGCCTAACTATTGAGCCAGTTATCCACCCATAACTAAAAAAACTTTGTTTGATGAAGCTAAGCTAAGTGGCTTGTGCTTAAGCTGGAATATAGTCGCAATCAAAAACTTGCACAAAACCTCCTAAAAGTACTTAAAAACGCCACTTCGCGCTCTATCATCTAGCCACTAAAAATTCCAACTCGCCTTGAGGTGTCCTGATACATTGCGACCGCCACCACGATACCAGTCATGGGCAAGCTGAGCGCCTAACTCCAAGCGTTCGCTAACTTGGTAGCTTAAGCCTGCTTGTAGATTCAAAGAGCTTCGACTCGTCAGCGCATGCTGGTTCGTGAAGTTTATATTTGGCGCCGCGACAAAATGCGCCCCCTGCTTCACCTTATTATTGAGTAATTCATGATGCCAATTTAAGGCGAGATTACCCTTCAAGACACTTGCATTGCGCAACTCGGCAGCCCAATCCAGCTCTAGCCCTAGGCCTGCACGCAAAGAATTATGACGTAAACTATTCTGGATATACTACACTTTCATTGAC
>CAYFVY010000205.1:0-2634 GCA_964346715.1 uncultured Pelistega sp. | reverse complement strand
TAAGCTTGGGGGTGATGCATACAGCACGTTCAAGTGCCAAACTAGTTACATCTTGAGCGCTTATGTGATTTGCAGCGAGTAGTTCACTCATTGCAGTTAGGTCAAGGTTCAATGGGGTGTTTGTCATTTTTTATGATACTTAATACGCACTATTAGTTTCGTCTTCAAGCAATTTCATAGCATCTTTAAAATCCATAATCGCTTGAAGTGGGTTTAAATATCGCTCCGATAATTGAGCAATGGTGTCATTAATTTGTTTGACTTCTCGCGCCACCGTCTCAGCGTCAGCGCGAGAAGTGATGCCATACAACTCATGGATAGTTGTCACTAAGCCATCTTGAAAGACATCACGGATTTCATTCATTGGACTTCAACTCCTGCTGTTTTAATTACCGAAGGCCAACGTTTAAGATCTTCGGCTAGCATATTACTCATCTCCGTTGTCTCCGCAGATTGTGCGGTGAGACCCTGGTCAGCTAAAATTTTAACCAAATCAGGATCCGCCAAGGTTTCTTTTAAAGCTTGATTTACTACATCGATACGTTCTTGAGGAACGCCTGCTGGTGCAAACAAACCATACCAAAGCTCAAAATTCACGGCTGGATAGCCAGCCTCAGTGAGCGTAGGCGTATCAGGCAAAACCGAAGCACGTTTATCAGAGGTCACTGCTAAAGGCGTAATATTACCCGCTGTAATTTGCGGCATCGCAGCGGCAATCGAAGCTGCGTACAATTCAACGCGCTCGCCTAATAAGTCTGACATGGCTGGACCTGCTCCCTTGTAAGGAATATGCTGCCAGTCAGCTCCTGCTGATTGAGCTAATAATGCGACAGCCAAATGAGAAATACTTCCCATCCCAGGTGAAGCATAAGAAATCGAATTCGGCGCTTCTTTGCCTACCTTAATGGCCGACTCAACATCCTGAAACTTACCCTTGCTATTTGAAACCACAAGAAGTGGCGTTGTAGCCATTAACCCGATCGGCTTAAAGTCTGCAACTGGGTCCCATTTGATGCTGCTAACATAAATACTCGGTGCAATACTCATGGTGTCTGTTTGACCTAAAACAAGATCATAACCATCCTTCTTAGCGCGATGCACTGAGTTCATCGCAACTGATCCTGCAGCACCAGGTTTATTCTCAACGACGATTGTCCAGCCCTTTTTCTCAGCCATTTTGGTCATAACAGTTCGTGTTAAAAAGTCCGTACCTCCACCAGGTGCAAATGGTACTGTTACACGAATTGTGTCGCTAGGATAATCTTGTGCCATAGCAGATATAGACAAACTTATCATGCTTGAACCTCGATTAATTAAAATGTTTTTAGTCCTTGCTGAAGAGTTGCACTTTGGCATTGCTGCCAAACGCCTGTTCATTAGCCAACCTCCCTTAAGCCAAGCCATGAAGCGCCTTGAAGAAAAAGTTGGCGCAAAACTATTCAATACCACCACACGTTCAGTCGAACTTACCAGTGCCGGCCAATACTTATACACCTACTTAAAATCTTTAGAACAAGGCTTTGAAAATGTGAAATTACATTTAAAGAACCTCGCAGAAGGTAAAGAAGGGATTGTTAGACTAGGCGTCACCCCATCAGGCATGTACTCTGGCGTCTCCGAGCTCCTACGACGATTCAAGCAAGAGTATCCTAATATTACTCTTAATCTCCAAGAGTCAGATACGGATAAGATGCGTGATATGTTGGTCAGGAATCAACTCGATATTGCTATCATGCGCCCTGTCACACGGCCAACTGATTTTCAACAGAAAATTTTCTTTGAAGATCCACTTTGCTTAGCTGTATACCCTGAACACGAACTTGCAGCTAAAAATATCGTCATGAAGGAAGATCTTGAAGGACCCGTTTTTATTGCTTATGACACGATTCGTTCGCCCTACTTACATAAACTCACTACTAAGTGGTACACAAAAAACGATTTACGCATTCATACAATTCAAAGTAGCGCACTGCCAGAGCTTATTACCTTAATTGCTGGTCAAAAAGGAATCGCTCTTGTCCCTTCAGTATTTGCACAATTCAATATGTTTGGGCTAAAGTATATTAATCTAAGTGACTCAACAGACTTGATTTCACGGTTGAATATTGTGTGGCGTACGAATGAAAGTAATCAAACCGTACTGAACGCAGTTGAACTCATTAGTAAGAATCGACCTATTCACACGCAATAACACTAAGTGTTTAATCATATCAACACACCCAACCCACTTACTGCACCCACCCCTTGACCTTCCCATCGTGTCAAGCTTTAAGCTATACCCAGTATTGAATAAAGTTAAAAGGTCTGTCATGGATACGAAAGCCAACTCTTCTACTCAACATCAAGCAGTCCTCGCGATTGAGGGCATGACATGTGCATCCTGCGTAGCGCGTGTGGAGCGTAGCTTACAAAAAGTGCCCGGCGTGCAACAGGCCAATGTCAATTTAAGCACTGAACAGGCTTGGGTGCAAACCACGCCAGACGTCTCGGCCGATGCCTTAATTCAAGCAATTAAGAAAGCGGGTTACAGTGCCCAACTTCTTACCCAAGATACGCACGAGAGCCAAGCCGAATACCAAGATAAAAAAGCGCAAGAAGAACGATTATTAAAGCGCGATCTCATCATTTCGCTCA
>CAYFVY010000204.1:0-2689 GCA_964346715.1 uncultured Pelistega sp. | reverse complement strand
TCACTGGCCTTATCAACAATGAGTTTCATTAAGGTACGCTCATTCTTACCGGTCAAGGTATGTTTTAAGGCTCTAAACTCTGAGCGATAAATCACGACATCCTTATATTGCTCACGAGCTTTTTCCTCAGTCAGGCCGACCGTAGCCGCATTCGGTGTGGTAAAGATAGCTGTTGGGATATATTCATAGCTCATCTGGCGCTTACCCTCACCAAATAGGTGGTCAACTAAGACCATGGCCTCACCAAGCGCAACAGGCGTTAATTGCACTCGGTCGGTAACATCACCCAAGGCGTAAATAGACTCAACATTGGTACGGTAATTCTCATCAACCACGATAGCACCATTCTTCTGTTGCTCAATACCTAAGGCTTCCAGACCAAGACCCGCAACATTCGGCGCACGACCTGTAGCATACAAGACCTGATCAACTTCTAAGGTGCTGCCGTCTTTCAAAGTGACTTCAATACCATTCGAAGTCTTAGCAAGTTTAGCGACATCACTATGGGTGCGAATATCCACACCTGCCTTAGACATTTCTTGTGCTAAGAAGTCACGAATATCCTGATCGAAACCACGTAGGATTTGTTCTGAGCGGTAAAGTTGCGTTACTTGAGAGCCAATACCGTTAAAGATTGAGGCAAACTCACTGGCGATATAACCACCGCCCACTACTACTAAGCGCTGTGGAAACTCGGCTAAATCGAAAATCTCATTACTTGTAATCGCGAGTTCCTTACCCTCAACATCAGGGATGACTGGCCAGCCTCCTGTCGCAATCAGAATATACTTAGCCGTATAAGCTTGCTCACCAACTTTAACCGTATGCGCATCAACGATAGTTCCACGACCATTAATTAATTGCACACCTGAGCCATCAAGCAAGTTCTTATAAACGCCATTTAGACGTGTGATTTCAGTAGCACGGTTGGCTTTCAAGGTTTCCCAATTAAAGCCTGGATTAACGGCATCCCAACCATAGCCAACAGCAGAACTGTAGTGACCAGGAAAACTAGAGGCATAGCTATAAAGCTTCTTGGGAATACATCCTAAGTTTACACAAGTGCCACCTAAAGGCGCGTCTTCAACAACCGCTACCTTAACGCCTTGTGCTGCTGCCATGCGTGAGGCGCGCACGCCACCACTACCGCCACCAATCACTAATAAGTCAAAATCGTAGTTCTGCATTATTTTCACCTATAAAAATTTATGTTCATTCATTTTAGCGTGAATTAACGATTTTTCATGCATACTCCGAGTTTTTCTGGCAGTATAGTTTTAATTAATGATAGCAAGAGTTTTTCTCTATCGCGATAAGTCAGCTTATGATATGACTTATGGGTAATTTACTTTATATTGATGATGTTCAACTTTTAAAGTACTAAGGACTTAAGGAGACTGGCTATGCAGACAGAGATGTATGCTTCTAGACCGTGGCAACTCAGTCGTTTATTTTCTCGCGCTTATCACTACTTAATTCCCCTCTGCCTCAGTCTCTTTCTTGCGGCCTGCTCGAGCACTAGCCCCCCAAGCACCAGTAAGACCGGTTCGCTTCAATTAGATCCACACTATCGCGAAAGCTTAGTTGCCAATGCAATGATGTTATTAGGCACTCCTTATCGTTATGGCGGTAACCATCCTGGTGAGGGCTTTGATTGCAGTGGCTTTGTGCGTTATGCTGTAGCCGAGTCAACTCGCACCACCATACCTCGCACCACGCGGGATATTGCTGGCGCTACCAGTCGTATCAAGACATCATCACTTAAACGTGGTGACTTTGTCTTTTTTAATACTTCGGGGCCTTATACCCATATGGGCATCTATTTGGGGGATAGAAAATTTGTGCATGCACCATCAAGCCGCAATCAAGGTGCAGTACGAATTGATTCTATGGACTCTACATATTTCTCTAAGCGCTTTATGGAAGCCAGGACGGCTTTTAGGTAAAAAGTCACCTCGGTGTAGCCATGCGCTTACCACTCTTATACCGACAAATAATTAAGCGTGCTAATAGAATCTCTACTAACACGCTTAATTGATACTGGTTTAATGGCTACTGACTCTGCCATACTCATGTAGAGCGAGCGATGATTAAACCAACACTCGCACTCTCGCTAAGTCTGAGTTAGCAAACACTTAAGCAACCACAATATTTTCACCTGACTCGTAAATGGCATTTGAGCGACCCACGATCAATGGATCAATCTTACCAATCACGGAAATATCTTTATTACGATAATTAAACTTATGTAAAACATAGCGCATTGCATTTAGACGAGCGCGCTTCTTACAGTTCGACTTCACAACTGTCCATGGCGCATCGCTAGTATCGGTATGATAGAACATAGCTTCTTTAGCTTGCGTGTAATCTTGCCACTTATCTAAGGAAGCCATATCAATCGGTGATAGCTTCCATTGTTTCAATGGGTGGTTTTGACGCTCACGGAAACGGCGGCGTTGTTCATCGCGACTGACAGAGAACCAGAACTTGATTAAGCCAATACCACTACGCACTAAATTACGCTCAAATTCAGGCGCTTGGCGCATAAATTCCTTGTATTGTTCATCAGTACAGAAACCCATAACGCGTTCAACACCCGCACGGTTATACCAAGAACGGTCAAACAAAACAATCTCACCTGCAGTAGGTAGGTGCTGCACATAACGTTGGAAATACCATTGACCTAATT
>CAYFVY010000203.1:0-2713 GCA_964346715.1 uncultured Pelistega sp. | reverse complement strand
CCCCGAGAGTTGGTTACACCAACAAGCGAGCTATGATTTATGGAAAGCTGAGCAGAAGGCTGACTTTGTCGTCATTCCTGTAGCAGGAATGGTACAAGACAAGGATATTCGTAAAGCTACAGAGTTAACTAAAGAATTGGAGAATAAGCATGATTAAAATTAGCGAACTAAAGCCATTTGATATGGCTGAAATGTTAAAAACTGAAGAAGATATTAGAAATTATTTAAAATTAGTTATTGAAGAGGGTGATACAGCTGAGTTATTGCGTGCCCTGGAGCTTGTTGCTAATAAATTAAACAAGATTTCTAACAACTCTCCAAAATAAGATAATCCAACGACTTTCCCCCGCTTTTTCCACATTTCGCACCATTTTTAGCGTAAAAACAACACCAAGACTATTAAATTCTGAAAAACTAGTGTAATATTATTTTCTTTGATGGCCAGGTAGCTCAGTCGGTAGAGCAGAGGATTGAAAATCCTTGTGTCGGCGGTTCGATTCCGCCCCAGGCCACCATACTAAATTATGGTGGTCAGGAAGCTCAGACATCTAGCTTATTGGACAGCAATAAAAATCAACCAACGCATAGACGCGTTGGTTTTTTTTTGCTTTTTTTAAAGTTGCTGATATAGAAAACTCAATGAAGAAAACTCAGTAAAACAAAGAAATAGCAAAAGACATTTGGGGGTATATTTGGGGGTACATTTCTCAAACCAATAAAAAACTGAATCCCTCTAAGCCTGTTCTTACCCATCAAACCAGCATTGCCACCCTCACAAGGATAGAGTAAGCTTAGTTAACCACTCTTCCACTATGTTCCTAGAGCAATAAACGATCAAAGTAAATTGCAAACTGAACGACAAAAAAGTGAGTTAAGCGAGATGAAACAACTTGAATTGCTCCTACCACCCCCTGTTGTGATGCTCATGTCAGGACTTTTAATGTGGCTTATCGCTAAGTCATTACCGTCCTTAACCGCATCTTGGCTACACATGCCTCTACTCACTATACTAATGATCATAATAGGTCTTGGAATTGGCCTATCTGGCGTCATCGCTTTTTTGCAAAGCAAGACAACTGCTAATCCCAAGCGACCATCAGAGGCATCTAAATTGGTTAGTACGGGCATCTATCGCTATAGTCGTAATCCCATGTATTTAGGGATGCTGTGTCTATTGATAAGCTGGTTGTTTTATTTAGGTAATCCCTTATCTATTCTCGGTATTATCGTCTATATGGCTTACCTTACTCGTTTTCAGATCATGCCTGAAGAGCGTGTGCTTCAGGAGAAATTTCAGGACGATTTCCTCAACTACACACGTCGTGTGCGCCGTTGGTTATAGAACTTCAATTAATGGCCTCTCCTAATACCTCATGCTGCACTAATACTTCATTGTTTAATGCCTCACTAACTTCTTAAGCAAACCTCAAAGCTAACTCGCTTGGTTTCAAACCAATATTCACGGCTTGACTTAACTGATGCGCGAAAGAAATTAACCGCGCCTCAGCCAAGGGCTTACCTACTAATTGCACCCCCATCGGCAAGCCATTGCTATCAATTCCTACGGGCATATTGACTATTGGTAAGCCTAAATAACTTAAGGAACGGGTCAAGCATGTCAATTGCGGAACTAAAGTGTGCGCATTATTATTTAGCTCCATATCAAAGTCTGCAATCTTTGGCGTCAACATCGGCAAGGTAGGCAACACCACAATATCCGCATCAACAAATACTTCCTCGACAAACTTCTTAAGCATCATAGGCCGCAGTTCATTCGTTTCTATATAACGAATAGCCGGCATGACTAAGCCTGCTTCAGTGCGTGTGAAGACACCCTTGGAAAAGTCATTTGGTGCCTTGGACTTATTCGCATAGTGTACACGCGCTGCTTCAACTTTAGAGAACATATCACCTAAGTAATATAAGGCCCCCCACTCTGAAAACTCGCGTGTTGACGTCACTTGATACTGCATTGCTACTGTACGCATAAAATTATCTAAACTACTTGAAACTTCTTCGTGTAAGGGGTTGCTCGTCTTGAAAACAGCAACCTTAGAACCCTTATGCGCTCCTTCAAGCGCAGCTATGTAATTAGGCTTATGCATACCAATTGTCGCCCCATCCATACGATCTTCGCCGGCGATACAATCCATCATATAAGCAAGATCACGTGCAGAACGGGTTAAAGGACCAATCGCATCCTCAGAGACTGAGCGCGGTAACACACCATAACGAGACACTCGGCCAAAGCCAGGACGCAACCCAAATAAACCATTCAAGGCTGCTGGAATACGAATAGATCCACCCGTATCCGTCCCTAGACTAGCAAAGGCACAACCCGTTGCAACGGCTGTGCCAGACCCACTGGAAGAACCACCTGAAATATATTCTGGATTCCAGGCGTTTTTACCATCACCAAAAAAAACATTATGCCCAGAAGGTCCTGCCATCAACTCGCTTAAGTGCAAGCGACCAACCTCTACTGCCCCTGCCTGCTCTAAGCGAGCAACTACTGTGGCAGTCACGTTATCAGCTGTACGTACCAAACGACTACCTGCCGTCATCACTCGATCTACCTCGGCACAACAATCCTTATAGGCCATTGGTATGCCTTGGAGTGGTGAGGTACGAGGGCCTGTATCTGCTACCTTCGCTTGTTGCATGGCCTTATGCTCCCTAATATCTAAGAAAGCATTAAGCTTGGGGTTGATGC
>CAYFVY010000202.1:0-2716 GCA_964346715.1 uncultured Pelistega sp. | reverse complement strand
GATGAAGATGGTAAGCGTCGTATGTATAGCAATCCTCTGCGTGTCTTGGATACGAAGAACCCGGCAATGCAAGAGATGGCCAATAATGCGCCTAAATTGTTTGATTTCTTAGGTGAGGAGTCTTTAGCTCACTTTAATGAGATACGTGCGCGCTTGGACGCTGCAGGAATTGCATACACCATCAACCCACGCTTGGTACGTGGCCTAGATTACTATAATTTAACCGTATTTGAATGGGTTACAGGTAGTTTAGGTGCGCAAGCTACGGTCTGTGGTGGTGGTCGCTACGACGGTCTTTTTGAATTGCTTGGTGGTAAAGCAACACCAGCAGTCGGTTTCGGTTTAGGTTTAGAGCGTTTACTGGCCTTAATGGAACTTGAAAATCAAGCACAGGCGCCTGCTGAAGCAGATATTTATATTGTGCACCAAGGTCTTGAGGCAGCACGTAGAGCCGCACAATTGGCTGAGCAATGTCGTGATGAGGGCTGGCGTGTGATTGCACATGCGGGTTCCGCTTCATTCAAAGCACAATTTAAGCGTGCCGACTACAGTGGCGCTAAGCTCGCTTTAATCCTCGGTGAAAGTGAAATTGAACAAGGTACTGTTGCGATTAAACCATTACGCCTAGCGGATGATGGTAAGATATTGGATCAAGTTGTAGTTGCACAAACTACATTAATTGAAGAATTAAAACAAAGGATATAAAAAGCATGGCATTTGACTTAGAAGAACAGGAAAAGATTGACGAACTCAAGGCGTGGTGGAATCGTTTTGGGGGGCTTGTTTCTGGTGTAGCCACCGTCATTATGTTGGCCATCTTAGGTTACTACGGTTGGAATTGGTACCAAGGTTATCAATCACAAAAAGCTTTAGGTTATTACGATATTGTGAATACTTCTGTGAATGCACCTGATGAAAGTGCAGCGGCACGCATTATTGAAGCCAATGGTGTTTTACAGAAAGACTATGACAACACCGTGTATGCACCACGTGCGGCTTTGTTAGCTTCAAAATATTTCCTTGAAACGAATAATGCAGCGGAAGCAGAAAAGCAATTACAGTGGGCAGTGACACAGAAAGCGGATACGAGTTTAATACCGGCGGCACAATTGCAATTGGCCACCGCTTTAGCCGATCAAGAAAAGTATGATCAAGCCCTTGCTCAATTAAATAATCCACCAGCGGCCTTCAAAGCATTATTCTTAGACCGTAAGGGAGATATTTTAATCGCTCAAGGTAAAACAGCAGAAGCCGTACAAACTTGGAAAGAAGTCCAGCAAATGGAGAATCTTGACCAGAGTTTGGCACGTATCATCGAAATGAAAATTAGCGTTTTAGGTGGGGAGTAAATAATGACAAGATCTATTAAAACACTTTGTCTCAGTCTAGGAGCAGCCTTAACTTTATCAGCTTGTGGTCTTCTCGGTAATGATAGTCGTTATGAGCCTGTAGAGTTAACCCAATATACCCAATCATCGACTGGCTCTATCGCTTGGAGCACGAATATTGGTAGCGGAAGTGGTTACGGCTTTGCACCTTTAGTGACAACCGACTCCATATTTGCAGCAACACCTGATGGCTCAGTTGCACGAGTGAATTCAGCAACAGGCGCTACCATGTGGCGTGTTAAATTAGAGCAAGAATTAGCCGGTGGCGTTGGTGTTGGTGATGGCATTGCCGCAGTCACAACGCGTTCAGGTCAAGTCGTAGCTCTTGATGCTCAAAGCGGTAATCAACTTTGGTCAAGTCGTACCTCGACGATTGCGAGCACACCACCAGTCGTTGGTAATGGTGTGGTTGTTGTACGTGCGGATGACTACCGTGTCCAGGCTTTCAATGTGAATGATGGCACTTTGCTCTGGAGCTATGTGCGTACGAATCCACAACTTGCTCTGAAAACCACATCACGCATGGTAATGTTGCCAGGTGCTGTAGCTGTGGCTGTACCAAGCGGCCGTTTAATGGGCTTGAATATTGCTAATGGTCGCCCGGTCTGGGAGATGGTGGCCTCAAGTGTACGTGGTCCAACCGATTTAGATAGCGTGACCGATGTAGTGGGTATGCCAGTATTAACCGGTAATGATGCGTGTATGGCGAGCTACCAAGGTAATGTTCTATGCTATGGCCTAACGCAAGCAGGTCCACAACTACGTTGGGCGCAACCCTTCTCAAGTTCGGTAGGTATTGACTTAAGCGATAGTGCAGTTTTAGGTTCATCGATTGATGGTCAAGTGAATGCGTATAACCGTGCGAATGGTGAATTATTATGGTCTAACCATACCTTGAAAAATCGTGGTTTGACCAACCCAGTTATTTATAACAATCATGTTGTCGTTGCTGACTATGAAGGCTATGCTCACTTCTTCAATTTCGCTAACGGCGACTTGCAAGGTCGTGTGTCTTTAGG
Organism: uncultured Pelistega sp.; assembly: GCA_964346715.1. GTDB lineage: Bacteria > Pseudomonadota > Gammaproteobacteria > Burkholderiales > Burkholderiaceae_B > Taylorella. The sequence goes on along the minus strand of CAYFVY010000202.1, from coordinate 309 downwards.
CAGTAGCGATCCCGTCCTATCACCGCTGGTAGCCGCTCCGAATGGCGTAGTGGCACAGACAGGTAAGGGCAATTTAGTTTTATTTGGTGTTCAGTGAAGAAAACGAAGTTTAAGCCCGTCGTCGCGATAGTCGGTCGTCCTAACGTTGGCAAGTCAACCTTATTTAATCGCCTTACGCGTTCGCGTAATGCATTAGTGGCTGACTTTGCCGGCCTCACACGCGATCGTCACTATGGTGAAGGTCGTGTCGGTCAGTATCCTTATCTAGTAATTGATACGTATCAATTATGGCTCTTTTTTTAGCTAAAA
>CAYFVY010000201.1:0-2751 GCA_964346715.1 uncultured Pelistega sp. | reverse complement strand
AAAGTAGAGAATAAACTGGGAAATACGCCAGAGAATGAGCCAGAGCACACACAAGAAAATCTTGATTTAAATAATCTTGTATAAAACTTAGCGCTAGTTACAGGTTGTTGTTGTAGTTGTTCATGTCTTGACTGGTTCAATTAGTCTTGACAGCAGAATATACTTTAAACCTACCTTTTTTACAAAAAGGTAGGTTTTTTTGATCGTATTAAAAATTGTTACTTGAAAAACTAGATTATATATGATATTTGATGGGTGAAAAGAAGAGTTATATCCTTCAAATTTTGGCTCATTTATAAATTTCATTTATCAATTCATACAAATAATTAATTTATCTTTTTAATTGGTTCCTAGTAGAATAAAAATATATAAAAAAATAAGGAGGCAAAATGACAGACAGCATTTTAATCGGATGCGGTGCTGGTTTTTCTGGCGACCGTATTGATGCAGCGCAAGCAGTTGTTAAAACACTTATTCAAAGAAAGCAAAAGAGTGTTTTGATGTTCGAGATGCTAGCAGAAAGAACGCTTGCATTAGGACAACTCGCGAAGAATCAAAATCCTGAGTTAGGTTATGAACCACTCCTAGAAGATATTCTTACCCCAATTATTAAAGACTGTGTAGACCATCAAATTCCAATTGTGAGCAACTTTGGAGCAGCCAATCCAATAGCGGCAGGAAAGCTAATTCTTCGTATAGCTAAAGCTCAGGGAATAGATAATCTTAAAGTAGCAGTTGTTCAAGGTGATGATATCTTAAACTCTGTCGATCTTTCTAAACTTGAGGTCTGGGAGGGTGACGTAGAGTTAGCGGTTTCAGCAGGAGAGCCGATTGCTGCCAATGTATATTTAGGCGCCAAAGCAATTGCCGATGCCTTATCGCAAGGTGCACAAGTGGTTGTCACCGGAAGAGTAGCTGATCCTGCTTTAGCTCTGGGACCCGTCATGGATCACTTTGCTTGGGATTGGCAAGACTGGGATAAGTTGGCATCAGCGACGATGGCCGGGCATTTGCTTGAGTGTGGTTCACAAGTAACTGGGGGCTATTTTGCCGACCCTGGATATAAAGATGTCCCTGACCTAGCTAATGTAGGCTTTCCAATTGCAGAAATTTTTGACGATGGTAGCGTCATCATTTCTAAAGCAGATAATACTGGTGGGCTTGTTAATAAGAGTACCGTGACTGAACAATTACTCTATGAAATACATGATCCTGCTAATTACTATACACCAGATGTCATTCTTGATATTACCCAGGTTACATTACAGGAAATTGCCCCTAACCAAGTTCGCTTAGTTGGAGCCAAAGGAAAGCCCAAACCTAATACATTAAAGTCTACTGTCTCTTATATGGGAAGTTGGTTTGGTGAGGGGGAGATTTCTTATGCAGGTGCGAATGCAGGGCATAGAGCGAAATTAGCGGCAGACGTGATTAAAGAACGTATTAGAAAAATTAACTCTGATGTACAGTTCCGTATAGATTTAATTGGTGTGGCTAGTGTCCTAGATTCAAATGATGCATTTTTACAGGAACAACAAACTTTAGACTCTGTAAGAGATGTGAGAGTGCGCTTATCTGTGAATGGAGCCGACAAGAAAGATGTTGAACGGCTCATGTATGAAGTTAATGCCTTATATTGTTGTGGACCAGCGGGTGGTGGTGGTGTTAGAACCAGTGTCAAAAGCAGTGTAAAAACTGTTTCATATTTAGTACCACAGCATTTGATCTCAACTGATTTTTACTTTATTAAGGAAAGTTAAATGAGCGCTCAAACCATTAAGTTACATGAAATAGCTCATTCGCGAGCTGGTGATAAGGGCAATCGCCTAAATATCAGCCTTATTGTTTATAAGGATGAGCACTGGCCAATTATTCTTGAGCAAGTTAGTGAAGAAAGAGTACTGCAGTGTTTTGCTCATAGAGGAGCCACTAAGGTTCAGAGATTCGAGTTACATAATTTAAAAGCATTAAATTTTGTAATTGATAATGTACTTGAGGGAGGAGTTAACTCAAGTCTTAATCTTGACAAGCATGGTAAGTCCAATTCATTCCAATTGCTTGATTTAGAAGTAGTAATTTAAAGATAAATAGGAGACATAATGAATAAGTTTACAAAAGTATTAATTGCATCTGTATTGGGGTTTGCTACTATCGGTGGTAAGGCAATAGCAGAAACACCATATCCCGAAAAACCAATTACGTTTGTAGTGCCTTTTGCTGCAGGTAGTGCGACAGATAAACTTGCTAGGGTTTTAGCCTTAGAAGCGTCAAAGACTTGGGGGCAAAGTATTGTGGTAGAAAATAAGGGTGGAGCAAGCGGATTTATTGCTTCTCAAGCGGTAGCAAGAGCAGCGCCCGATGGCTATACAATTTTTGTTACTTCAAATACGACGCATGCAAGTAATTCGGCGTTATTTAAAAACCTACCTTACGATCCAGTGAAAGATTTTGCTCCTGTTTCAAAGTTGGGTACTATTCCTATGGCATTAGTTGTTAATCCTAAAAGCATCCCTGTTGAAACTGTGCCAGAATTTATTCAATACTTAAAAGATAATCCTGATAAGGTGTTTTTTGGTAGTGGCAGTACATCAGCGCGTATTAGTGGTGAATTACTGAAGATTATTGGTGATGTAAAAATCAGTAATGCTGATTATAAAAGTAATCCACAAGCCGTTATGGACTTAGTCGGTGGCCAAATTCAGATGATGATCGCTGATGCAGCAACTACTTTGCCTCTAGCCAAAGAAGGTA
>CAYFVY010000200.1:0-2758 GCA_964346715.1 uncultured Pelistega sp. | reverse complement strand
AGTTTGGTGAGTTTAAGGTTAAGTCAGGTCGTTTAAGCCCGTATTTTTTTAATGCTGGTCTTTTTAATAGTGGTCGTTCGATTGGTGCATTAGCCCAGTTTTATGCTCAAGCCTTAGTGGATTCGGGTGTTGAGTTTGATATGTTATTTGGCCCAGCTTATAAGGGCATCCCTTTGTCAGCGACCACTGCAGTCGCTTTAGCCAATCACCCAGACTTAGGTCGTGACGTGCCTTTTGCCTTTAATCGTAAAGAAGCCAAAGATCATGGTGAGGGTGGTGTCTTAGTCGGTGCTCCACTGCAAGGCAAGATTGTGATTATTGATGATGTGATTACAGCAGGCACATCGGTTCGTGAGTCGGTTGAGATTATTCGTGCTGCGGGTGCGACACCTGCAGCGGTATTGATCGCCTTAGATCGCATGGAGCGTGCGGGTGCGGACGATGCCTTATCACCTCATTCAGCCGTGCAAGAGGTGGCGAATACCTATGGTATCCCTGTCGTGAGTATCGCTTCATTAAGCGATATTATGCAGCTCTTAGAGCAGGATGCTAGCTTTGCTGAACACCAGTCATCGGTAGCTGCGTATCGTCAGAAATATGGCGTGTAGCTAATGACTAATTAAACTGTACCTAACTTTATATCACTTTCGCTAATCAGCTCCACGATTAGTACATAGTGATTCAAACGCATTGCTGTGAGTTGATTCATGGCAATGCGTTTTTTTACGCCTGATCAGCGCTATATTAAAAATTATACTCAGTTTAAATACTGCACCCCCCTAATGGATGCCTTATAACCGTATGTTATAGTAAAATAACCCTATGATATATATGTTTTTGACTCACTAAGTTTATGGCTTTGAGGGGTACTCTAGTTTATTGTCAACGAGTGCTTAAATTAAAGTGGTATAAACCTCCCGTTTGGATAGAAATTATGGCTCGAACAGATAAATTCTGATTGCCGCTTTTTTGTGCAACTTTAGCTATAGGTTTAGCGAGTAGCATGAACTCAGCATGGGCGGCTGAACTTGATGCGCAAGCAATTGAGCGCGGTAAAGCCGCTTCGTCTACCTGTGTGGCCTGCCACCAGCAAGATGGTAGTGGTATGGCCGTTCCAGGGGCAGAAGCATGGCCACGTATTGCGGGTATGGACAAAGACTATATGTATGCACAGTTATTGGCAGTGAAAAGCGGGGCTCGTCAAAGTGTTACGATGACTCCGTTTGTTAATATGCTAACGGATGAGCAGATGAAGGATGTAGCGACCTATTATGCTAGTCTGCCTGTGCCAAAAATTACCTTTCCTGAGGTGGATGCTGAGCTCTTAAAGCATGGCGAGAAGCTCGCAACTAAAGGGGATTGGGATCGTTATATTATTGCCTGTGCAAGTTGTCATGGAGTAGGTAGCCAAGGCAATGGCTCGGTGTTTCCTGCACTAGCGGGACAGCATCCAGCGTATATTTCCCAACAAATTACTGCTTGGAAAAAAGGTACACGTAAGAACGATCCACAAAATCTCATGGGTGCGATCGCAGAGCGTTTAAATGATCGCGATATTGAAGCAGTGTCTGCGTGGTTGGCACGCCAAGCTGTTGCAAGCTCACAATAATAAGAAGGAAGAAACATGAAGATGACTATCAGTAAATTTGTATCCTTAAGCATTGCTACAGCAATGGTCTTTAGTATGGAGGGTGTACAGGCCCAGATTACCAAGATGGGTAAAGATCTGAGCGACGAAGAGCGTGCGCAAATTGCCTTGATGATACCAGGTGCGCCAGCTCCTAAAGATGATGAGTTAGTGCATATTCCCCCGAGTATTGATTCTCTGGAGGATGCTGAATTGCATCCTAAGATGAAAGAGGCGATTCGCCGTGGCCATGACTTATTCGTGAATACGCAACAGCTGCGTGGTAAGAATGTGTTCAATAATATGAACTGTGCTAGCTGTCATATGGGTGAAGGGCGATTGCCATTTGCTGGTCCAGTGTGGGCAGCAGCAGTTGATTTACCCGCTTACCGCACTAAGAACGATCATGTGAATAACTTGGAAGAGCGTATTGTTGGTTGTTTCACGTACTCTATGAATGGTAAGCCTTTAGAGTATGGTAGTGATGATATGTTGGCGTTATCGCTCTATCATCAATGGTTAGCAACAGGAGTGCCAATGTTCCCGAAAGAGAAAATTTACGGCCGCGGCTATCCATCCTTAGCTAAAGCAGAGCAAGCACCTGATGCATTACGAGGCAAGGAGTTGTATGCGGCGAACTGTGCAATTTGCCACGGTGCGGATGGAGCAGGCAAGAAAGAGGGTGATAAGGTAGTCTTCCCAGCCCTATGGGGGGATGACTCTTATAACTGGGGTGCAGGAATCTCGCGAGTATTTACGCTAGCGGCTTTCACTAAATACAATATGCCATTGGGGCAACCTAATAGCTTATCTGAACAAGATGCTTGGGATATTGCTCAATTCGTTGACTCACAAGAGCGTCCACAGGATGCTCGTTATACGGGTAATGTGAAAGAAACTCGTGAACTGTACTTGGATACTTTCCATAAGTATACGATGTATGGACTGGAATATGAGGGTAAGGTTCTAGGCGACCACGATAATGTGGGCCATAAGGATTTTTTGAAGCCTGAAATTTTACGTCCACGTGATTTCTCTGGTGGTAAAAAAGCTGCTGCTCCTGTGCAATAAGAGCAGACTTCAGTTTAGTTAAACGTTCTGGATATACAAATCCGCCATACGAGTTTATCT
>CAYFVY010000199.1:0-2768 GCA_964346715.1 uncultured Pelistega sp. | reverse complement strand
ATCCGCATTTAATAGGCTTTCTAAGACTTGCTTTGAGGGTTTGATGCTCGGTGTTTTGGAGTTGCCCGCACGCAGCGCCAACAGCTCATCGCAAAGCTCCACAATATCTTGTGGATTGGCTAAAGCGGTGAAACGATTGATGCTAGCCCAGGAGCGGTCAGTTTCTACCAGCTTGGCCGCATCGCGAAGCAATTTAAGTTGTTCTGTATTCATATCGGATAGAGAAAGCGGTCTTGGAATTGTAATCAAAATTACATTCGTTTGCTGAAATTTACGGCAATATTCAAACTAAAGTCGTAAGGAAAACAGTAATTTTACTTAGGGTAAACCTTAGTTTTATGGTCTACTTAGATTTAATGCAAGGCGAAATACTAAAAATCGTATATTATTTTTAGCAGATTAGCCTGAATAACAGGTTCACTTTTATGGAGCAATGATGGCAGATTTTGATACAGGCTTAGGCCGTAACGAAGCAAACTTTGTGGCGATGACCCCCATCGATTTTCTAGTAAGAGCAGGTACTGTTTACGGTGCACGTCCTGCGATTGTGCATGGTGACTACCGACAGACTTGGGAGCAGACATATACACGCTGTCGTCAATTAGCAGCCGCTCTACGTCAACGTGGCATTAAGCGTAACTCGACAGTTGCGGTGCTACTCCACAATACGCCAGCGATGGTTGAGGCCCACTTTGGTGTGCCAATGAGTGGCGGTGTGCTGTGTTCCTTGAATGTGCGCCTAGATACTGATGCGTTAATCTTCTGTCTACAGCATGGTGAGGCCGAGGTTCTCTTGGTTGATAGTGAGTTTCAGCCGCATATTGCGCAAATTCGTAAAGAATGTCCCGACTTAGTCATTGTTCAAGTGAATGATTATTTAGGTCCTAAGGATATCGAGGCTTTCTCTGAGTTAGATTATGAATCTTTATTACAAGAGGCTAAGGATTTAGATAATTGGCAATACCCAGCTGATGAATGGGATGCGATTGCATTGAACTATACCTCGGGTACTACGGGTAATCCTAAGGGTGTGGTTTATCATCACCGTGGTGCGGCTTTGAATGCAATCTCGAATATTCTTGAATGGGACTTGCCTAAGTATGCGGTGTATCTCTGGACCTTGCCACTATTTCACTGTAATGGTTGGTGTTTTGCTTGGACGATTGCGGCTCGTGCAGGGGTCAATGTTTGTTTACGTAAGTTTGAGCCTAAATTATGTTTTGACTTAATTCGTGAAGAGAAGATCACTCACTATTGTGCGGCTCCTGTGGTGCACGCGGCCTTAGCGAATGCACCTGATGTGGCCAAGCAGGGGATTGAGCACGAAGTCAAGGGTCTGGTTGCTGGTGCTGCGCCACCAGAAGCGGTATTGGCGAATATGGAGAAGATGGGCTTTAATATTACCCACGTATATGGTTTGACTGAGGTTTACGGTCCTTCAGCGGTTTGTGCTGAGCAAGAAGAATGGGCCGATTTGGATATCAGCCAACGTGCCGCCAAGAAAGCGCGTCAAGGTGTTCGCTATCACTTACAAAGTGGTCTAGATGTGCTGAATCCTGAAACCATGCAACCTGTTGCTGCTAATGGTCAAGAGTTTGGTGAACTGATGTTCCGCGGTAATATCGTCATGAAGGGTTACTTGAAGAATCCAAAAACCACTGAGGAATCATTCGCTGGTGGTTGGTATCATACAGGTGACTTAGGTGTGAAGTACGAGGATGGTTACGCACAGATTAAAGACCGTTCTAAAGATATTATTATCTCGGGTGGTGAGAATATTTCCAGTATTGAGGTGGAAGATGTTCTGTACAAGTTCCCTGGTGTGGCTGACTGTGCTGTGGTTGAGAAAAAAAAAAAAAAATGGGGTGAAGTACCCGTGGCTTTCGTAGAGCTCAAGGACGATATTGATGTTTCTGAAGAGGAAGTGATCGAGTACTGTCGTGAGAATTTAGCGCGCTTTAAAGTGCCTAAGAAAGTCGTTTTTGGTGAGCTACAGAAAACAGCAACTGGCAAGATTCAGAAATATGAATTACGTCGTCAAGCAGCGGAGTTGTTTGGTGAATCTAATTAATTAATGCTTGAGTTTTAATGCTTGAGTTTTAAAGCTTAAGTCTATAATAGCGTGAACGAGTTTCACGCTATTTTTTTGTGAGTGCTTATGCCTACTTTCCCCCAATGCAAGACCGAGGAATTGTTCGCCTTGCCTTTTGAGCAAATACATATCATCACGGCGAATAATCGCTTGGCGGTATTCATTAAAGAGTATTTAATTCAAGGGGCTCAGCGTAAGGTTCTCGCCTTGCCATCGATTACCCCTTATAAAGCCTACTTAGATCGCTTAGCTCAGCAACAACGCTTTCGCAGTCATGCCGCGAGCTTGCCCTTAGATGAATTTTCTCAACAATGGCTCTGGCGTCAAGCGATTGAACGTATTGAAAAAGCCCAGCCTTTGCTGAGTATTGCGCAGGCGGCAGCGAACGCGAGCCAAGCTCATCGTCAATTAGCTGAGTGGAAAATTCAGGTAATGGCCGATGAGACAAGCCAAGAATATGAGCGCTTTATGCAGTGGCGTGTAGTGTATAGTGAGCTACGTGATGCCTTAGGGGCTTGGGATACACCGCAAATTATTCAAGCGAGTATTGAGGCGATTCAAGCGGGTGACATACAAGTACCGAAGTATGTTTTCTTAGCGGGTTTCTATGCTTATAGCCCACAGCAAATGAGTCTTCTGCAGGCCTTACAAGAGCGTGGTTATGAGGTTCGTGAAT
>CAYFVY010000198.1:0-2788 GCA_964346715.1 uncultured Pelistega sp. | reverse complement strand
TGATAGAGGCACGTGAACCGCCATTTGGTCACCGTCAAAGTCAGCGTTAAAGGCCGCGCACACGAGTGGGTGCAACTGGATCGCTTTACCTTCAATTAATTGTGGCTCAAAGGCTTGAATACCTAAACGGTGCAGGGTTGGTGCACGGTTAAGCATGACTGGGTGTTCACGAATAACTTCTTCAAGAATATCCCATACCACTGGCTCTTGCATCTCAACCAATTTCTTCGCTGCTTTAAAAGTCGAGGCTAAGCCCATGGCTTTTAGGCGGTTGAAAATAAATGGTTTGAATAACTCTAAAGCCATTAATTTAGGTAGACCACATTGGTGTAGTTTCAATTGTGGACCCACCACAATCACTGAACGACCAGAGTAGTCAACACGTTTACCAAGTAAGTTTTGACGGAAACGACCGCTCTTACCCTTAATCATATCGGCAAGAGACTTCAATTGACGCTTGTTAGGACCTGTCATCGCTTTACCGCGACGACCGTTATCCATCAAGGAGTCAACAGCTTCTTGCAACATACGTTTTTCGTTACGAAGAATGATTTCTGGTGCTTTCAACTCGATCAAACGCTTCAAGCGATTGTTACGGTTAATCACACGACGATATAAATCGTTCAAGTCAGACGTAGCGAAACGGCCACCATCTAGCGGAACTAATGGACGTAAATCCGGTGGTAAAACCGGTAATACTTCCATGATCATCCACTCAGGCTTAATACCTGATTTCTGGAAGCCTTCAATAACTTTCAGACGCTTAGAAATTTTCTTAACTTTGGCATCTGATTTAGTGGTGTCTAAAGAGCTACGTAATTGCTCTGCTTCACGATCGATATCAATCGTGCGCAACAATTCACGTACAGCTTCAGCACCCATTAATGCTGTAAAGTCATCACCATATTCTTCAGTCTTCGCCACATAGTCGTCATCAGTCATGATCTGACCACGTTTCAGCGGAGTCATGCCTGGATCGATAACGCACCATGCTTCAAAGTAAAGTACGCGCTCAATATCACGCAAGGTCATATCAAGAACCATACCTAAACGAGAAGGTAAGCTCTTTAAGAACCAAATATGCGCAACTGGGCTGGCCAATTCAATATGACCCATACGCTCACGGCGTACTTTAGTGACAGTCACTTCAACGCCACACTTCTCACAAATAACACCGCGGTGTTTTAAGCGCTTGTATTTACCACATAAACATTCGTAGTCTTTTACTGGGCCAAAAATCTTGGCGCAGAATAGACCATCACGCTCAGGCTTAAAGGTACGGTAGTTAATCGTTTCTGGCTTGCGAACTTCACCAAATGACCAAGAACGAATTTTATCTGGTGAGGCGATGCCAATTTTAATGGCATCGAACTGCTCATCAGTCGAAATTTGTTTATAGAGGTTAATTAATCCATTCATTTTTTACCCTCCAGTTCCATATCCAATGCCAACGAGCGAATCTCTTTGACTAATACATTAAATGATTCTGGCATACCGGCATTGATTACATGGTCACCTTCGACAATGTTTTCATACACTTTAGTACGGCCAGCGATGTCATCCGATTTAACCGTTAACATCTCTTGTAGGGTGTACGCTGCACCATACGCCTCAAGTGCCCAGACCTCCATCTCACCGAAACGCTGACCACCGAACTGAGCTTTACCGCCCAATGGTTGCTGCGTTACTAGAGAGTAAGGACCAGTCGAACGAGCGTGCATCTTGTCATCCACTAAGTGGTGAAGTTTCAAGTAGTGCATGTAGCCAATCGTCACTGGACGCTCAAACTGCTCACCTGTACGGCCATCAATTAGATAGGCTTGGGTACGAGAATCGGTTAAACGTAGTTTCTCTTTAATTTCATCTGGGTAAGCGATATCAAGCATCAGCTTAATTTCTTCCTCAGTCGCACCGTCAAATACTGGTGTCGCAAATGGCACACCATTTTTTAGATTATGCGCTAGGGTGATAATCTCATCATCACTCAAATTATCTAAGGCTTCAGACTTACCTGTCGAGTTATATACAGTTGCTAAGAACTCACGCAATTGTGCAACTTGAACTTGACGCTCATCGCGCAGCATATCTGCAACACGGTGGCCAAGACCTTTTGCAGCCCAACCTAAGTGAACCTCAAGTACCTGACCGATGTTCATACGTGATGGAACACCTAGTGGGTTCAACACGATGTCAGCAGGTGTACCGTCAGCCATATGCGGCATATCTTCAACCGGCGTAATACGTGATACCACACCCTTGTTACCGTGACGACCCGCCATCTTGTCACCAGGTTGTAAGCGACGCTTAACAGCCAAGAAGACCTTGACCATCTTACGAACGCCTGGTGGCAATTCATCACCTTGAGTAAGTTTCTTACGCTTCTCTTCAAACGCTAGATCAAACTCATGACGTTTTTGTTCGATTGATTCCTTGGCTTGCTCTAAAGCAACTGCTGTATCTTCATCGGCTAGACGTACGTCAAACCAGTGCCATGGTGTAATTAGGTCTAGATATTCTTCTGTTAAGGCTGTGCCTTTGGCTAATTGCTTAGGACCACCGTTAGCAACCTTACCCACAAGTACGCGGCGTAAGCGGTCAAACATATCGTCCTCAACAATACGCAATTGTGAGTTTAAGTCTTGACGATAGCGACGTAGCTCATTATCAATAATTGATTGAGCACGCTTATCACGATCTACACCTTTACCAGTCAGCACTTGTACGTCGATAACAGTACCTACCATACCTGATGGTACGCGTAGTGAAGTGTCTTTAACGTCAGAGGCTT
>CAYFVY010000197.1:0-2850 GCA_964346715.1 uncultured Pelistega sp. | reverse complement strand
TTTGAATTATGACTGAACTTTCAGAACTTGGCAAGGGTTTATACCTAAAAACTTACACAAAACACTCAAATAGTGTGCAAACCAAGCCCTAAGTCACTGATATTAAATTAATTATACCCTATTTATTATTTTTGCCAATTCTGTTCCTAATTAACCACAATCATAGAAAACTTGCGAATTCACCCATTCAACGGGAGTAATTCTTCTTACTCATTTACACGTAGTGATCCAGCTTTATATAAAAACCCACTAATCACTGCTCCTCTTAATCCGTCATATTTCACCCTCTTAAGTAGGTATCTCAGCTATTTTTTTAATGTGTCTTTTGTACAACACACTAACACAGCTTAGACAAGTCGCTGCAAATTCTATTTACACCTATGCTTTCGCTTGTCACTATTAGGGACTTTATCGCTTTCACTTATTAATGCTTATCTAATCAGCCCTTATCTAATTATTATGTCGACCGCATTCTTTTCAGGCTTTCTTCTTTCTTTTTCTCTTATTCTAGCCATTGGTTCTCAGAATGCCTTCGTCTTACGCCAAGGACTAAAAGAAGAACACGTCTTTTGGGTCTGCCTGACCTGCGCTATCTCGGACGCTACTTTAATTGGTATTGGTGTTTCAGGCTTTAGCCTAGTTTTAAACCAGTCGCCAATTATCTTAGATCTGATTCGCTATGCTGGCGCTGCCTTTTTATTCGTCTATGGCTTTATGCATTTACGAAGTGCACTGCGTGGGGGTTCTAGTTTACAAGCTACACAAGAATCAAGTCCTGGTAAAAGTCTCAAGAAAACATTATTGATTACTTTAGCCTTAACTTGGCTTAATCCTCATGTCTATTTAGATACCTTATTATTAATTGGTTCTGTATCGACTAAATATCCTGGGCATGGTTTGGCATTTTTTATTGGTGCCGCGCTAGCATCAGCGACCTTTTTCTTTTCTCTCGGTTATGGTGCGCGCTTATTGCAGCCCTTTTTCAAGAAACCCCGTTCTTGGCAAATCTTAGACTTCCTAATTTTTATTGTTATGTTCTCTATCGCGATTTCGCTCTTATTAAGTTAATGCAAAAGACCAGTACTTTCTATAGGCCATAAGAAAGTACTGGTAATTCACTTAATACAATCGCTATCTCTTAGGCTTTCCTTGTTAAGCCCTTACTCTTAGTCCTTCAACTTATCCGCGTACTTACGCATAAACTTACTGACCTTCTCTCCTACCACCATAGCGCAATACGGCTGATTTGGATTTAACTCAAAATAATTATGATGATAGTCTTCAGCCACCCAGAACTTGGCAGCCGGCAGTAGCTTAGTCACAATTGAATCGCTAAAATTAGCTTGTGCTTTCTCAATGGCGGCACGGGCTTTTTGCTCTTCTTGCTCATTCGCATAAAAAATTGCCGAAGCATATTGCGGGCCGATATCATTGCCTTGGCGGTCTGGCGTGGTCGGATCATGTGTGGCAAAATGCACTTCAAGCACATCTTCATAGCTAATCTGCTGGGGATCATACTCCACACGAATCACTTCAATATGACCTGTATTCTTCTCACAAACTTGTTGATAGCTAGGATTCTCTACATCCCCACCCGCATAACCTGGTTGCACAGAAACCACGCCTTGTAAGCGCTTAAATATCGCTTCGGTACACCAAAAACAACCACCACCAAGCACAATCGTTTCTGTCATTTTATATCTCCTAAACCTTTTTTCTATAAGGATTAATAGTATAGCAAGAACCATAGTAAGTTCTACTAGTGCTCAAGATCTCCTTAAGCGGTATCGTTGCACACTAAATATCATTTACGGCATCGAATACTCACTCTATTTGAAACATCGCTTATATCCTCAGTCGCACGATTGTCGAATACAATTTATCATGCGCATATATTCTTAAAATGTCGTCTTGAAATTTAATGACTTTACTCTCAAACTAAATATGAGTACCGAACCTACCCCGCATCGCATACGTACATTCATTGCGCGTACGGCTTCAATTATCGGGCATCCACTTATTTTCTTATCGGCTGCGGCGTTAATTGCCGCCACACAGAAAGGTGTCACCATGCAACAGCTCAAGCTTATTGGTCTTATCATGATGACTTTAGGTCTAGTCGCCATGGTCTATAGTTTCTTTCAGGTGCGCTCAGGGAGATGGTCACATATTGATGCTAGCGCACAAGGCGAGCGTAAATCGCTTAATCTCTTTCTAGCTACACTGTGCTTGCTTAGTGCGGGTATATTATGGGCTTTAACAGACCGACCGCATATGGCCATTGCATTAACTTTATCAGGTACCTTATTTCTTATCGCTTTATTCGTTGCCAAATGGGTGAAGTTATCTCTTCATACAGCATTTGCTGTTTTTGCCACTGCTTTGGTATGGCCCAACATGATTGCTATATCTATAGGAATCGTCATAACAGCGCTCGTCATATGGTCCCGCTTAGTCTTAGGACGACATGTCATCAGCGATATTATTGTGGGCTTCCTCACTGGTTTGATTCTTGGGGTGATTTATCAGCTATTCAATGTGTAGCTTTTCTCCATCTCTTGCCACACCATCAATTACCGCATCATCTCTTGCCACACCATCATCCGCCGGATCATTCGTCGCTGCCCCTGCACTCCCCTCTTCTTTATGCACATGATCTTGAACTGCTTGCTGATTTTGTTCTTGCGCAAGCGCATTTAATTCTGGCTCTAGACTCAAGATCCAACGTGCCATGATCTCAGCTTCCTCATCAGATACTCGCGGTTGCGCTGGCATAGCTATCGGTCCCCAATTTCCTTTACCGCCGGTTTGAATACGCTCACTTAAGATTGGTACAATGGCTTCTCCTTG
>CAYFVY010000196.1:1574-2854 GCA_964346715.1 uncultured Pelistega sp. | reverse complement strand
ATCAGTAATGCTGATTATAAAAGCAATCCACAAGCTGTTATGGATTTAGTGGGTGGACAAATTCAGATGATGATCGCTGATGCTGCAACTACTTTGCCTCTAGCCAAAGAAGGTAAGTTAAAAGCTCTAGCTGTTTCAACTAAAACACGATCTGAAGTAGCTCCTGAACTACCAACGCTACATGAAAGTGGTCTTGAAGGGTACGAAATGGTTGCTTGGTTTGCTTCATATGTCCCTGCAGGAACACCAACTGAGATTGTTGATAAAATCAATAAAGAGTTTGTGAGAATTCTAGACAATCCTGAAGTTAAAAAGAACTTTTTAACAATGGGAATCGTTGCAGAATCAAGCTCTCCTGAAGCTTTATCAGCATTCCAAGCAGAAGAAACAGCCAAGTGGAAAGATATTGTTGCGAAAGCAGGGATGGAAATCCAATAGCTTACTATAGTGAATATTTCAACAAAACATCTAAAGGCATTTAAAGCATTGGCGGCAGAAAGAAATTTTACAAAAGCCGCCAATCTTTGCCATATTACTCAGCCAGCCCTAAGTGTTCTTATTCAAAACTTAGAACAATTGGTGGGGGCTAAGTTGTTTGTCAGAAATACACGTAATGTTGTACTTACTCCAGAAGGTGAGTTATTTGAAACAATAGCGGATAACCTTCTGGATAATTTTGAAAAAGCGATTAGAGAATTAAAGCAACATGTCTCTATGCAATTAGGTCATGTATCTGTCGCTGCCTTACCATCTATGGCAGTTGGTTATTTAATTCCTGCAGTTGCTCAATTTAAGCAAAAATATCCAGGTGTTACAGTATCAATAACGGATGGAGATACGAACGAGTGTTTACGTTTGGTTAGAGAAGGGAAGGTAGATTTTGCATTAGCATCGGTAGTTTCGGCACATCATGAATTAATGACGGAATCACTTTGCTCAGATGCTTTCTATTTAGTCTGCTCAATTAATCATCCTCTAGCAGCTGAGACGAAAATAGATTTAAATACCTTGAGTAAGTATCCAATTATTCAATTTGCTAAATCCACAAGTATTAGACAGCACTTAGACGCATCATTCTATCCAGAAAAGCTAATGACGGATATGGAAGTATTTAACCTCTCTACAGTAACAGGCTTGGTGGAGAATAATATTGGAATTTCTATAGTGCCAGAGATGGCATTATTCCTTTTCAATAAACCTTCTATTATGGCAATTCCACTCAATGAGTTAATACCTAATAGGGAAGTGAGTCTGATAAGATTAAAGGAAAGAGCGCAGTC
>CAYFVY010000196.1:0-1474 GCA_964346715.1 uncultured Pelistega sp. | reverse complement strand
TTTGGGGATGCAAAGCCAGTAGGTGAAGGAGTCTGTGAATTAAGATTCTTTTTTGGCCCCGGGTATAGGATTTATTATTGTCAGAAAGGATTTGAAATTGTTTTGCTTTTAGTAGGTGGAGATAAATCTACACAGGACAAAGATATTAAATTAGCGCTGCAATTAGCAAAACAATTAGAGGAGTAATTAATATGGCTATCAAACTCCATAAATGGGATAGTGCAAAGCACCTCAAAACAGAAGAGGATATGCAAGCTTATCTACAGGCTTGTATAGAAGAGGCACCGAATGACGCTGCTTTTATCGCCAAAGCTTTAGGAACTATTGCGCGTGCGAGAGGGATGACTCAACTTGCCAAAGAAACAGGTTTAGGCCGAGAAAGTCTTTATAAGGCACTTTCAGGTGAGTGTAATCCAAGCTTTGATACTGTTTTAAAAGTCTCGCATGCGCTAGGTTTGAAGATCACGTTCCAACATACTTGATGGTGTTTGAATCTTCATCACCAATCAATCCCTTCCCTCAAGCACTGCATGACACGCAATCTGAATCCCTTGAAACTCAGTTAACTGCGGCACTTCCAGTTTACATCTCTCATTGGCTAATGGACAGCGAGGGTGGAAGGTACAGCCACTCGGTGGGTTCAGGGGGTTAGGGACTTCACCAGCAACTTGTACTCGGCGCTTGCCGCTACCGGTCATATCGGGAATAGCGCCCAGCAACATCTTGGTATAGGGATGGCGTGGATTGGTAAAGAGTTCATCGCGTGAGGCGATCTCGACAATTTTACCTAAATACATCACACCTACACGATCGGCCATATGGTGAATCACGGCCAGGTTATGCGAGATAAATAGATAACTCAAGCCAAGGTCTTTTTGCAGCTTCTTCATCAGGTTGAGTACCTGAGCTTGTACGGAGACGTCAAGAGCCGAGGTTGGTTCATCGCAGACAATAAACTCTGGGTTGAGGGCGAGGGCGCGGGCAATTGAGATGCGCTGACGTTGGCCACCTGAGAATTGGTGTGGGTAGCGGTTCACATCGGCTGCGCTTAAGCCAACTTGCTCTAAGAGTTCAGCTGCACGGGCTTCTTGCTCAGCCTGACTCATCTTACTATGGGTGCGTAGTGGCTCCGCGATAATGCGACCGACTCGCCAACGAGGGTTTAAGCTCGCATACGGGTCTTGGAAGATCATCTGTAAGCGACGACGCATGGCGAGGCTTTGCTCTTTGTCCATCGTTGAGAGCTCTTGCCCATCAAACTTAATACTGCCTTGGCTCAGACCGTATAAACCCGTGAGTAGGCGGGCTACGGTGGATTTACCGCAACCTGATTCGCCAACGAGGGCGAGTGTCTCTCCCTTATACAGGGTGAAGCTTACATCATCGACTGCACGGACAAATAGTTTTGGGCGACGATAGATCACACGCTCTAACCAAGCAGGGGAGACGTCGTAGTGGCGAGCGACATTATTAA
>CAYFVY010000195.1:0-2871 GCA_964346715.1 uncultured Pelistega sp. | reverse complement strand
CAATCGTCGCAGGAGGCTTACTCGACACATCATACACCACGCGGTTAATGCCACGGATTTCATTGATGATACGAGAAGATACTTTCGCTAATAATGGGTATGGCAATGGTGCCCAATCAGCTGTCATAAAGTCTGAGGTCTGAACTGCACGTAAAGCCACGACGTAATCGTAGGTACGGCCATCACCCATCACACCCACTGTCTTCACAGGTACGAATACGGCAAAAGCTTGTGAGGTTAAGTCATACCAAGAGCGACCAGTTTCTGGGTCGATGGTATTACGTAATTCATCAATAAAGATAGCATCAGCTTGACGCAGTAAGTCAGCAAATTCTTGCTTCACTTCACCCAGAATACGTACACCTAAACCAGGACCTGGGAAAGGATGACGATAAACCATATTGTGCGGCAAGCCTAGCGCAATACCGAGTTCACGTACTTCGTCTTTGAACAATTCACGTAATGGTTCAAGCAATTGCAAGTTTAAAGTATCTGGTAAGCCACCCACATTATGGTGTGATTTAATGGCTACCGCTTTACCTGTCTTAGCACCCGCTGATTCAATCACGTCAGGGTAAATCGTGCCTTGGGCTAACCACTTGGCATTAATTAATTTACCCGCTTCGCTTTGGAATACTTCAACGAATTCACGGCCAATAATCTTACGCTTATCTTCAGGGTCAGTAACACCCTCAAGGTGATTCATAAATTGATCAATCGCATTAACACGAATAATCTTCACACCTAAGTTCTGGCTCAATACGTCCATCACCTGGTCGCCTTCATTCAAGCGCAATAAACCATGGTCAACGAACACACAGGTCAATTGATCGCCAATCGCGCGGTGAATTAAGGCAGCGGCAACTGATGAGTCAACACCACCTGATAAACCAAGAATAACTTCATCGCTACCCACTTGCTCACGAATACGATCGATCGCTTCGCTTACATAGTCAGGCATATTCCAGTCACCTTCGCAATCACATACATCTAGAACAAAGCGGCTGAGTAAAGCCTTACCTTGTACTGTGTGTGTAACTTCAGGGTGGAATTGAACACCGTAGAAACCACGGTCTTCATCCGCCATACCAGCGATTGGGCATGAAGGTGTAGAAGCCATCACCTTGAAGCCTGGAGGCAATTCGGTGACTTTGTCACCATGACTCATCCACACTTTGAGAATTGGCAAACCGTCTTTATTTTTACCATCTTGTAAGGTATTCAATAAAGCAGTTTGTCCATGTACAGCCACCTCAGCATAACCAAACTCTCGTTGATCTGACCAAGAAACTGTGCCACCTAATTGATTCGCCATGGCTTGCATACCATAGCAAATACCGAGAACTGGTACGCCTGATAAGAAGACAGCATCAGCAACACGGATAGCATTTTCATCATACGCTGATGAATGGCTACCTGAGAGGAT
Organism: uncultured Pelistega sp.; assembly: GCA_964346715.1. GTDB lineage: Bacteria > Pseudomonadota > Gammaproteobacteria > Burkholderiales > Burkholderiaceae_B > Taylorella. The sequence continues at coordinate 1,445 of CAYFVY010000195.1, read as the reverse complement.
AATGCCCTTAAGGCCTAAAGCAAGTTGTTCACGAATAAAGTTATCGTCAACATCACCAGGGTGAATTTCACAAAACACCCCTGCTTCACGCACACGGCGAGCAATTAGTTGAGTGACTTGAGAACCAAAATCAAGAATTAAGATACGTTGGTGCATATTCTCTTTCAATAAAAATTAATCCGCACGATAGTTCGGTGCTTCTTTTGTAATTTGTACATCATGTACGTGTGACTCACGTACACCTGCCGCTGTAATTTCGACGAACTGTGTTTTGGTGCGCATATCTTCAATTGAGGCACAACCACAATAGCCCATTGAAGCACGGATACCGCCCACTAATTGGTAGATAATTTGAAGCACGCTGCCTTTATATGGAACACGACCTTCAATACCTTCTGGTACCAATTTATCGGTGTTGTTTGAGGTTTCTTGGAAGTAACGATCAGCAGAGCCTTTTTCCATAGCGCCCAAGCTACCCATACCACGGTATGACTTGTATGAACGGCCTTGGAATAGGATAACTTCACCAGGTGCTTCTTCTGTACCTGCAAACATACCGCCCATCATACATGCGTAGGCACCCGCTGCTAAGGCTTTAGAAACGTCGCCTGAGAAGCGAATACCACCGTCAGCAATCAGAGGCACGCCTGTGCCTTCAAGGGCTTTAGCCACATCTGAAATCGCTGTGATCTGAGGTACGCCAACGCCCGCAATAATACGTGTGGTACAAATTGAACCTGGGCCAATACCAACTTTAACACCGTCAGCACCTGCTTCAACTAAGGCTAGAGCCGCCTCACCAGTAGCAATATTACCGCCAATGACTTCAATTTTAGGGTAGTTTTGTTTAACCCAACGAACACGGTCTAATACACCTTGAGAGTGGCCGTGAGCCGTATCAACAATAATAACGTCAACACCAGCAGCAGCTAGTTTAGCCACACGCTCTTCAGTGCCTTCACCCACACCAACAGCCGCACCAACGCGCAACTGACCAAGCGCGTCTTTGTTCGCGTTCGGGTGTTCAGTGTTTTTATAAATATCTTTAACGGTGGCTAAACCACGTAATTCGAATGCATCATTCACAATCAAGACGCGCTCTAAGCGGTGCTTGTGCATTAGGGTCTGGGCTTCTTCAAGAGTGCCGCCCTCGTGCATCGTGACGAGACGATCTTTCGGTGTCATGACGTTCTCAATCAGCTCATCTAAGCGATCTTCAAAACGTAGGTCACGGTTAGTGACGATACCGACTAATTTACCCTGTTCAACAACAGGTAGACCAGAAATACCATTGGCCTTCTGTAGGGCAACAGCTTCACGCACAGTGGTCTTCGGCGTCACGCTAACAGGGTCAATCACAATACCGAACTCATGGCGCTTCACACGAGCTACTTCAGTCGCTTGCTCATCAGCCGTCATGTTCTTGTGAATAATACCAATACCGC
>CAYFVY010000194.1:0-2893 GCA_964346715.1 uncultured Pelistega sp. | reverse complement strand
TCATCAAATGGGTTCATTGACATTTTTACGGTCGCAATATCTACGTCCGTCTGGTCTGATTTCACACGCACTTTGACGTTATAGTCAACAACGCGCTTTACAGGTACTAATACCTTCATCCAATCATCTCCTAAAAGGATTATTAAAAATTATATAAAGCAAACAGTAACATCTATAATACACTTGTTTGCATACAAGATAAACTAATTATTACTTAACCCGGCCTTAATCAAGTGTAAACGCCTAGCGTCAATACTAAATTCCGGCTAAGGTTTTAATATGTTCAACGGCACTACGGCCTAAAGCCGAGAGCTCGTAACCGCCTTCAAGAAAACTTACGACCTTACCATCGCAACACTCATCGGCAACATCCAAGAGCTGCTGTGTGAGCCAAGCAAAGTCGCGTTCAGTTAAGTCTAATTGACCCATATCGTCTTCTCGATGTGCGTCAAACCCAGCAGAAATCATTATCAATTGCGGTTTATAGTCGCGCATCTTGGGGAGCCATTGCTCTTTGACCAACTCTTCAATGACTTGCATCCGCGTATAGGCAGGTACAGGAATATTCACCATATTTTGTGCCACATTTTCTGTGCCAGAATGTGGAAATAAAGGATGTTGAAAAAAACTAAACATCATAATATTCGGGTGATTCTCGAAAATTCGTTCTGTCCCATTACCGTGGTGAACATCGAAATCAATTAAGGCAATACGCTCTAAGCCATATTTCTCAATCGCGTAACTGGCCGCCACACACATATTATTAAAAAAGCAGAAGCCCGTCGAACGATCAGGCTCAGCATGGTGACCTGGCGGTCGCACAGCACAGAATGCGTTCTTAGCTTTACCAGCCATAATCTCATTGACAGCTAAAAGACCCGAACCCGCCGCATGCAGCGCAGCTTGATAGGTGTGTGGATTAAGACAGGTTTCTTCAGAGTCAATATTAAAGTAACCACTTTCTGGAATATTGTCTCGAATAAAAGATACATAATCAGGCTTATGTACTCGCTCTAAGTCAGCTTCTGTCGCTTTAGGGGCTTCGAGCTCTTTCACGTAGTAAGCAACACCACTGGCTAGCATGCGATCATTAATCGCATCTAGACGCTGCGGTGACTCTGGGTGCCATGAACGCATCATATGTAAACGGCAAGTGGGATGCGTAATAAATAATGTCTCCACGCTCTTCCTTTATTCTCGTTAAGGCTTTAAGTGATGTCATTGCTCTTAAAAAAGAGTGATTCAATCTTCTTCTTATCTCTATCATAAACGACTTTGCTAAGTTTTTCTTTCAAGGTCATTGCTTAGGATGGAAATTGTTTTTTTAGCAAAAATTATCGTTTGGCGAGGCAACAAATTATTACTTTTTACTTGCCCATTTCCTAGGGATTAACAGTACAATTTAACACTATGTATTTATCTTTAAGTAGCTTTGATAGCTTTACGCAATTCTCAATGCTAATCTTTAATTCAGTATTCATATATTTGGGAGTTTTTTTGTGAACTTACGCGTTTTATCTACGAGTCTATTAATAGGTACCAGTGTGCTCTTAAGCGCATGTGCCAGCACGAGTAGTACCGAATCTAAACAAGTTTCTGGGATTCAAGCAGCAAGCAATTCCAAAAAAACAGGTTGGCAAGTTGAGAACTCCCCTCTTAGCGCTCAGCAAGATACCTTTATTCAACAGGTCTCAGAACGCTATAATATCCCTGCTAATTATGTCCGTGATATGCTCAATCGCGCTCAAATCAATGATCGAGTAATAAGCTTGATGAGTCCAAGTACGACTACCCGTGTTAAGCGCCATTGGCCTACCTATCGCAGTCGTTTTGTTGAGCCAATCCGTATTCGCAAGGGAACAGAGTTCTGGAACGCTAACCGTACAGCTCTGACACAAGCCGAGCGACAATATGGTGTTCCAGCAGCAGTTATCGTGAGTATTATCGGTGTAGAAACTGTGTATGGTGAACAGTTGGGCAGTTTTAAGGTACTTGATGCCTTATATAGCTTAGGTTTTAACCATCCAGACACGGTTCGTCCTGAAAAAAGCCAGATGTTCCGTAATCAGTTAGCGGCCTTAATTGAACTCGATCATAAGGGCTTATTTGATGGTAAGAATGCACTTGGCTCTTTTGCTGGTGCTTCAGGCTTGCCACAGTTTATGCCAATTAGTATCTTGCACTATGCCGTTGATGCCGATAAGAGCGGTCAGATTGACCTACGCAATAGCCGTAGCGATGCCATCCATTCGGTGGCGAACTTCTTAGTCAAACACGGTTGGCAGAACAATACTCCGATTTTTGCTCCGGTTACCTTACCAGCCAATCCAGCGAGACTTGTAGACGGTGGTTTAGATGCCAGTACCAGCTGGTCTATCCTACAGAGTCAAGGTGCTCGTACAAGCAGCAAAGGAGCGCCTTGGCAGCAAGGTCAAAGTATCGGCGTGATTGATTTAAAAGACGATGTTCGTGGTCAACACCAATACCGCACCGCTACCAAAAACTTCTTCGCCATTACTAAGTACAACCGTAGTTATTTCTATGCGACTTCAGTAGCCGACTTAGCGCGTGAATTAGCTCAGATTCAACGCCAAAACGGGCATCAAGTCACCATGCCATAAGCGCTAAAACAAAAAGGAGCTGATTCATTTAAAAATCAGCTCCTTTTAACAACAATTCCGCTTGAAGATAGTCTCGTTTAAAAACAGTTCCACACTTGATCCGCGACCTCAAGCATAAAGTTAGGGTCACGGTACAACATGAATATCGTTGCTAAGATCAGCAAAATCACAATACTCAAGGTGATTTTCTTAAGCACGCTCATCGCTTACCTCCCCCATATTTATCGCTCATATCTGCACTTACTTTAACACATATGCATGGACTGAATTAG
>CAYFVY010000193.1:0-2942 GCA_964346715.1 uncultured Pelistega sp. | reverse complement strand
AACGTAGACATTGATAGCGCTGGGGGCGCTGAAGTAGAAATACTGCTTAAAAGTGGCCAAGCCTTAATTGCTGTAGTAGATGATGTGAAGCAACTGCCTGAGCCAGGCACATCAGTCTATGCGCACATAGACCCTAAACAAGTGATTCTAGCGACTTTTTAATGAAGAATATTGAGTAGTATTTAATGTTTAGCTAAGTAAGTAAAACATTTAGCCTACCCTTCGCTCTATTGTAGACATTGTCTTTTGATATGTGGTGTGCAAAATATGGTGCGTATTTTGCTTAAAACTTAACGTTAATCCAGTTCGAATGCTTTCTTACAGGACTCTACTACTTGATGCCACGCAGCCTCCTGTCCCATCGCCTGAATCATATGCTGATAAGGCAAAACCTCAGCTACCGCCCCTTGGCGAAACACCACAATCGTTTGAGCAATTGCTTTAACATCTTCCAAATCATGCGTGACCATCACCATGGGGACGTTAAAACGCTCTTGAATTTGGATCAACTCTTCACGCATCCTAGTGCGCAATAAGACATCCATCGCCGAGAGCGGTTCATCTAGCAATAAGATATCGGGTTTACTTAATAGCGCACGTGCCAAAGCAACACGCTGACGCTGACCACCCGAAAGCTGACTTGGTAAGCTGTGGGCAAGCTCAGCAATACCAAAGACACCCAGCATCTCAAGAACCTGTGCTTGAGACTCAGAGGAAAGTGGCATAGGCCAATGGCGACGCAATGAATATCCCGCGTTCTGCATCACATTCAAGTGTGGAAAAAGGGCATAGTCCTGAAACACATAGCCAATGCGCCGCTGATTCGCTGGGATAAAAACTTGCTGTTCACTCTCATATAGCATTCGCTCACCTAACTGTATCTGTCCTGATCTAGGTTTAAGCAAACCAGCAATGACTTGCAGGGTCACGCTTTTACCACAACCCGAAGGACCAAAAATAACAGTACGCTCATCAGAACTTGCAAAATCCACTGCCAGAGGAAACTCACGTGCTCTCTTACCCGAGGAATTCTTCAAAACAAGATCAAACTTTACGCTTAATTGCTTAGTCATATCTTATCTGCCCCCTAACGCTTCGGGGCTAAACAATAGCCCGATACGGCAAGAATAGTGACGCAAACTACGGAGATGAGTAAGACCAAAGCATTCGCTCGCATATCATCCCCGGCTTGAACGGCATCATAGACCGCCATCGAGAGGGTTTGCGTACGACCTGGTAAATTTCCAGCCAACATTAGTGTGGCACCAAACTCTCCCATGGCACGGGCAAAAGCTAATAAAGTGCCTGCTGTAATGCCACGCACAGCCATAGGCAAACTGACACGAAAGAAGATCCCTAAACCGCTCGAGCCTAAGGTGCGTGCCGCATATTCCAAGCTCTTCTCTACGTCTTCAAACGCGGCTCGTGCTGACTTAAAGACCAAGGGAAAAGCTACAACCGCTGCTGCTATAACGGCGCCTTGCCAAGTAAAAACAAGCTTTAAACCAAAAGTACTTTCAAGCCAAGGGCCAAAAGTACCCTGGCGACCAAATAAAACAAGTAAGTAGTACCCTAAAACTGTCGGTGGAAGGACCATAGGTAAGGTAAGAACTGCATCGAGTATGTTTTTGCCCATAAAATTAAAGCGCGCTAAAACCCAAGCAAAAGCTACCCCCAAGACAAAAGCAATTAAGGTCGCATCTAAAGAGACTTTCAATGTGAGCGTTAACGCACTCCAGTCATTGGGACTGAACCATTCCATACCTATTCATCCTTCCACTTCACAGCTTGCTCTAGCGTTTATTTAATTTTGCTAGAGCTCTCCCTTTGTAACTCGATCTCAAGATTCTCCAATCGCTTATTTACTCATTTCTTTGATGGGTACAAAACCATACTTGGCTAATGTCTCTTGACCTTCATCCGACAAGACATAGGCCATAAAGTCTTTGGCCAATGCTTTGGTGTCTTGTGTTGTTTCTGCAATTGGATAAACAATAGGACTTGCCACCCATTCACCCTCTTTCTCACCCGCAGCCACGGTAGGAATAACGAGAGCCACCTTAACCTTGCCTTCATCTTGTTTTGCATCCGTCGAGAAAACAAAACCAGCTTCGACTTCACCACGGCTCACATAACTTAGACTTTGACGCACATTCGCGCCAAGCACTAACTTAGGCTCAACAGCCTCCCAAACACCATCTTTCTGCATCGCTGCACGAGCATAACGCGCATTCGGTGTGGTATCGGGATTACCCATAGCCACATGCTTAACCGTGTCGACAGTTAAATCATTAAGTGAATTAAACCTTAATTGACTATCGATAGGCACGATAAGTACTAAACCATTACCAATGAAATCAGCACGCGTCTCTTTCTTAATCATACCTTCGGCTTCGGCTTTATTCATTGTGGCTTGGTCAGCTGAGGCAAATACATCAACCGGTGCCCCTTGTAAGATCTGTTGCAATAAAGTACCTGAAGCACCGAAGTTAAATTCAATTTTATGTTCGGGATTCTTTGCTTCAAAATCTTTACCTAATTCAGTATAGGCATTGGTTAAACTCGCCGCCGCCGATACTGTTAAAGTTTCAGCCAAGGCTAATGGCGAAGACAATACGGCGCAAGTCGCAAAAACAGAAACAAGAGTACGCTTTATCACAAACAGCTCCTTAAGTCGCATAGGTATACTTTATTGCACTAGAAGCAATTGTAGCATTATATTTATAAAAATATATCGAGTTTATTATTAATTTTAATACCTTGATATATTGATAATAGCTAAAGATCGAGAGCTGTAATAGATAATAGATTCGATATGTTTAATAAAATACATCGAAAGTATGAAGAGAGATAATTAAAAATCTACATGCAGCAACAATTAACGCGCAGCAAAAAGCCCTGTGAGCATGATTAACTCAACAGGGCTATAAGAATTTTATTGC
>CAYFVY010000192.1:0-2944 GCA_964346715.1 uncultured Pelistega sp. | reverse complement strand
ACACGCTTATCTCGTCGCAGTTGGTACCGGCCTGACCCAAGTCAGCGTCGCCTTGAGCGTGATCAGCCCGTTATTGATGCGCTCAATACAATCATTCAGGAGCCCACTCGATCTCGTTGGGGCTTCTGGACATGTTTTTATCGATTAAGGCTGGATGGTCAGTTATGGAATTTTAAGCGCGTATGGCGTATTTATTGTGCGATGAATTTGAATCAAAAACGTCGTACTAAAAAACGATTACCCGAGCGAGATCCGGCTCCTTTAGCGGTCCCTGCTGAATCAAATTATAGTTGGTCCTTTGATTTTATGAGTGACGCACTTTATAACGGCACGCGTTTCCGAGTACTTAATATCATTGATGAAGGTGTCAGGGAAGCCTTAGATATCGTGGTTGATACCTCCTTACCTGCTGCCAGATTGGTGAGAACCTTAGAGCAGCTTAAAGCAGAAAGAGGGATTCCTAAAATGATTCGTGTAGATAATGGCAGTGAAATGACGTCCTTCACTTTTACGCAATGGTGCGAAGAGAATGACATGACGATTTGTTATATTGAGCCTGGCAAGCCAAACCAAAATGCCTATATCGAACGTTTTAATCGCAGTTATCGAACAGAAGTATTAGACCCGCATTTGTTCTCCTCGTTAGCTCAGGTGCGGGAGCTCAGTTGGGCTTGGATGGTGAGTTATAACGAGGAACGACCCCACGAATCACTGGGAAATTTACCTCCCAGTGAATTTAAACGACAATTAGCAGCAGATGTCTCTAGTTACGAACTGTGCGCTTGACGGTAAGCTTACGTACTATGTTCAATTTCGTCAATAGTAATTGGAGTGTGTATATTTTCAGACTTAGTGACCTCTAAGAGCCGTAGTACTGACGATTCCATTAAAGCTTGCACCTCCGCTAAAGAATTAGTTCACCTCAATTCTTAATGTCTGACGATGGTGATTCTTCTTGGTGCGATGCCCCATGGTAATCACAATGCTCCCATCAACAATAGCATAAATATTTAGCTTTGCTTCTTTAGCCTTGATGCGGCCACCTGTAAACTCCTCAACTTTCTTTCTTGATTGTTTATCAAAAAAGAGCTTTTCCGTCCCACCTCCTGCTGGCAAGCTGGAACCAAATTGGTACAGTAAATCAACCATAAAGAGCCCAATACCACGTTGCTGACAGCGAATTTTAGCGTGCTGACTTAAAATCATAGCGTTCTCCTTTAACTGTAAAAATTTTGGCGTCTAACGTTGTGAGGACAGGACACGAATGAAGGTATAACGGAATGCTTTTATTATGGCAAAGAGATGTTGGCACGGGCTAAATGGCAAGCTTGCCACCATTTCTCTTGACTTCATGAGAACAAAATTGAGAATGTTTTTGTTTTAAGGTAGTCTTTAACTAAGAGCGATCTTATTTGTTTAATTACTATTAAAACCCTAAGTGGAGACGACAAATGGCTCAATTTAATTGGGAGATTCCAGAGTATTACAATATCGGCCTTGATACCTGTGATAAGTGGGCTGATGGCAGTGGGCGCTTAGCCTTAATTGACGTGACGCCAGATGAAACTACTCGCTACTCGTTCGATGATATGAAGCAATTATCGGACCAATTTGCGAATAGCTTACGAACCCAAGGAGTTAAAAAGGGAGATCGTGTTGGTATCCTGATGGCCCAAGGTGTGGCTACCGCTATCGCTCATTTGGCCACGTATAAATTAGGTGCCATTGCAGTACCTCTTTTTTCCTTATTTGGCTTAGATGCCCTGAGCTATCGCATTAATAATGCAGGTATCCGTGTTGTTATTACTCATCATGATGGCTTAAGGAAGCTTCAAGAAATTCGTGAACAATTGCCTAAATTAGAGCTTATTTATAATGCAGAACAAGACTCTCATACACAAGAGGCACGTTCATTCTGGCTCGAATTGCGTGAGCAGTCAGCAGAGTTTTTAGCAGAATATACCTTAGCTGAAGACCCAGCCGTCATTATTTATACCTCAGGTACAACAGGAAAACCTAAGGGGGCTTGCCATGCGCACCGTGTTCTATTGGGTCACTTGCCTGGTGTTGAAACCTCTCATAATAATAACTTTACAGGGAATGACTTAGTGTTCTGGACGCCAGCCGATTGGGCCTGGATTGGCGGTTTATTTGACCTACTACTTCCTGCTTGGCACCATGGTAAGCCAGTGGTGGCATGTCGCTTTGACAAATTCAGTACAGAAGCCGCTTTTGACCTTATGGCAAAGCATCAAGTGACGCATACGTTTTTACCTCCAACAGCGCTCAAAATGATGCGCAAGATCGCCTCACCTAAAGCTCAATGGGATCTTAGTTTGCGATCGATTGCGAGTGGTGGTGAGAGCCTAGGTAAGGAGTTGCTGGATTGGGGTAAGCGTGAGCTAGACGTCACGATTAATGAGTTTTACGGTCAGACAGAATGCAATATGATTGTTTCCTCTTGTGCGAGTGAGTTCGAGCCTAAGCCAGGTAGTATGGGTAAGAAAGTACGCGGCCATAATCTTGTAATTATCAATGAGCAAGGTGAGATTCAAACAGCGAATGTCGAAGGCGAAATCGCGGTTAAAAAAACCTGACCCAGTCATGTTCTTATACTATTGGGATAACCCCGAAGGTACACGAGAGAAGTTTATCGGTGACTATTTAGTAACGGGTGACCGAGGCATTATGGATGAAGACGGGTATATCTTTTTCGTGGGTCGTAACGATGATGTTATTACGAGTGCTGGTTATCGGATAGGGCCTGGACCCATTGAGGATGGTTTATTAAGTCACGAAGCTGTCAGTATGGCTGCTGTGATTGGTGTGCCTGATCAAGAGCGAACTGAGGTGGTGACTGCTTTTGTCATTTTGAAAGAAGGTTACACAGCGAGTGAGGAACTCAAAAAAGTATTGCAGCAACATGTTCGTTTACGTGTTGCCG
>CAYFVY010000191.1:1729-3035 GCA_964346715.1 uncultured Pelistega sp. | reverse complement strand
TGCTTGCATCTAAGGGAGATGAAATTGCAGCCCTAATTCTTGAGCCTATTGTCCAAGGTGCAGGAGGCATGTATTTTTACCATCCAGAGTATTTGCGTCAAACTAAGGCTCTATGCGAGCAGTATGGTGTTTTGTTAATTTTTGATGAGATTGCCACGGGATTTGGTCGTACAGGTAAGTTGTTTGCCGCTGAGCATGCACAGATTACCCCCGATATTATGTGTATTGGTAAAGCCTTGACTGGAGGTTATATGACCTTGGCAGCGACTATAACGACCGAGGCTGTCGCACAGAAAATATGTGAAGGTGAGGCTAAGTGTTTTATGCATGGACCGACATTTATGGCGAATCCTCTGGCCTGTGCAGTGGCCGCAGAGTCGCTTGCGATCTTGCATGATAATGATTGGCAAGCACAAGTGAATATGTTAGAGCGAGAATTGGGTTATGGTCTATCACCCGCTAAGCACTGGGATGTGGTGGCGGATGTTAGGTGCCTAGGCGCTATTGGTGTGATTGAGATGAAAGAGCCAGTGAATATGGCAAGTTTACAAGAGCGTCTGGTGAATAATGGTGTCTGGGTTAGACCTTTTGGTCGTTTAGTGTATTTAATGCCACCGTATGTAATGACTGAAGCGCAAGTTCAACGCTTGTGCACTGGTGTATTACAGGCTCTGCGTGAAGAATATGCCTGTGAATAAGTCGCCGGCTTGGTTGCATGAGCTTGAGCATGAGTTTGGTGCATGCCAGTTTGATTGATGGCGCACGATTATCTGGTGCACATTTTTTGCGTTATAGGCATAATGATTATCAACATCTAGAGCGACTCTTGCAAGAACATCATGCTCATTATGAGCGGATAATTATTGTGACTGAGAGCGTGTTTAGCATGGATGGTGATTGTGCAGATTTAAAGCAGTTGGTGAAGCTTAAGCAACATTATGATAAGGTCGCTTTATATGTTGATGAGGCGCATGCGATTGGGGCCTATGGACCTACTGGTTTAGGTTTAAGTGAAGAGCAAGGGTGTATCGCTGAGATCGATCTTTTAGTCGGTACTTTTGGTAAGGCCTTAGGCTCTGTGGGTGCGTATGTGGTTTGTAGTCAGTTACTGAAAGACTACCTGATTAACTCAATGCGTCCCTTGATTTTCTCAACAGCACTTGCGCCCATCAATATGGCATGGACCTATTATCTTTTTAAACAATTGCCACAGTTTCATGCAAAAAGGCAACACCTTGCACAACTCAGTGTGCAGCTCAAGCAAGCGAGGTGGCAAAACGCCTAGGCGTGTACTGTGCTAGTTTGG
>CAYFVY010000191.1:0-1719 GCA_964346715.1 uncultured Pelistega sp. | reverse complement strand
CGGGCAAGAAAATACGAGTCAGAGTTGTGTTGTTCCCTTGTTCCTTGGGGAGAATCAGCGAGCCGTAGAGATGGCACAGCATCTGCAAGAAGTAGGCTATTATTGCTTGCCGATCCGTCCGCCCACCGTACCAACAGGTACGGCTAGGATACGTTTTTCGCTCAGTGCTGATATGCTAACTGAGGAAATTGATGGCTTGATTCAGGTGTTGGAGGTGGCATGCAAAACCGCTTAATTCTTGGCTCCACTCAAGCTGCTACAGCAAGCGAGGCGACTAAGCGACTAGTGGTGTACTGTGCTGGTTGGGGCACGGATGCTGCTGTTATCGAGCATTTGTCCTTACCATCTGATGTGGATTTGCTGGTCTGCTGGGATTACCGTGAGCTGGCTAATCTGACATTGGATTTTGCGTATCAAGACTATACTGAGTGTCATCTTGTCGCTTGGTCAATGGGTGTATGGGCCGCTGAGCAGGTATTATCGCATTGGCCATGGAAAAGCGCTTGTGCGCTTAATGGGACACCGTATCCAAAGCATGTGCTATGGGGTATCGACCCACACGTATTTATAGCCACCTTAGCGAGTTTAGATGAAGTAGGACGCCATAAATTTGAGCGACGTATGTGTAAAAACACCTTCCAATTAGCACATTATTAAGCCTTAGTGGCGCGTCCTTTAGAGGAAATTCGTCAAGAGCTTGAACAGATTAATCAATCTATTGATACAGCGGCACAGAGTAGTAATATAGCGGAATATAGTACGCCAAAGATTGCCTGGACACGGGCGATTATAGGTGCTCAGGATCGTATTATTCCTAGCGCACACCAGCTGGCATACTGGCAATTACAGGGAGCTCAGATTGAGTTAATCCCTGAGGCTCACTATATGTGGGATAAATTTCATGCTTGGGAGCAATTATGTCCATTATAAATGAGATTGATAAGCATCGTTTAGCCACGCATTTTAATTTAGCCTTGACTACCTATGACCAACAGGCCTTGGCGCAACAAGCGATTAATCAGTATTTAATTGATTTGCTTTTAAGCCACTTACCCGCTAGCCCATTAGATAATGTCTTGGAAATCGGCTGTGGCACAGGTGATCTCAGTCAACAGTATTAAGTCGAGGGCATTAGCTTAAGCGCATCAGGTAATCAAGTATTACCCTAATTGACTAAATCAGAGTGAACTTCTATTCTTCATTGAATATGTGGCACTTAACAGCCGCACAGACAATAAGATTCTTGGAGGCACTATGAAGATTTCATCGGTTTTACGTTCTTTAGTTGCAGCAACTGCTTTATTAGCGGGTGCGGCACAAGCTCAAGTGAGTGTGATGTTGCCTGCTAACCCAGGCGGTGGTTGGGATGGTACAGGGCGTCAGGCTTTTGCCGCCTTAAATAAGGCGGGTATTTATACCGGTAGTGTGAACTTCACCAATAAGGGTGGTGCAGGCGGCACGATTGGTTTGGCTGAGTTCCAAAACTCTTCTAAGGGCAAGCCAGATAACTTGGCGGTATTCGGCGCGATTACTGTAGGCGCGATTACTTTGAATAAGTCGCCAATTGATTTGGCTAACTTTAAGCCCGTTGCTCGATTAACTGCAGAGCATCTCGTATTAGCGGTACGTCCAGACTCTCCATACAATACCTTAGCTGATTTTGCTAAAGCGCTGAAAGAAAACCCAGGTGGCACACCAGTGGGTGGTGGTTCGGCTGGT
>CAYFVY010000190.1:0-3035 GCA_964346715.1 uncultured Pelistega sp. | reverse complement strand
GTTCATATCTTTACCTTAGTTGTCATTGTAGGATAAGTTTCTGCAATTGATAAGATGCACTTGCCCTAAGTTTTGATTTAAGTGGATGCATCAATTACTGTTTTAATAATGCAAAGCAATATGATTAATATGAATTGTCATAAATTTGACGCATAGATACTTAAAGAGCGACCAAGCGTAGGGGGCAAGGCCTATAAGATAAACTTATCCACTAAAAATGTGGATAAGTCTGTTAGTTCGATGTGTTTTGTGCTGTAAGTCACTGTCAATAAAGGACTAGTTAAGGATTTATTAAATAATGCGCAGTTTAAGCTTTTGTCATTAACTTGGCAATTAATTGAGTGATTTAGTACAGAAATGAACTGGATTTCCCACTTAAGGCCGATTTTAAACATCATTTTCCCACTTCTATCGTCATAAGGCTTCCCTAATCCATACTGGACAAACTTATCCCCGAAAATTGTGGATAAGTCTGTGCGCATCGGTGGAGTAAATTGGGGATTTACCCTTAATTGGGTATTTTATTCTGAGTTTTGTGAGGGAGAGCATTAAAAAAGTTATTAAGCCGTTAACTACTGCGTAATAAATGTGCAACGCAACAGAAATAATGAAATAGTTTATTCTAGATATTAGAAAACTTGTTGATTAAGGGAGTTGGGGGCTTTGAGTGCCAGATATTTCCATAAAGCGACATTTCTAAATTTGCACTCCTTTAAAAAGTAGAGATAGCTTGATATATATCAGACTAAAACGATAGACTATTTGACCGTTACATCTTATATGTCTAGAATTCGATATATGACTACGTGTAATAGTACCTTTCGTTTCGTGCCAAGCAAGATGAGAAGCATTGCCTTCTATCTTCTGGTGTTCGCATTGGTATTACGTAGTCTGATCCCTGCAGGCTTTATGCCTCACTTCGATGCAAGCTCATCAAAATTTATCTCTATTGAAATTTGTACGCCAGATGGTGCGTATTTAATTGATGTGCCAATTGATGATGAGTCATCAGGCAAGCACCAGATGGCGGTGGACCATCAACAGCCTTGTGCGTTTGGTTCATTTGCGGTGCAATTATTTAAGGCGGACTTGCACAGTACAGAGATCGCTTTTTCTCCGCACACTAGCCTAGCAACGCTGCATGAGACTAGTGTCGACCAACCTTACTTTACTATATTCGGCGCTCCGCTGGGATCTCGCGCCCCACCTCTTTCTGCCTCCATATAAATTTCTCTTAATATTTTCGATGATCTTAACTTGTGCTTGGATGCGTGTCGTAGTGAACAACGTTATCGCTGCACAGAGCATTGATGCCGTATTCGTATAGTTCACGTAGGCTTTCTGTGGTTCCTCCTCTTTCCGCAGCTTGACTTATGTGTGTACTAAAGCGACTTAAGGACAGTTTTCTTCTGTGTTTAAGAATAAGAACAGCACCCCAATTGACTCTTGGGAGGCTCCAACTGTGTGTCAATGCTTTAAAGAAGCGTAAGACGAAGTGTTCCTTAAACTGCTCTGCAAATTTTAAGGTCATCGATTGCATAATGACTAAGCTAAAAAGAACATAGATTCTTATTTTCGGACGCAGAAAAAATGATAGATAGAAAATTAACACCACGTTTTACGTATTCACTCTTGTCTAGCGCCTTGACCTTGGCTCTTAGCCAGCAAGCTTTTGCGCAGATAGCCGAAACAACTGTTGCAGAGACAGCAATGCCTGTGACAGAAATGTCTGCCATTGTGGCGACTAGTGTTAATCCTGAGTCACCATTAACCTATGTGACCAGCCCTAAAATTCCTCGCCAACCAATCCCAGCAAGTGATGGTACCGATTATTTAAAAACTATTCCTGGTTTTAGTGCTCTGCGTAATGGGGGTACTAACGGCGATCCCGTATTGCGTGGAATGTTTGGTTCGCGTATTAATATTTTGACTAATGCTGCTGCAATGCCTGGCGCTTGTGGTGGTCGTATGGATAACCCAGGTTCGTATATTGCACCTGAGAATTTTGATGAATTGATTGTTGTAAAGGGTCCGCAAACAGTTTTATGGGGGCCAATTGCTTCAGCAGGTACGGTGCGTTTTGTGCGTAATGCACCAGAATTAGATGCTGATGGCGAAGTACAGTTCGAAGGGTCTTTAACGGGAGGTTCTTTTGGACGTCATGATCAGAATGCAGACTTGACTGTAGGTAATGATAAGCTCTACGCTCGCTTAACCGCTAACCACTCTTACTCACAGAACTACAAAGACGGGGATGGTAAAGAAATCCACTCTAAATGGGATAAGTGGAACGTTGACTTAGCCTTAGGTATTAAACCAACACATAACTCGCTTTTTGAATTAAATGCGGGTGTCGGTGATGCTCGTGTTGCTTATCCAACTCGTGGTATGGACGGTACGATGTTCAAACGTACAACTTACGGTTTGCGCTTTAAACAAGACAATATGGAGGGTGTATTAGATGCCATCGAGGCCGAGCTGTATTACAACCAGGCTGACCATAATATGGATAACTACCGTATGCGTCCATTCAAGATGCGTATGGAGTCGAATCCACGCCGTACAACATGGGGTGGTCGCTTAGCGGGTACCTTTAAGTTTAATGAGGAAGTTAGCTTAGTCACAGGTGTTGACTTCCAAGAGAGTAAACATGAGCTACGCCGCCGTCAGGGCATGATTGGTGCCAAGAGAATGCCTTGGCAAGATAATGCCAAGTTTAGTAACCGCGGAATTTTTGGTGAGTTGACCTGGAAGCCAAGCGATTATCAACGAGTGATTACGGGCATTCGTTTTGACCATGCGACAGCGCATGATAAGCGAGTAATGTCTAAGACTAGCGGTTACAAGCGTGACGATAATATGTTTGGTGGCTTTATGCGTTATGAACATGACCTGCAATCAAGCCCAACAACGCTTTACGTAGGTTTAGGTCATACAGAACGCTTCCCTGACTTCTGGGAGTTAGTTTCGCCGGGTGTGGGGCCCGCAGGCTCTGTGAATGCATTCAAAGGTATTAAACCAGAAAAAACCACACA
>CAYFVY010000189.1:1976-3048 GCA_964346715.1 uncultured Pelistega sp. | reverse complement strand
TAAATGGGAAGGTGTGTAGTTATCATTGTTCGGATAATTTATTGTCATTAAAGCAAAAGTGCACTCCATATTGAGTGCACTTTTTTATTGGCTTGCTAATACGGTATTGGCGAGCAGTTATGTGTGCTTTAGCCCAGCTTATGATTTACGTTGCTCAAGCGTTTTATTGGCTGTATTAATCGCATTATTAATAACATCTGTTGGCGCTTTGCTGTTTTGAGCTTGGTTATTACGCAGCTGTTGTAAAGCATGTAAGCCATAATGAGTACATACAATAATTGAGAAGACAGGTGTCACTAAGCCCATAAATGGAATTAAGGTTAAGGCCGCACAGACTAAGCCAATAATCCAGAAGCCCTTATTGTGGCGCTTAAGGATATAGTCGCGTTCTTCTTTCGTCGCATGTTCCACAATGGCGTCGACGCGTGACATATGGGAGAACGCATAGGCACCCCAGAATAAGCTTAGTGCAATCGACATAAATGGAATAAACCATAAGGGTAGGGTAAGTAGCCAGCCAAGAATAAAGATACTCGATACTTTCACCGCATTCATAATACTGACGGTATTGACGTTCTCTCCACGACGTTCAAGAGTAGGGAAGTAATTCTTACTAATATACTTAACCGCAAGTGGAGTAACTACAATGGCTGCCACCGCTAAACCGATAATGCCACCAATGGCGGTTAGCGCAATCAGTGAGAGCAGCCACGCAATCCAGCCACTCATGGTGGAAAAGCCCCAACCACCTAAGCTGGCTTGAGCTTTCTGGAACCAAGTCCAATCGGATGCGCTTGCATAGAACCAGTTATCTAATGGGTCCCAGGCATACATTAATAAAACAATAATAGACAATAAGCCGACGACAAAAGGAATCGCTATAGCAAACAACATTCGTGGTTGTAGCTGAGTGATTAAGCCCTTACGAAATGATTCGGCAGTATCTAGGGGAAGAAGGTTGGACATAAAACGTATCCGTGACTCAAAAAGTATGATGAACAGTGGCTACTATATGGAGTTTTTGTCTAAGCAATCAAGTGAATTCTTGTAAAGTCAAAAGAAAAACCATTAC
>CAYFVY010000189.1:985-1966 GCA_964346715.1 uncultured Pelistega sp. | reverse complement strand
AATCCTACAAGGTTTGGCTGGTTTTACCTCTGTTGTCTAGCGCTTCCTTGTCTCCCGAGGTGTAAATTCGTAGGCTAATGATTGACTATGAATATGTTCTCTTGTTAAAAAAGAGTCATGTATAGGTCATGAAATTAAGGTAAAAAGAAGTAGTGTAGCTAACTATACCTAGCCATTAATAGGTGCTAATTGTGCATTATTAGGGGAGTGTTATGTTTGAGTTTGATGTGGTCGGTCTGTCACGCTTGCAGTTTGCCGTGACGGCTATGTTCCATTTTATTTTTGTTCCCTTAACCTTGGGGCTGTCTTTCTTGATTGCGGTGATGGAGACCATTTATGTGGTTTCTGGTCGTGATATCTGGCGTCGAATGACCTTATTCTGGGGGACTTTGTTTGGCATTAATTTTGCCATCGGGGTCGGGACCGGGATTGTGATGGAATTCCAGTTTGGTATGAATTGGTCTTACTATAGTCACTATGTGGGTGATATTTTCGGCGCGCCTTTAGCGATTGAAGGCTTAATGGCGTTCTTCTTGGAAGCGTCGTTTATTGGGCTGTTTTTCTTCGGTTGGAATCGTATGTCGAAAAAGGCGCACTTAACCGTTACCTGGTTGGTCGCTTTGGGTACGAATTTCTCGGCTTTATGGATTCTGATTGCCAATGGCTGGATGCAATATCCTGTTGGTGCTGTATTTAATCCTGACACGATGCGCATGGAGATGACGAGCTTTCTTGAGGTGATCTTAAACCCAGTGGCGCAAGCGAAGTTTTTGCATACCGTGATCTCAGGTTATATCACAGGGGCGGTGTTCGTGATTGCCGTGAGTGCCTGGTATTTACTACATAAGCGTGATGTGCAATTGGCTAAGCGTTCAGTGGTGGTGGCTTCAGCCTTCGGCTTTTTGGTCTCGATTGGTTCGATTACGCTGGGTGATGAGAGTGGCTATATTGCAGGTGAGCATCAGAAGATGAAAATCGCTG
>CAYFVY010000189.1:0-975 GCA_964346715.1 uncultured Pelistega sp. | reverse complement strand
AATATTGTGGCGATTCCGAATCAAGCGGAGTTGAAGAACGATTTTGCCGTACATATTCCGTGGGTTATGGGGCTAATCGGTACGCGTTCATTTGACCAAGTCATGCCTGGGATTAAAGAGTTAGTTGAACGCAATCATGGGCGTATCACTAAGGGTATGGTGGTCTATGCGGCGTTGAAAAAAGCCAAAGCGGACGTGAACGATACCGAATCTAAGGCATATTTCTTAGAGAACTGGCAAGACTTAGGTTACGGCCTTTTACTAAAAAAATACCGTGATGATATTCAAAATGCTACGCCTGAAGAAATTCAACAGGCGGCATTGGATACGGTACCTGATGTGACGCCGCTATTTTATGCGTTCCGGATTATGGTGGCGCTAGGGTTTTATTTTGTATTCTTCTTTGCAGCGATTTTCTTCTTGTCGGTAAAAGACCGTATCGCTACGAGTCCGCGTGCCTTAAAAATTGCCATGTGGTCAATCTTTACACCGTGGCTAGCGATTGAGTGTGGGTGGTTTGTCGCTGAGTACGGTCGTCAGCCTTGGGTTATTGACGGTATTTTGCCCACGGCTTATGCGGTCTCGCACTTAACGGTAAGCTCGCTGGCGATTAGTTTGGCTATTTATGTGACCTTATATGTGACGATCTTTATTATTGGTACTAAAGTGATGTTGCATGCGATTCGCAAAGGACCTGACTATTATGCTCCTGCTAATGGAGCTTCTCTACTCGTGGGTGATTTGCCCGTTTCTACGTCAAATTACTCTAAGGAGGGAGCTTAATCATGGAAAACTCATTGATTTTATTAGATTACGAAACCTTACGTGTGATCTGGTGGTTGCTGATGGGGGTCTTGCTCATTGGTTTTGCGATTATGGATGGTTTCGATTTAGGGGTGGCTTCTTTACTTCCTGTTCTGGGGCGTACAGATAAGGAACGCCGTATTATGGTGAATCTGGTCGGTCCTGTTTGGG
>CAYFVY010000188.1:0-3051 GCA_964346715.1 uncultured Pelistega sp. | reverse complement strand
ACGCGGTTGCCATCAATCAAAGCAAGGCTTGGCGTATACTTCAACCCCTCTATGGCTCGCTTCATCGCAAGCATAGTGGCTTGCAAGATATTCAAGCGATCTATTTCCTCAACACTCGCGCTTGCAATACACCAGGCTAAAGCTTTGGCTTGTATCTCAGGATAAAGTGCTTGACGTTTTTTTTCACTTAGTTTTTTAGAGTCTGTTAATCCAAGAATTATTTGCTTCGGATCTAAAATAACTGCCGCTGCATACACAGCACCAGCCAAAGGCCCCCGCCCTGCTTCATCCACACCAGCAACTAAGCTTAGCTCCTCATGAGTTTCAGACTCAGTAGCAAATAAATCTAAATTAATGGTTTCGTGCATCACATTACTTGTTAGTTGCCAATTGAAGAATAACTTCGGCTGCCTTAGCGGCTGTATCTTGGCGCAGACTTAAGTGCATCTGTGTAAATTTTTGTTTTAAATCGGAAATATATGTCTGATCTTCTAAAGCACGTACACAAGCCTGCATCAAATTCTCAGGACTCGCCTCTTCTTGTAACAATTCTGGTACAGCAAATTCTTTCAGCAACACATTCGGCAAACCAACCCAAGGAACATACGGTTTAGCTTGACCAGATTTCCACTCCATTAAGCGTTTCATCATTGGACTAAGCTTATAAGAAATCACCATTGGGCGCTTAAATAAAGCTGTTTCAAGGGTAGCCGTACCACTAGCAACTAGAGCTGCATCACAGGCTTGTAAAACATCCCAAGAGATTGGCGCATCAGAAACTTTAGCTTCAAAGACATGTAAATTAGGCACAGGATTACGTGCAGCAATCTCATTAAACTCTTGACGTCGCTTAGGATTAACAATCGGCACCGCAAAATGCATACGCGGATTATGTTGCGCTAATTTCTGCGCTGCCTGTAAAAATGGCTCTGCTAATAGTTGAATTTCAGAACGACGGCTACCTGGCAAGATTGCCAATAAAGGAAGTAGTTGTCGTGCGATAGTAGGCTCAGGGTCAAGCGGAATTTGTGCCGCCAAAGGATGCCCGACAAATGTTACTGGCACTCCTTCCTTTTCATAAATTTCTGTTTCAAAAGGAAATAATACCAACATATGCGAGACAGCTTCGCGAATTTTATGAATACGCTCGTAACGCCATGCCCAAATCGAAGGCCCTACAAAATGAACCGTAGGAATACCTGAGGCCTTAAGCTTATGCTCAAGACGTAAATTAAAATCGGGGGCATCAACACCTACAAAAACATCAGGACGCTGTTTTAATAAATTATGTTGCAGCCCTTTGTACGTTTTGATAAGAGTCGGTAAAGATTTCAAGGCATCAACATAACCAAAAACAGTTAAGGCATCCATTGGATATTGAATCTGCATACCGGTGGACGCCATATTCTGGCCACCAATGCCTGTAAATCTCGAATCAGGCGCTTGTTGCTGTATGCCTTGAATAATACGTGAGGCAAGTAAATCCCCAGAAGGTTCACCAGCAACAATAGCTATCGTCTGACTCATATAATCTATCTACGCGCAATACCACGGCCTGATGACTCTAAAAAGTCAACAAGCAATTGCAAGGCTTCTTTAGCATCCGGTGTCTGAATCTGTAACTCATACAGCTCTTTCAGAGCTTCTTCACGATTTAAGTTGCGCATATAAATAATTTTATACGCTTCACGTAAGGCAGAAATCTGCTCGGGCGTATAGCCACGACGCTTCAAGCCTTCTGAATTAATACCAGCACTATGATAAGGTTGTCCTGCACCTAAAACATAAGGAGGAATATCTTGGCGAATAGAGCTCATACCACCAGTCATTGAATGCGCACCGATATGGATAAATTGATGTGCCGCAGACATACCACCAATAATCGCCCAATCACCAATATGTACATGTCCTGCTAATTGCACTGTATTAGCAATAATCACATGGCTGCCAATTTGACAATCATGAGCAATATGTGTGTAAGCCATAATCCAGCAATCATCACCAATACGTGTGACACCAACATCTTGTACTGTACCCGTGTTAATTGTCACAAACTCACGGAAGGTATTACCATTGCCGATTTCGAGATAAGTTTCTTCGTTATTATATTTCTTATCTTGCGGAATTCCTCCGACAGAGCAGAAACGGTAAAACACATTGTTTTCACCAATCGTGCTGTGGCCATCGATCACACAATGCTCACCAACTTTAGTACCAGCACCAATTTTGACATTAGCATAAATAATTGAATAAGCGCCAACCTCAACTGTTTCATGCAACTGAGCGCCTTCATGAATAATAGCTGTACTATGAATTTTTGACATTAATCACCTATTTGACGAATTGCACACATAATTTTTGCTTCTGCGACGACTTTACCATCAACAATCGCTTTCGCATCATATTTACACATAACACGGCTTAGACGTAATGCAGTAACCTCAAGGCGTAGTTGATCACCAGGTACCACAGGCTGACGAAAGCGCGCTTCATCAACACCAACTAGATAGTAAGCGGTCGTTTCGCTATTCAGCGTAGCTTTACCATCAGCATCGGTAAAGGAAAAAATGGCAGCAGCCTGAGCTAATGCTTCAATAATTAACACGCCTGGCATTACAGGTAAATGGGGAAAGTGACCAACAAAAAAAGGCTCATTAATCGTGACGTTTTTAATTGCCACAATACTTTTTCCTGGCACCATATCGATAACGCGATCGACTAATAACATTGGATATCGGTGCGGCAAACGAGCCATAATTCCTTGAATATCTACTTCCATATCTTTCCCACGTAAATGTAAATTTAAAACTTAATTATATAGTCGTACTAAATTTAAATACAGTTTAAATTTAGTAATCCCTGCTATCTCATATCGACTAGGGATGTATCATCATACTTAATTATTTAAGCCGTATTTAGATTAAATACGGCTTAAATAATTAGGCATGATAAACAAAAAGAGCTGGATAAAACGCTTCTTACTGTAGTGGAAAGCTCCGTCACCAATTAGTAATAGGTGGGAAGCTTATCTACTGTAGGCGTATTTAGCTT
>CAYFVY010000187.1:0-3091 GCA_964346715.1 uncultured Pelistega sp. | reverse complement strand
TGATGTTCTCTTGTGCTTATGATGTGCATTTAGCTCCGAGTCGTTTATCCGCTATAGCGCCGCTTGCAGGCATTGTGGCATGTGAGCAGTTGCGTCAATTGGTTGATCCTGTGACGCAAGTATCACTGAGTATGAAGTGGCCCTATGACATCTTGTATGGTGAAGGTAAGCTTTCTGGGCTTTTAGTTGAGTCCGTCAGGCCTGTCTTGGGGCGGGCTAGTCAGCAACATCATGTGGTGGTGATTGGTATGGGGATGAACCTTGCCGATGCTAAGCAACTTGGTGTTCATCTAGGGCGTAAAGTTTCTGATTGGGCCTCTGTATTGCGCGATATGCATAAAGACGAACAATTAATGAGTGAGAATATGGCTCACCTAGTGGCACGTATTGCTAAAGCCTGGGGAGAAGCCATTTTACTGTATGAGCGGGAAGGGTTCGCACCTTTTATTGAGCGTCACCGTGCCCTTGATGCCTTGGCGGATCAGGATATCCTAGTATGGCAAGATGGTAAAGTCGTGATGCAAGGCTTAGCTGCTGGTTTAGATGAACAAGCGCATTTATTATTGCGTACTGAACAAGGTGAAGTCTTGCCTCTACTCAATGGGGAAATTTCAATTCGTGCAGTGGGCGCCGATGCTCCGGCTTAAAAGGGTAAAGGGTCATCGTTCATGAATGCCAATAAATCATTTGTGCTTCTGCTAGATAGCGGCAATACCCGCTTAAAGTGTCGCTGTATTGGGGCGAAAACAGGGGTCTTGTATACGCAATTCTCCGCGCCTAATGGTCAATTAGAGGCTTTAGAGCCTGAGCTTAAACGTCTTGAAGGTGAGGTGGTGGCGATTCACGCGGTAGCGGTAACGAGTACCGAATTAAAGCAAAGCATTGAGCGCCTTTTTAAGCAGGTGCTTGGAGCCTCAAGACTAAACCTTCATTGGCATCATTCTGCTGAACAAACAGTGATTCTGCGTAACCACTACGAACCCGTTCAGCATTTAGGTAATGACCGCTGGTTCGGTATGATTGGTGTTCTTAGCCAAGTTAAGCGCCATTCCTCAGCATCCGCGCAGAGCCCAAAGCCGATTATGTATATTAGTTTTGGGACGGCGACAACAATTGATACGATCTATGCGCAAGACTTTCTCGGCGGAATGATTTTGCCTGGTGTAGACTTGATGCAAAGTAGTTTAAAGCAGGGTACAGCGCAATTGCCATTGGTGGAGATTAATGCCGATACGGTGCTTGATCAATTCCCGTTAGGTACACAGGCTGCTATTACCACGGGGATTGTGGCCGCACAGGTCGGGGCGATTATCCGACAATGTATGCTTGTACACGATAAGTTTGCTGAGTATCCAGATATCTACGTGACGGGTGGTGCGCGTTTTGGTATCTTGCCAGAACTTAAGCGAATTTTGCTCAGCCTGCCACAGCTGACAAGCTCATCAATTGCCTTATATGAGCTAGAAGCCCCCGTATTGGATGGTTTGCATTATCATTACGTAAAAGAGTATTTAGGAAAATAAGATGAGACTATTATTTCTAGTCCTATTGATTGCCAATGTATTTTTATTTGGCTTAGGTGCAGGGTGGTTTGGTCTTGTTCCCAGCGAAATGAATGTGGGAGCTGGCACGAAAGCGCCTGTCGAATTTAAACCACAAGCGATTCACTTTATTCAAACACAGTAGGATTTATGGCAATTCATACAGAGAAAGTTTTTTTTGAAGGGGAGCAAGGCCCCATTGAGTGTGCAATTGATTGGCCTGATGTGCCAAT
Source organism: uncultured Pelistega sp. (assembly GCA_964346715.1). GTDB lineage: Bacteria > Pseudomonadota > Gammaproteobacteria > Burkholderiales > Burkholderiaceae_B > Taylorella. Next base: position 1,317 of record CAYFVY010000187.1, on the reverse strand, counting down.
TCGTGGATGGGCACTGTGTTTGCATCCCCACCCTTTGCACGAGGGTACGAATACCAATAAGGTCGTCACCACCATCTCGCGCACCTGCAACCAACAGGGCTTGGTGACCTTACGCCCGAATTTTCGAGGTGTGGGTGCATCGGCAGGCGAGTTTGACCACTCGCAGGGTGAAACCGTGGATATGATGCTCTTGCTCGAGCAATTTTCGGTGAATTTCCCCGATATTGCCCAAATGCCTTGGGTACTTTCGGGCTTTTCTTTCGGTACTGCCGTGGCTACACAGCTCTATATGGAGCGTCAAGATCGTCATCTAGTTTTACCGATTCAGATGATTTTAGCGGGCCCAGCGGCATGGCGTTTCCTATATCGTGAGGTTGAATTACCAGAGAATGTCTTAATTGTGCATGGTGAAAAAGATGATGTTGTGCCTTTACAAGAAGCTTTCGATTGGTTGGCGCCAATGAATTTGCCGATTACGGTAGTGCCTAGTGCAGGGCATTTTTTTCATGGTAAGTTAGTGCTTTTGAAAAAGGTCGTTCTCTCTGCTCTGGAAAAAATGTAAGTAAAAATGTAAGCATTAGGGCCTAGATTGTAAGAGAGAGGTCTTTTGCTATCTTACATAAGGCTTGGGCTTTATAATAGGCCTAATTTTTTGAATTTTTAAATTGCCAATTTTATGTCACGTCGTCTCCCCCTGATTGTTTTGTTAATTGCTGTTGCCGCAGGTGGTGCCTATTTGGCCGTCTCGGGCAATAAGTCCGATTCGACTAGCCAAGCGCCTACTCAAACCAATGTTACTGGTGTCGTAGGTGCGGATGCTACTGGCTCTGCAGCTACAGCCGCTGTGCCAGGATCTAAGCTATCGGGTATCTCCGTCACCAATCCGAATACGCCAACCGTGCTGAGTTTTTCTAACGGAATCGCTCCAAGTATTGATGCGAAAGCGTGGATGGTCATGGATATGGAGAGCGGGCAAATTATTGCTCAGCATGAAGCGGATACACAAGTGGCGCCTGCCTCTTTAACTAAGCTCTTAACCGCAAGCTTGGTATTCTCTGCCTTGGATGATAATCGTTTGCGCTTGGATCAAGAGGTGACGGTTTCAGAGCGTGCTTGGCGAACTGGTGGCTCTCGCACTTTTATCGAGGTTAATAAGCAAGTTTCGATTGCGGACTTGTTGCAGGGCATGATTGTACAGTCTGGTAATGATGCACTATCCAATTAGCGGAAGTCGTTGCCGGCAGTGTAGAAGTGTTTGTCGATCAGATGAATAAGGAAGCTCAGGCTTTTGGTATGAGTCATTCGCGTTTTGCAGAC
>CAYFVY010000186.1:0-3237 GCA_964346715.1 uncultured Pelistega sp. | reverse complement strand
AGCACCACCACTCGTCGTATTCTGAATATGACAGCGATGGCCGTGATTGAAGCGCAGAAACTAACTGGTGATGAAGTCTAAGTTTAGATTATTTGACTGATAATTTACGGCCTATAAACTCTGCTTTATAAACTCAGGTTTACACGCCGTAAATACCGTTTCAGAAATCTAAATACGCTAAACAAAAAGAAACCCCTTGTTATACAACAAGGGGTTTTTCGTGATCTCTAGATCAGATCGCTAAGACAAAATACTGCGCTAATTAGCGTGCATCCATCTTAGGTACGTCACGACGTGGGCTACCCACATACAATTGACGTGGACGACCGATCTTATAGTCAGGATCTGACAACATTTCGTTCCATTGAGCAATCCAGCCTACTGTACGCGCTAATGCAAAGATAGCCGTAAACAATGAAGTTGGAATACCAATTGCACGTTGAACGATACCAGAGTAGAAGTCAACGTTAGGATAAAGTTTGCGATCTACAAAGTACTGGTCTTCAAGAGCAATGCGCTCTAATTCCATGGCTAGTTTGAACAATGGATCGTTCTCTAAACCTAATGCTGTGAGAACTTCTTTCGTTGTTTCTTGCATCAATTTAGCACGTGGGTCATAGTTCTTGTACACACGGTGACCAAAGCCCATCAAGCGTACGCCTGAGTTCTTGTCTTTAACTTGCTCCATGAACTCGCCAACTTTAGACAAGCCACCTTGTGCTTGTAACTGCTCAAGCATATTCAGAGCCGCTTCGTTAGCACCACCGTGTGATGGCCCCCACAAGCAAGCTACACCAGCCGCAATCGCTGCGAATGGGTTAGTACCTGATGAGCCACATAGACGAACAGTTGAAGTAGAAGCATTTTGCTCGTGGTCTGCATGAAGAATCAAGATACGGTCTAAGGCGCGCTCGACAACTTCATTAACTTGGTAGTCTGCACAAGGAGTCGCAAACATCATGCGCAAGAAATTACCTGTGTAAGACAAACCATTCTGTGGGTACATATATGGTTGGCCTTTGGTATATTTGTGCGCCATGGCAACTAATGTTGGCATCTTAGCAATCAAGCGAATCGCTGATACATGACGGTGGTATGGATTAGAAATATCCGTTGAGTCATGGTAGAACGCTGAGAAAGCACCAACTAAACCTGTTAGAACAGCCATTGGGTGAGCGTCACGACGGAAACCGCGTAGGAAGAAATGCAATTGCTCATGAACCATTGTGTGGCCCATTACGTCATTGGTGAACTCAGCTTTTTGTTGAGCATTCGGCAATTCACCGTTTAACAATAGGTAGCAAGTTTCTAAGTAGTCACAATTAACTGCCAACTGCTCAATAGGATAGCCACGGTAAAGTAACTCACCTTTGTCACCATCGATATAGGTAATGCCTGACTCGCAAGCTGCGGTTGACATAAAACCTGGGTCAAACGTAAACATATCGCTCTGGCCATATAGCTTGCGAATGTCCATTACGTCTGGACCAATTGAACCAGAGTAAACAGGTAGTTCAACTGAGGCGCTACCGTCAGAGAAACTTAGGGTAGCTTTTTTATCTGATAACTTCATCTATTTTCCTTTAATGTGCTCAAGATGAATAATTCAACACTATTTTGTAGTACGAATCAGATTAACCAAACGGTGTATATTAGGTGTATCATAGGAGCCCTCTGGTTCGGCTCGCCCTAACAAAACATCCAGTAATGAATTATCATCCATCTCAAAAAGATGAGTCAAACTACGCACATCGTCGTCGTTTAACTCAGTTTCATAGCGATCTAAAAACGCAGTAATTAATAGATCGTTTTCTAGAAGTCCGCGACGAGCACGCCAACGTAAACGTGCTCGCTCTAGTTCCGTAATACTTGTCATAGATAAATGATTAAACAGTACGACGTACCAGCATTTCTTTAATCTTGCCGATAGCTTTCGTAGGGTTTAATCCTTTCGGACAAACGTCCACACAGTTCATAATTGTGTGGCAACGGAATAGACGATATGGATCCTCTAGGTTATCCAAACGCTCTGCTGTTGCTTCATCACGGCTATCCGCCAAGAAACGGTAAGCTTGTAGCAAACCAGCTGGACCCACGAATTTATCAGGGTTCCACCAGAATGAAGGACATGATGTAGAACAGCAAGCACAAAGAATACACTCGTAAAGACCATCTAACTCTTCACGAGCTTCAGGGCTTTGTAGACGTTCTTTCTCAGGCGGCTGTGAATTGTTAATCAAGTACGGACGCACTGAGTGATATTGATTGAAGAAATGAGTCATATCAACAATCAAGTCACGAATAACAGGCAAACCTGGTAATGGACGTAATACGATAGGCTCTTTCAAGTCACGTAAGTTAGTGATACAGGCAAGACCGTTTTTACCGTTAATGTTCATGGCATCTGAACCACAAACACCTTCACGGCAAGAGCGACGAATAGAAATACTATCATCCACATCGTTTTTAATGCGAACGATGGCATCTAATAGCATTTTATCGTTAGGGCCAAGCTCTACATCAAGCTTTTGCATGTATGGACGCTCATCCTTATCAGGATCATAGCGATAAATTTCAAATTTGACGATTCGTTTAGTACTCATAATATCCTGCTTAGAAGGTACGTAATTGAGGAGGCATATAATCAACAGTTAATGGCTTAGTCTTAACGGGCTTGTATTCCAAGCGACCGTCTTCAGAGTACCATAACGTGTGTTTCATCCAGTTCTCATCATCACGTGTTGGATGGTCATTCAAGGCATGAGCGCCACGGCTTTCTGTACGTTGAGATGCTGATTTAATAGTTGCACGAGCAACTTCAATCATATTATCAATCTCAAGCGCTTCTTGGCGAGCCATGTTAAATACTTTAGATTTATCTTTAAAGTAAATATGTTTCGCTTGTTCTGCCACCTCATCAATTCTCTCAACACCTTTGTTAAGGAGTTCGAGTGTACGGAATACACCGCAGTGTTGTTGCATTGCCCAACGCATTGCGTCACCAACGTCTTGAACTTTCTCACCAGATTGGCGTGTTTCAATAGCATTAACACGATCAAGAGACTTAGTAATAGATTCCATTGGTAAGTCTTGGTGGTTTTTCTGACGCTCTGGGTGTGCTTCGATAATATGGTTACCTGAAGCGCGACCAAACACCACTAAGTCAAGTCGTGACTTCGTACCTAGCCGGTTAGCACCGTGCACTGATGCAGCCGCACATTCACCAATCGCGTACAG
>CAYFVY010000185.1:0-3241 GCA_964346715.1 uncultured Pelistega sp. | reverse complement strand
TTACAGGGAATTTTCCAAACTCACTATCATGCAGATCATGCCCAAGGTCTTTTACACCTACGCTGGGGTGTCAATATGCGCTTACCCGTGTATGGCCCTGATGATGTGAATGGTTTTGCAGATCTCTATAAACACCCAGGGATTTTGGATTTTTCCCCAAGGTTTACGGCTTTTGAAACCAAGCAGATGCCAGGTTTTACAGCGACAGCTCTGCCGATGATTCACTCGAAACTGACCTATGGTTATGTGTTTACGAGTGAGAGTGGCAAGAGTATTGCCTATCTAACGGATACAGTGGGCTTAAGTGAAGAGGTGATGGAGCATCTGGCCGCACTTAATCTAGACGTGATGATTATTGACTGCACCTACCAACCCTTGGAACAGGCCAACCGTAATCATAATGACCTCACTATCGTATTAGCTTTGCAGCAAGTGATACAGGCTAAGCATGTGATTCTTACGCATATTAGTCATAGCTTTGATTGCTGGTTGATGCAGCATGGACACACCTTGCCAGCAAACTACAAAATCGCGCAAGATAACTTAGGCTTTAGCCTATAGTCTTTCTTAAAAAAACTAACACTCTCTTGCGTTCTGAAGCATTTGGTCTTCGTGATTGAAAAGTAGGACTCGATGCTTTAGGCTATCTATGCATCTTAGTAATTCAAGAATTGAGGAAAATAATTAATGCAAACCAAAATTCAAGCATGGTTAGATACCCATGAAGTTGTGTATGCCGATATGATCGCTATAGTGATCGCCTTAGTTGGTATTCTTGTCACGGGGTTTCTTGTTTATCAGATTGTTCGCCTTGTGACGCGGCGTATCTTACAACCCCTATTAGCACGCTCACACTTCTTATTTATTAGGCGTCTATGTGAAACACGTTTATTTATCCATCTGAATTATTTGGCAGTTGGTCTAGCACTGAATCATCTGGTCGGTGTATGGCTGGAGCCAGGTAAAATCGCCAATATCCTCACGCTGGTGGCGCAGATTTGGATTCTTTTTAATGTCTTATTACTTGTTTATGCACTATTAGATACGTTTAGTCGTTGGAGTTTTGAGCGTAATTTTGCTGCTCACTTCCCTATGGGCGGAGTGATCCAAACCTTTAAGCTAATTACTTCAATAGGCATTGGTATTGCCGTTGTCTCCTTACTCATTGGTCAGTCTCCCGTGATTCTTCTCTCGGGTTTGGGTGCGATGACGGCGGTCTTGATGCTAGTGTTTAAAGATCCGATTCTAGGCTTAGTTGCTGGTATTCAGCTCTCCGCCAATAATATGTTGCGCGTTGGTGATTGGTTGGAGATGCAAAAATATAATGCTGATGGCGATGTAATTGATATCGGCTTAACCACGGTGAAGGTGCGCAATTGGGATAAGACAGTTACCACGATTCCTACCTATGCCTTAATCTCGGACTCATTTAAGAACTATCGTCCTATGTCGGAGTCGGGTGGACGTCGCATCAAGCGCGCTTTTTTAATTGACTCCAGTAGTATTCGTTTTATTTCTGAACAAGATGTGCAACGCTTTACGCGTAGTAGCTTATTAGCGGATTATATTATTGAGAAATCAAAAGAAATTGATTCCTATAATCAGAAGGCGGACCTATCACTCTCTTTAAATGGTCGTCGCTTAACTAATATCGGCACTTTCCGCGCCTATTTACAGCGTTATTTAAATAACCATCCTAAAGTGCATAAAGGCATGACGATTATGGTTCGTCAATTGGCGCCAACCAGTGATGGTGTACCGATAGAGATCTATTGTTTTAGTAATGATGTGGTGTGGGTTAACTATGAAGGGATTCAGTCTGATATCTTTGATCATATCTTCGCTGTAGTGGGTGAGTTCGGTTTGCGGATTCATCAGAACCCGACTGGTTACGATTTACAGAGCTTTGCGCAATCGGCCATGATGCATAAGGACAAAGAAAATGACTGAGACGAATAATATGCCTAAACCCGTGATTGCGGTAGGGACCTTAGGTGGCACGATTACGATGACGGCCAGCCAGCCTGGTGAGGGTGTGCAGTCTACCCTAGGGGCTGAGCAATTAATGAATGCTATACCTGGCTTAGATCGTGTGGGTGTTGAATTACGCTTGCAAACCTTAGCGAATATGGCGAGTGGATCGATTCGCTTTGCAGATTTATTTAGGGTGTTGCAGTGGGCTAGCGCGCAAGTGGAGCAGGGTGCTGCAGGGGTGGTGGTTGTACAGGGCACCGATACCTTAGAAGAAAGCGCCTTTTTCTTAGATCTCTATTGGCCATATGCAGAGCCTTTAGTTCTCACAGGCGCGATGCGATCGCCGGCACAAGCGGGGGCTGAAGGCAGTGCGAATCTTTTGGCGGCAGTGCATGTAGCATATAGTTATGCGGCCCGTCATTACGGTGCGGTCGTGGTGATGAATGATGAAATTCATGAGGCTCGCTTGGTGCGCAAAGTACATACCACGGCTCTGAATGCGTTTGCCTCACCGGTGCAGGGTCCTGTAGGTGCCGTACGAGAAGGGCAGGCCAGATTTTTCCGTCCAGCTCATCCACGTAAGCTTCTTGATATACCTGCTGTTGTTTTAGACGTAGCGCAAGAGCAAGATGCTGATCTCGCGCAACAGCTTAACGCCAGTGGCTCAGTGCTTTTACTAGAAACTAGCTTGGATGAGAATCCTATCATCTATACTCGCTTGGCGGAATTAGGCTATGCAGGTCTTGTGGTTGCCGGTCTAGGTAGTGGCCATGTCTCTATTCCTGTGCGTGATGCACTTACTGACGTCGCATCACAGATGCCTGTGCTTATGGCTTCTCGCACGGGGGCTGGGAGTACCGCACGTGCAGTATATGCTTATCCTGGTAGTGAAATTGATTTGCAACAAAGGGGTGTCATGATGGTGGGGAGCTTATGCCCACGTAAGACTCGTCTCTTATTATGCGCGTACTTATGGCAGAATTTGACTCACACTGAGTTACTTCAAGCCTTAAGCGAGCATCTTGCGCACTACGATTCAATTTAATTTATGCTTAAACCTATACGGCGAAAGTATGAAGAAATTCAAGGTTTTTTTGTAAGCGGATAGGGGATTTGATTATAATGGGCATCCGTATAGCATTGAATATAGTTTAATTGTTAATTATATTCAATGCGCAAGCAAAAATAACACCTTAAACAGGAACCTATTTATATATGAGTACCTTGGCTATTCTTATTTCGCTATTTATGCTGATGTTCCTCGCCT
>CAYFVY010000184.1:0-3259 GCA_964346715.1 uncultured Pelistega sp. | reverse complement strand
ATTATGGACGGCAACGTCAAGCGCGTATTTACACGCTTTTATGGTATTTCTGGCACAGGTAGCGCAACAGACAAACTTCTCTGGCAACAAGCCTATCGTAACGCTGAAGGCCAAGCAGGTCTTGGCAGCTATAATCAGGCACTAATGGATCTCGGTTCCAGTATCTGTAAACGAAGCAAACCCTTATGCAATAGTTGTCCGCTACAAGCTGACTGCTATGCCTATGCAAATAATGCACAGGCCGAACTGCCTAGTCGCAAGCCCAAGAAAGCCAGCCCTACACGTTCCTGCCATATGCTTATTTTGCAAAAAGGCTCACAAGTACTACTACAAAAGCGCCCCTCACAAGGTATCTGGGGCGGTCTACTTAGCTTACCCGAGTTTAGTAACGAAGCTGAGTTACAAAAATCATTAGCCGCACAAGGGCTAGATATAGGTCAAAGTATGGCGGCGTTTGAGCATGTATTTAGCCATTTTCGCTTAATTATTCAACCCCAGCTGGTACGCATTAATCCTTCGGCACAAACAGCTCTAGATGCAAGTCAAGACCTGAAATATTCAGAATCAAATAAGGCTAGGACTAATAAGCTAGGGGTCAATAAGAGAGTTGCCGCATTTACGCCGAGCAATACGCTGCAAGAACCTAGTACAAGTAGCGCAAATAGCACCCATGAACAAACACTTATGCTCGAAGGCGAATGGTATGAGATTGAGGATGCGCAGTCACTAGCCCTACCGGCCCCCATTCTAAAAATTATGCAGGGACTCGTAGAGCTTGATGCTTAATGTTATATCACTACGGAATTTGGCTAACCTAAATCGGGCTTACGTTGCGGCTTATAATTTGAAATACTCATCAACATGCCGCTAGCAATCCCCAAGGTAACTAGGGCCGTACCGCCATAACTCATAAATGGTAGCGGCACTCCTACAATTGGTAAGATTCCCATCACCATACCGATATTCACGAATACATAGACAAAGAACATCATGGTTAAGGAGCCAGCCAGCAAACGACCAAACTGCGTCTGCGCTCGCATAGTAATCGCGAAGCAACGGGCCAATAATAAGGCATACATAATCAATAATAAGACGCTGCCGTAAAGACCAAATTCTTCAGCAAATACCGCAAAGATAAAGTCTGTTGTACGTTCTGGAATAAAGTCCAGATGCGTCTGTGTCCCCATCATGTATCCCTTACCATACAGGCCACCTGAGCCGATGGCAATCATACCTTGAATTGTATGAAAGCCCTTACCTAGGGGGTCGGTATTAGGATCGAGCAGTGTACATACACGGGTCTTTTGATACTCATGCAAGACCACCCAATCAAAATCGGGCGCACAGAGTACAGACTCAAAGTAGAGAACCAAACCGAGAAAAACCACACCAATAATAAAAATTGGCGCTAATAATTTAAACGAAAGGCCAGCAAAATAGATCACACAAAAGCCAGTCGCAAAAACTAATAAGGCAGTCCCCAAATCCGGTTGTTTAATAATTAAGGCAAAAGGCACGAGCAACAAAACACCGGCCACTAAGAAATCACGAACCCTTAAATCACTACGGTACTTATCGAAATACCAAGCCAGCATCATCGGCACGCAAAGCTTCATCATCTCTGAAGGCTGTACGCGAATAAAGCCTAAATCTAACCAGCGAGTTGCACCCTTACTTGTGGAACCGAATAACAATACCGCGACCAATAAGAGACAACCCACAACATAAATTGGAATGACTACTTTCATCATCTGTGAAGGTGACCAGAGAGCCACAAACCACATGACAAAAAACGCCAGAAGAAAGTTACGACCTTGGGCAACAAAACGACCATCAGCATCGCCTACTGCGGAGTGCATAACGACCATACCGAGGGCAGCAAACAGCACTAAGATTAAGAGCAAAGGCCAATCAAAGGCTTTAAGTGCTCGAATCACAGCGTGCATAATCGAATCCATCATTAGCCCCCTAAACGCTTAATTGATAAGCTTTCATCACCTCGCTGTGCCTGTTCTTGTGGTGCTACAGGCCCTAAGATATCAGGCACCGCCTCAGGGATCTTATCCTCTGGGTTCGCTGGTGCATCATCAGGAACTTCAACGTCTGGCGAGCTTTCATCACCAGGTTCTTTGTCAGCGTCCTCAAGAAAGCTAGGTACATATTCGGGTACATTCTGGCGGTCTGGCGCCAACCAATAATCAAATACCTTACGAGCAATTGGCGCCGCTACTGTAGAACCCCAGCCGCCATTTTCAACAATTAATGCGACAGCGATTTTGGGATTTTCCGCAGGAGCATAACCCATATATAAAGCATGGTCATGTAGACGCTTATCTAAATTACGAGCGTTATAACGAGCACCTCGCAAACTAAACACCTGAGCCGTACCAGTCTTGCCTGCAGAGACATAATTCGCACCCGCAAATACACGTCTAGCGGTACCAGAACGGTTAACACCAACTAAAGCATCACGTACTAAATCAATATGCGACTGCTTTAAGGGGATAGTGTATTCAGGCGACTTTACAACCTGCTCTGCTTTCTGAGTAACGAGATTTTCGCGCCAGTTAACAATATGGGGGCGGGTATATACGCCGTTAGCCGCCAAGGTAGCTGTAGCTTGCGCCAACTGCATGATGGTCAAAGAGTTATAGCCCTGACCTACTACCACCGAGATTGTCTCACCTGGAATCCAGCGCTGTTTTTTTGGATCTTTAAAAGCCTTACGTTTCCATTCTTGCGAAGGTAAGATACCTCGTTTCTCGCCTGGCAAATCAATCCCAGTTTTCTTACCGAAGCCAAATTGCAAGGCAAAATCGTGCAAATTATCCACGCCTAATAAGGGACCTAAGCTAAAGAAGTAGGTATCGGAAGAAACGACAATTGCCTTATGCATATTGGTTGGGCCATAAGCGGCACGACCTGCATTACGAAAGCGCTGCCCACCAAACTCAAAATAACCAGGGTCAGGAATACGAGTATGCGGGTCACGCACGCCTAAGGTTAGGGCCGCTAAAGCAACAAAGGGCTTATACGTAGAACCAATCGGAAAGGTACCGGAGATAGGACGGTCAATCAAAGGGTGATCAGGCGAGTCAGAGAGACGGCGCCAATTTTCCACATCAATCCCATCAATAAACAGATTCGGATCATAGGAAGGCGCTGAAACATAAGCTAGAACTTGACCATTACGTGGATCAATTGCGACTAAAGCACCACGTTCAGCACTCTTCTTATTATTAAAAAGCCCTTCCACCAT
>CAYFVY010000183.1:0-3270 GCA_964346715.1 uncultured Pelistega sp. | reverse complement strand
CCATCTATATCACGCTTAATCTGATGACCATTAATACTGATCATGCGTCCTGCGCTATCGTAGCTGGCTTCGGTGCCTACAGCAGGGCAAAGGTAGCAGCCATAACCAGTGACTTTTTCTACTAAGTATTGTCCAGCTTTTTGGGTTGTATAAATTTCGGTTAGATTGCCTGCTTTATCACGTACTTGGGTAAGGCCTTTGGCATTGACCGTATCTGGTGAATGGACGTAGCTTAGATGGAGTTCATCTTCTCCCTGTAAACCTACGCTACTGTAGATCGCTCGTCCCTGCGTATCGTAAGCCCAGGTATTGATCCGTAAGGTCTTTGGTTCAGGAGTTGAGAGACTAATACCCGTAAGGAGATAAGGATTAGGAGGTCGTGGGGTTGTTGAATCTTCAATAATTGTAGAAGAAGAGTTTGGCTCTGTTTGGACTTCAGGTGTATGTTGAGACGAATGTTGAGTATATGTCTCATTGCCTTGATGTTCTACCTCATAGTGATACAGACGCTGCCATTGATCACTACGAATTACCTTACTCAAACGATAATGAGTATAACCACTGAGTTTCTCATGCTGATATGAGAATACGCCAAGGGGGCTATCAATTCGTACTAAGCGTGCTTGGCCTTCCAAATCTTCATAGTGATACAGCAGGCTTTCATCGCCGCCTCGTACCCTCGTGATAATAGTCGCCCGTGGTCCAGTTTCTGCTAAGCGCTCAATATACACGGGCAGATAAGCGGGAATCAGTTGATGGATTAAATATCCTTCAGCATTGAATGTTTTGACGACTGAATCGCTTGTTATCCATACCCAGGTTCTGTCTTGTGTCCAAATTAATTTCCCATAGGCTGGCTCTACGGCTTGTGCAACGGGAGCAGAGCTTCGATCACTAAGCCCTCGGTATTTCAGAGCTTCAGCTTGCTCTACATTTCGCTCTATATCTTGCTCTACACCTAGCGTAGGGGCATGGAACATAATACGTCGACCATCGTCGGTCAAGATTTGCCAACGCTCACCCATCTTATATAAGCGAGTACTGTAAGAGCCACGCCAACCCGCTCCCCATTCACTTGCAGCAGTGCTCGCTGAATTATAGTAGCGCACAATCTCCAGTCCACTTGCTCGCATATAGAGGTCATTTTCTTGCTGGAATTTATTACCCGTCACTAAGTGGATAGGGTTGCCGGCACCGATATTAATTTGTGGAGCACTAGCAGGACTTATACAAGGGTTTCCCGTCTTCGCCGGCGTGCATTGCGTGCTACTTGAACTAGTCTGTGCAGGTGCTGCTGAGCTGCTTTGCGCATAAGCAATAGGAGATGCGCCTAAACTTAAACTGATAGACAGAACAAGTGAGGTGAAAAAGGGGAGTGAGATTTTATTCATTGCGTTATTCTTGGAATGAGATTATCAACTCATTGTGAAGTAGAAAAACGCTTACGACTAGCTTAGGTGGACAATTTTATCCATTAGCAGAAGGCGAGGGGTAAGAGTGAATACCTTAGTATGGTTCTGTTTAGTGTGACAGGTTTGATATAGACATTTAAAATTAAGCACTTTTCTTACCGCGCATCCAGAATATATTTTCTAAAACTCGTCAATTAGTTGCCTATATTGGCCTAAAACTAGTCAACTAATTGACGAATTTAAGAATGAACTAAATATGTTCGGCGGAAACTTGAGAATAAATTAAGTAGCCAAGTGCCTTACTTATTTAGCGCTAATCACATCATCCATGGAGAACAAACCTGAGGTTTTGTCTTTTAAGAAAACTGCGGCTTTACAGCTTCCTTGCGCATAAGTAGAGCGGCTTGATGATTTATGTGTGATTTCAATACGCTCACCAATGCCACAGAACATCACGGTATGGTCGCCGATAATATCACCGCCACGTACCACAGAGAAGCCAATCTGACCGTCTTTGCGCGCACCAGTATGGCCATGGCGAGCCCAATCGGCAATATCGTTAAGTTCCTTACCCCATTCCTTAGCAATCACTTCACCCATAATCAAGGCAGTGCCAGATGGAGCATCCACTTTATGTTTGTGGTGAGCTTCAAAAACTTCCACATCATAACCACTGTTAAGCATCTGTGCAGCAAGTGCGAGTAACTTAAGTGTTGCATTCACACCGACACTCATATTGGGTGCAAAAACAATGGCGATATCTTGACTCGCTTCTTTAATAGCTGCTACACCAGCCTCATCAAAGCCAGTGGTGCCAATCACCATATGTGTCTTGCTACTACGGCAGGCATTCAGATAGTTGAGCGTGCCTTCTGGGCGAGTGAAGTCAATGAGGCAATCACAATTATCTAATTGCTTTAAATCAGTACTAATGGCGATGCCTGTTGTTTGGCCTAAGAAAGCACCTGCATCTTGACCTAAAGCAGCGCTGCCTTCGTGGTCTAATGCTGCGCCTAAGCTAAGTTCAGGGTGATTTAAAACTGCTTCAATAAGCATGCGGCCCATGCGACCAGAAGCACCAGAAATTGCGATACGCATAATAAAAACCTTTTTGTAAAAAAGAGATGCAGGACGTGCCTGCATCATTAATCATGGAATGAATGATTATCTTTCAAGAATAGACTTGATGAAGCAATCTTGATGAACCAATCGCCACAACTTCTATACGAAGACAGATGTGTGCTTAGTGCTTCAATAAGAAGACCAATAAATTAGAGCGTTAACTCTAAAGTAGAAAGCTTACTCTAAAGGTGCTGTTTGGAAGCCAGAGTCCACAGGTACTTCCGCACCAGCAGCAGCCTCTTTCGCAGCTTCAGCCGCAGTACCACCCCAACGTTGCTGTGTGGCAAAGTCAGCGGGTTGGAAGTCAGGCTGCTCGTCACCACCCCAGCGATCTAATTGACCATTCACGAACCATACGCTGAAGTTGCGTTGTACAGGATCGCCATAACCTGGTTTAAAGTAATACGGATAGTCCCAACGATCTGGATGGAATACGTCGATTAATGTGGGTGTGCCAAGCGCATACTGCACTTGCTGTGGTGACATGCCGCGTTGGAGTAAAGCCACTTGCTCTGCAGTAATCCAGTTACCTTGCTGCACAGGAGCTACATAGGGGAAGCCCCATTTGCCTGAGCTACAAGCAGTTAATGTGGTAATGGCAAATAATGAGGCGATTAAGCCCTTGCGCACTCGCAAAAATGTTTTAGGGTTATTCATGAGCTCGTAAACGTTCCAAATAATTTTTCTAGAAAAACGGTATGATTATGCTTATGGCTAATTATAGGGGTGTTTGTAG
>CAYFVY010000182.1:0-3329 GCA_964346715.1 uncultured Pelistega sp. | reverse complement strand
TCAGTGGGCAATTCATCGATAATCAAGCATAAGACCAAGCGAGCTAGTGGCGCTCCTGGGCAAACGTGAATTCCAGCGCCATAGAGTAAATTATTCTTGGCATTACGCGCAGGACAATACTCATCTGGATTACCGAAGACCGCTTCATCACGGTTCGCCGATGCCCATAGTAACGTTAAGCGCTCACCCTCAGGAATCTCTTGACCACCAAGAGTGACTGCTTTTTTCGTTACACGGCGGTTGGCGATAAGCGGAGGATGGATGCGAAGAATCTCATCAATAGCATCGGAGAGTTGTTCAGAATGATGACGTAACTCTTGTTGTAGATCGGGATGATCGGCTAAATACTTCACCACAATACCGACACAGGCCGCAATCGTGCCAAGCTCACCGACTGTCCAGTTACGCAAGATGCTCACAATCACATCATCAGGAAGGGTTTCACCATTAACCGTCTCGCGCATTAAAGCCGTGGTTAAATCGTCCGGTGCTTGCTCACCCAATTCGCGACGAGACTCTAAAAGGGAACGAATATAGCCATCAAACTCCACCGCAATTGCCGACATCGCTGGACGATCTTGCGCTAAAGTGGCTTGATGATTCTTACGCACCCACTGTGTTAAGGGCTCTTGCAACGCCTGCGGCCAACCAAGGAATGCACACTGTACCTGCACCGCAAAGACACGAGCAAAGTTTTCAATCAGATCAAATTCCGCATTCTTAGGGGCTTGCGCCACTAAATCCACTGCAAGTTGACGACAGCTAGACTCAAAATCCGCCATGCGCTGTGGATTAAAATACGGATCGATAAGCGCACGATAGACTGTATGCTCAGGCTGGTCCATACCATTAGGAACAGACACATGACGCGACACTACACTACTGAAGGTGTGGTGATCATTCAAAACAGAGACAACATCATCATGCTTTAATAAGGCCCAATGCAGAAGACTATCATGCGCAATAGGGCAACGCTGCCTTATCTCATCATAGCCTGCAATGGGGTCACTCGAAACCGATGCCTTATGTACATCGTCAGAAATCGGCGCAATATCCTTCATAGCTCATTATCCTTAGATAGAATAAAGCTATTTTGCCATACACGGTTCAGATTAGCCTTGATACCCGTCAATAATGTAGTAATTTAGTCGGGTAATTTATTTTTTCAAATTAATCAAATTCGATACCAATTCATGTATACGAGTATATGGGTTAGGAGCTGTAGTAGCAGAGAAACTTACAGATAGTTTTTTAGCTCTTGAAATAGCTATATCCAAGTGAACTCGTGTGTTAGTAAATATCCCCTCCATATTTTTCTCATATCCTGATAAATATCTTTTAAGCCGACTAACAACTTCTCGACGCTCAATTGGGGCCGAGACATTTTCAAAGTGTAGTAATAACCAAAGCTCAAAACATGGTATTGAAGGAATTGCTTTAAACACAACAGAAGCTTTATTATCATTCTTAAGACGACCGTCTAAAGAACTTGCCAGCCTTAATGCATCATCATAATTTAAATGGCTGTCACGGTCAAAGACCACATATACCAACTCAAAAGATTGAGCTCTTAACTTCTTGTGCTCATCCCCGTTATTAAAGAGATCTCTTGCATATTCCACTACTTGCAAGGGCGAAGTGCCATACTGACTAGCTCGAACACAGATACTCGCTGTTGGTAAGCGATAAGTAGATCTAATCTCATTAAAATAGTTAGGCTCAGTTTTGCTTCCTTCAGAAACAATCAATATACGATCATGAGGAGCACGTTTATTTAACCTTCGTTCAAGTGAGCGTCTATTACGAATCTTAGGAGAATTATCGCGAACCATTAAGAGTCATCCCTTGGAGCTACGTGCTGTGGAGTCTCATCCTTGATTGACTCAGAAAGCCCCTTATCTAAACCTAAAGCTCGAGACAAGAATGGTATTCCACCATATCTACCGCTTAAATAACCACGTTCCAAAGCCTCCTTGGCTCGCGGACTAAACTCAGATAAACCTATAAGCTGAGAAGCTTGACCGTGATCTTTTTCCACAAACCAAATTTGATCGCGACGGAATAATCCTGGTGCATCTAATAAAGACGTATCATGCGTCGTAAAAATCAACTGAGCTCCGCCTGTATTAACCTCAGGCTGATGAAATAAGTTTACTAATTCCCGTACAAGCAATGGATGTAAGCTCGTATCAAGCTCATCAATAACTAAAGTCAATCCCCTTTGCAAAATTTCTAAGATTGGTCCAGCAAGGAAAAGTAAATTACGTGTCCCGCCAGACTCATCAACCAAGTCAAAAACAGCTTTACCTTGCTCTGTTTCGTGAAAAAATCTCAATTGATGTTTTTCTACCTCTTCATTCTTTACTTCCGTTTTACCTTGCATAAGATCAAAATGAACTGTTTGGCTCGGAACTTTCTGTGTCACTACCTCAATATTTGAAATGCTCATATCTGCAGCACTAAGAAAATCACAGATACGCTTGCGATTATCTGCCTGCTTGAGCATATTAATTGATGTCTGCGGACTAAGTTGACTATGCTCATTGAAAATAATTAAATCGTTCGCAAACCAGTTGAAAACAGGATGCAACATCTCACTATTAAGCTGAACCGCCATTGATAAAAACAAGGAGTTAGGACGAGTTGCTCCTACCCAGACTGACTTTTGTCCTTTCAATGCTGGGCCAAACTCATAGACATCCTTATTCATTTCAACGTCATACCAGCGCTCAAACCAACGCTGAGGTTTCGTGGCCTTATAAACTAGCAAATGCTCGCTCATAATTCGCGCAGATGTCATTGTAAATCCGTATTGATACCGAACATCATCAATTACAAATGTCACTTCAAATTCAGTGGGATGTTTTTCCGATTCGCTATCAAGGCGAAACGGTTGAATAGAATAAGTCTGATCTGGCTTGATCTCAGCAGCAGATTCAACCACCACTCCACGCATATATTGCAAGGCCTTAAGAACATTAGATTTGCCACTTGCATTCGCGCCATAAATGACTGCACTACGTAACAACGTAGGCACGGTTTTTAATTCAGATGTATATGTGTGTGAGTCTTGTAAAATCTTATCTTTAGACGCCACAAGACTAAGCACCTGCTCATCACGTAAACTCCGAAAGTTCTTTACCCGAAACTCAACTAGCATTTTATTTCACCAAATTAGCTTAAATATGCTTATATTATGAACGTTTTGTGCAAATAATCAATTTATTTTTATAGCGGTGCTTTATTTAATTGATGACAATGCATTGATTTATAGTTTTTTTTTGCTACAAATTTTCTATTACAGTTACAGAAAAATGATTATAAAAGGT
>CAYFVY010000181.1:680-3362 GCA_964346715.1 uncultured Pelistega sp. | reverse complement strand
CAGGTCTGGTTAATTACCGCAGGTGGGGCAATTTTTGCGGCTTGGCCAGCCTTGTATGCAGCGTCATTTTCAGGTTTTTACTTGGCGATGATGTTGCTTCTGGTCGCCTTAATCTTGCGTCCTATTGGCTTTAAGTATCGCAGTAAGTTTGAGAATACGCCTTGGCGTAATACTTGGGATGGTGTGCTGACGTTTGCCGGTGTAGTGGGTCCTGTGGTTTTCGGTGTGGCATTTGGCAATGTGATTTTAGGAGTGCCATTTTCAGTAGAGCAGGATACGATGCGGCCCTTATATCACGGTAGTTTTTGGGCTTTATTTACACCATTTGCCCTGTTTTGTGGCGTGCTGAGTTTGCTGATGCATGTCACGCATGGGGCGGCTATCTTGGCTTGGCGTGTGTGTCGATCCTGTGGCAGAGCGTGCGCGTAAATTAGGTTCTATAACGGGCTTATTAGTTGCTGTGCTTTTTGCTCTGGGTGGTTTATGGGTAGCGAACTTGGATGGTCATGTCGTCACCAGTGTGATCGACACGGCAGGTCCTTCGAATCCGCTCAATAAAACTGTTGCGCTTGAGCAAGGGGCATGGTTACGGAACTTTAGCCAATGGCCATTAATGTGGATAGCGCCAGGATTGGGTGTGGTGGGCGCCATTATGGCGAGTCTCTTATTGATGATGCGTCGTGCTACTTTGGCTTTCTTCTCCTCATCTTTGAGTATTGCAGGGATTATTTTGACAGTGGGTTTTGCTTTATTTCCATTCGTCTTGCCGTCATCGGTTAATCCTAGTTTAGGTCTGACTGCTTGGGATGCTTCTTCGAGTCATTTAACCCTGTGGGTGATGTTGATTGCGACGATTATCTTCTTGCCGATTGTCTTGACGTATACCTCGTATGTGTACCATGTGATGCGCGGTAAGGTGTCGGAAGAAACGCTTAGTGAAACGCCTAATTCTTACTAATTTCTAGGAGTCTTATATGTGGTAGCTTACATGGATGTTAGGAACAGCATTGGCTTGTGGTGTCGCGGTTGCGGCAGGCTTGTGGTATGAGCTGCATCAAGAGCGCCTAGATGGAAGCTCGGCAGCTGCTAGCACTAAGCGCAAGGCTTAATGGTGCGAGTAGAGTGGGTGCAAGTCGGACAGGCGCAAGTGGAGTTAGTGCAAGTGCGCTTAAGGCTGGCGAGAGCAGCGTATTATGGCTAGTGCCGAGCATGATCCTGCTGCTAGCTTACTGAGTTTGTCGCGTGAACAGTCTCGGTGGTTATCGGGGCTGGCGCGACAAGCCAGACTCAGCTTAGCGATTGCTATTGCCGCCCCCTTATTATCAGGGGGGCTGCTCTTGCTACAAGCATGGTTGTTAGCAGGGGTGCTTGATAAGGCGGTAGTTCAAGGCGTAGCTCAAGAGGACATATGGCTTGATATTGTCTGGATTGCTTTATTGATTGGTGTACGTACACTATTCACATGGCAAGGCGAGCGAGCGGGTAATAGAGCTTCTGAAAAGATTAAATATCTGGTCCGCCAGGCCTTATTCGCTGAGGTCTTGGAGCGGGGTTCACAATGGACGCGTCAACAAGCTTCGGGCTCGGTGGCCAGTGTCTTGATTGAACAGGTTGAGGCCTTAGATGGCTTCTTTGCTCAATATCTACCGGCTATGATAGCCGCGACTTTCTTGCCGATAGCATTTGCGATAGTGATTATTCCCGTGGATTGGGTGGCGGGTTTGCTGCTGTTCGTGACCGCGCCACTTATCCCTGTGTTTATGGCCTTAGTGGGTTGGGGGGCGGAAGCAGCAAGTCGTCGTCACTTAGAAGCATTTGCTCGTTTATCTGGTTTTTTCGCCGATCGTATTCGTGGTTTGTCTACATTTAAACTATATGGGCAGGCTGATATTGAGGCGGAGCGCGTGTATCAAGCTAGTGAGGTGGTACGCAGCAGAACCATGTCCGTTTTAAAAATAGCTTTCTTATCTTCAGCAGTTTTGGAGTTTTTTGCGGCATTGGGTGTGGCGGGTACGGCTTTATATATTGGCTTGACCTATCTGGGCTTTATTAATTTACGTGGTGAAGAAATTCTGACTTTGCAGATGGGTATGTTTTGCTTACTTATGGCGCCAGAGGTGTATAACCCCTTGCGTCAATTTGCAGCGCATTATCATGACCGTGCGGCCGCAAGAGCAGCGGTAGCGCAGATGAGTGAGTTATTTGATGCGCTGCCTGAGGTAGGGTTTGAGGTCGAGCCAAAGATTGGGTCAAAGGTTGATCAAGATGCTGAGGGTTCTTTAGCTGTGGCGGAGTTGAGTGTGGCGGCGAAGGGTGGATTACCTGCGCCTGATAAGGCTGCGTTGGTGATGGCAACAGAGAGTGACTTGATGGCGTCTGAGAGGCTTAGTGCTCAGTCAGCATCTACATCCCAAGGTTTTGCGGTGCGCTTAGAAAATGTGACTTTACGCGTGCCCGGTCGTGAGCAAGCTGTTTTAAAAGGATTAAATGTAGAGATTAAGCCTGGTGAAACGGTCGCTTTAATGGGGCCGAGTGGGATTGGTAAGACATCCCTATTAGAAGCCATTGCCGACTTACGTCCAGTTGAGGGGGAAATCCTGATTAATGGGCAGGCGCTTGCAAGTTGGTCTCCGACTGAATTACGAGAGAAGGTTTCTCTGATTGGCCAACATGCTTATATAC
>CAYFVY010000181.1:0-670 GCA_964346715.1 uncultured Pelistega sp. | reverse complement strand
CTGAAAATTTACGACTGGTAGCGCCCGATGCAAACGAGTCTAGTTTACAAAGAGCGGCTACATTGGCTTGTCTGGATGAATTTGTCAGTGACTTGCCTGATGGTTTGGCGACACACTTAGGCGTGCGTGGCTATGGTCTTTCAGGTGGGCAGTTGCAAAGAGTGGCTTTGGCACGACTATTTCTACGAGATCCAAGACTTATTCTATTAGATGAACCAACAGCGCATCTAGATGCTGATACACGTGATCAAGTTTTAGATAATTTATTTTCCTTTGCAAAAAGGCGTAGTTTACTTATCGTGACGCATGACCCAGTGGTAGCACAACGGGCAGATCGTATTTGGACAATTGGTTTAGGTTTGAATATTGTTGAGTCTGAACGAGTAGGTGAGCTGATAACTGAGGATAGGATAGAGCATAAGGAAGAACATAAGATAGAGCCTGAACCTGAGCGAGGGCATAAACGAGGGCATACACGAGGAGAGGGCGAGTGAAATCGATTTGGCGCCTTTTATCCCCCTTGTATCGTCAACGTGTTGGTGGTTTATTACTAGCACTGCTATTGTCGATGGTGACCTTGGCTGCTGGCGTGAGTCTATTAGGGGTTTCGGGTTGGTTCTTAACTGGTGCGGCTTTAGTTGGTGCTTGGGAGACGTTTAATTTATTTGCG
>CAYFVY010000180.1:0-3388 GCA_964346715.1 uncultured Pelistega sp. | reverse complement strand
GATTCGATTAGAGTCTGTGCTGAAGCGAGGTTATCGAACATGAGCTGAGTGTCATTAGCGATAAGAGAAAGCTTGGCTGGATTCGCACCTTGATAAGGAATGTGCATCATACCGAGAGCTAGCTTGTTCTTTAATAATTCACCTGCTAGATGACCTGCGCTACCATTACCACCTGAGGCATAGTTAAGTTTGCCTGGGTTGGCTCTGATGTAGTCGATTAAAGAGGCAAAGTCCGTAATCTTATTCGCATCGGCGAACTCTTGGTTGATAATCAAGACGTTAGGTACGTTAGATACTAATAGAACAGGGGCAAAGTCTTTGCTCGCATCAAATGGGATCTTGCTATATAACCATGGGTTAATGGCCATAGTCGCCACAGCACCCATAGCAATGGTATAACCGTCTTTACCCGCACGGAGCATAGTGTCCATACCGATATTACCGCCAGCTCCTGCTTTATTGTCAACAAAGATACGTTGGCCAAATTCACTCTCTGGAATATTATCGCTGAGTAGACGTGCTACCGCATCCAATGGACCACCAGGAGCATAAGGAACAATAAATTGCACAGGTTTGCTTGGGTAGTTCTCTACCGCTTCTGCGGCCTGTGCTGCTGGATTAAGTAAAAAGCTGGCGCTTAGTGCAAGTGCTAAACCTAGAGTCTTACGTAGTTTCATCGTCAAGAGTCCTTATTTATAAAAAAATGGAATAAAAATTAAGGGTATAGCTGTAGATTAATTGCGTCCTGTGCTACCAAAACCACCGGCACCGCGTTGACTATCATCAAACTCATCAACGACATTAAATTGTACCTGTTGTACGGGCACAATCACTAATTGAGCAATACGCTCCATCGGCTCGATAGTAAAAGGGTTCTGGCTACGGTTCCATACAGAAACCATCAGTTGGCCTTGATAGTCAGAGTCAATCAGGCCGACTAAGTTACCAAGTACAATCCCGTGCTTATGACCAAGCCCTGAACGTGGCAGAATCATAGCAGCATAGGCTGGGTTGTTAAGGTGAATGGCTAGGCCTGTAGGCACTAAGGTGGTTTCACCTGGATTAAGAACAATAGCACTATCCAAACATGCACGTAGATCTAAGCCTGCTGAGCCACTGGTTGCATACGCAGGGAGTTGTTCCTGCATGCGGGGGTCTAAAACTTTAAGATCTACTGAAATGCTCATGTTCTTCCTCGTAAAAAGCGTATATTTATAAAACTGAATTGCCCATATTTTACTTGTTTAGGGCAAGCTTTACGAGTGCTTTCTAGTATCCGCTAGAAATAGCGTAATTAGTAATAGAGTAATAGCGCTATTAGTTAGCGATAGCAACTTGAGCTAAGGTTCTTTAGACGATGACTTGTCTTCAGAAGCCTGTGCATCTTGTGGCTTTCTCGTTGTTAAAATTTTGCTGCTGGCCTGTGCTTTCTTGCGAGGCATAAATAAGTACACCACTAAACCAACGCCCAATACTACTGAAGCAATAGTAAGAATCATGGTCACTGAACCACCATCACTGTCAGAAATGGCTTTGGCACCACGCCCAGCAAAATAGCCTGGCGACAGCATTACTGGCAGCCATAATACAGCGGAGGTGATATTAGCAATTTGAAACTTAATATGGTCTAAACCCATAATGCCTGCCACCGCAGGGATGGTTGAGCGAATAGGACCTAAGAAGCGTCCTAAAAAGACGGAAAGCGTACCGTACTTTTTAAAAAATAGGCGTGCCTTCACGAAGAAGGGACGATAGTTGGCAAACATGGGCTTTTTGGTAATATCCCAGCCTAGCCAACGGCCAATATAATACGAAACGGCATCACCAATAATCGCCCCAGCAATCCCCCAAATTAGGATGGGCCATGGCGAGAGTGTGCCAGCGCCAATTAAGCCGCCAGTTGCGACCAGAATCGCTGTTGCAGGAATCACTAAACCAATAATTAGCATGGATTCACCAAAGGTGAGCAAGAAAATCACCGGCCCAGCCCATGCTTGGTTAGCGACAATAAAATTATTGAGGAGGTTGATGTATTCTTGCATAGCGCTGTCTTATAGGATCTTATAGGGGCGTCAACGTAGTGTGTTATTCGCCGTAAAGTTAAATAAAGGCTTGATTAAGGTTTGATTAAGGCTTAAATAAAGCTAAATAAAGTGAGTCAATTTAGCTGTCAAGATTATCAGTTTCTTGTTGAAACTTCGCTAAACGCAAAGCAATCTGTTGAATTAAATGACCTGCAGCCTCGTCTTTAGAGAGCTTAGGCAGTGGATGCTCACCTTGATCGTCGAATAAGATCATGGTGGTGCTGTCAGAACTCATCGTGTCTTGCGCCAAATTACCCACGATTAGCGGGATTTTTTTGCGTAGACGCTTACTTTGTGCGTACTCACTTAAATTGTTTGTCTCAGCGGCGAAACCAACACACCAAGGGCCATCAGGCAGGGCTGCGACTTCAGCTAATATATCTGGATTAGGTGCAAACTCCAAAGACAGACCAGAAGCGTCTTGCTTCTTGAGTTTCTGATCAGAGTAATTACTGACATACCAGTCGGCTACCGCAGCCACTCCAATAAATACATCGTAGCGGTAAGCATCATCCATTACGGCTTGGTGCATTTGGCGTGCAGTTTGCACATAGGTGATATCCACGCCATAAGGAGCGGGCAGGGCGGTAGGACCTGTGATTAAACTGACTTGAGCACCAGCTTCATGGGCGGCTTGGGCAATTGCATAGCCCATCTTGCCTGAGGATTTATTGCTAATGACACGAATCGGATCTATTGGCTCTTCGGTTGGACCAGCAGTAATCAGGACGCGTTTACCGAGTAAGGCTTTAGGTGTGAAGAAGGCCATGGTTTCGCTGAGCAGTTGAGCAGGCTCTAGCATACGGCCATCACCCGTTTCACCACACGCTTGGGCGCCACAACCAGGTCCCCAAATTAGCGTATTATCGCTTTTTAATAGACTGATATTGCGTTGTGTGGCTGGATGCGACCACATCTCACGATTCATTGCGGGTGAGATGGCTAAGCTACAATCACCACGCGCTAGACATAAGGTAGACAACAAATCATCGGCTAAGCCATGACTGAGCTTGGCAATAAAGTCAGCGCTACAGGGTGCGATTAAGATTAAATCGGCTTCACGGCTAAGATTGATATGCGTCATGCTATTGTGCATGCGTGAATCTAATGTCTCAATATAGACCGGATTCCCACTTAGGGCTTGCATAGTCGTAGGGGTGATGAAGTGGCAAGCGGCTTCGGTCATCACAACAGTTACATCAGCGCCATGCTCCATCAGACGGCGACATAATTCGGCACTTTTATAACAAGCAATGCCACCTGTAAGTCCTAAGACAATTCGCTTACCCTTGAGTCTCATGAGT
>CAYFVY010000179.1:0-3397 GCA_964346715.1 uncultured Pelistega sp. | reverse complement strand
GGCGTTCCACGCTTTATGCACGGAGTGATCACCAAGTTTGAATTGGTCGGCCGTGAGATGGTGAATTCGGCCTACTATATTTACAAAGCCACACTCAGTCCCTTGCTTTGGTATGCGACTAAGAATAAAGAATATCAAATTTTCCAGAATATGACCGTGCCCGATATTATCCAACAAGTCTTGGGTGAATACGGTATGGATATTGAGATGAATTTGCGCCATCAGCGTTATCGCAATTGGGAATATTGCGTGCAATATGACGAGACTGACTTTGACTTTGTCAATCGCTTGATGGAACACGAGGGCATGTATTATTGGTTCAAGATGAGTAAGGGCAAGCACACCTTAGTCATTACCGATAAGAACTCAACGCATGAGGATTATGCGGGTTACGGAGTCTTCACCTTCTTAGATAAGAATGAACATGTGGCGGGTGTCGATGAGTATGTCTCTGAGTGGCAAGTGGCTTCCGAAATTGCCTCGGGTACCTACTCAACCAATGATTATGACTTTAGAAAATCGCGCGCATCGATTAATGCCTTTGATAGCTTAGGCACGGAAGCCACCGCCGGCAGCAACGAGGTCTTCGAGTGGATGGGCGGTTATGTGGAAGCTGTCGATGGTGAATATTACTCACTGGTGCGCCATGAAGAATTACGTGTCGAGCGCGATATTATTAGCGGTGAGGCGAATATCCGTGCCGTAAAACCTGGCCGTACCTTCACCTTGCGTAATCATCCACGCCATAAGGAAAATAAGAAATACCTCTGTATTGCTGCTGAGTATGAGATGCAGGTAGCCGGTTACTCGACCGGCACGGAGCGCCAAGATAAGTTCCTGATTAAATTTAAAGCGCTACCGATTGATACCCAGTATCGTAAGAAGCGTGAAACACCGAAACCTAAGACCTATGGTCCTCAGACGGCGAAGGTGGTGGGGCCTCGTGGTCAAGAGATTTGGACCGATGAGTTTGCCCGGGTGAAAGTGCAGTTCCATTGGGATCGCTACGGTAAGAGTGATGAGAATAGCTCATGCTGGATTCGTGTCTCTAGCCCGTGGGCGGGTAGTGGTTTTGGGGGCTTACAGATTCCGCGCATTAACGATGAAGTGGTGGTGGATTTTATTGGTGGCAATCCGGATCGCCCGATTATCCTCGGTCGAGTTCATAATGATGCCAATATGCCGTTGGTGGAATTACCCGCGAATGCACATACCAGCGGCTTTAGAAGTAAGTCAGTGTATGGCGATACAAATCAAGAAAACCACTTCTTAATGATTGATGAGTTGGGTAAAGAGCTGGTTGATTTGCGAGCTCAATTCGATATGTTGATTAAAGTAATTAATGATCTTACTGTGCAGGTCGGCAATAACGTAACGACAACGATTGGTGGGGATGAGGAACATACTGTTACTCGAACACGTACAGTCAAGATTAAGGGGCATGAATCTGAGACATTTAGCTCAGGCGTGACGAGTCGCACAACAGGTGGGCTTAATGATGGTGTTGAAGGTGGTATTACGCGTAACGTGGAGGGTGGAAATACCTATACCTTAAAGGGTAATAATAGTGAAACTATTACAGGTGGTTCTGAAACTTATAAAATTACTGATGGTGGGCGAGATACTGAAATTAAAGGCATAGTTAAAGACACCTTTAAGAATCAATGGGTACAAGAAATCACAGGTAAAGTAGATCAGACCTATAAAGCAGGTAAAGAAGAGAAAGTGACATCAGCCGGAGTCAAAGAGGACTATAAGGGTGGTCATATTAAAGACGTTGACGGAGAGACTGTACATACCTCAACAGGCCAGTGGCATATGTCAACCAATAGCGGTGCTACCTATATTCAAATGGAGGGTGATACGATTAATATTGTTTCGCCTACAAAGATTGAGCTAAGATCAAATGACGTAAAAATTATAGATAATACGCATTGGAACAAAGGGGTATATAAGTTTGATACGTATGGGTTTGTAGGTATTGCAAGGGGATTAGAGACTAAGGTAATAGCGGCAGAGATTAAGGCTGCACTTTCAGCGAATACTTTTTATGGGCAAAAGGCTGATGTTGGCGTCTGGAAGTTAGATTATAAGGCGATTGAAGATAAAAATAGTGCGTTAACCATGAAGAAAACAATCTCGGAAATAGGCCTTGCTGCGGCGGTTAGATTAGAAACAGCAGGATTTTCATCGGCAGCAGAAGCGCTGTTTCTTCGTTTATAAATAAAAAATACTTTTAGTCTAGGTAGTGTTTAAAAGAATAATCACAATTTATGATAAAGACCAAAATACATTTTTTGAAATATAAATATCCTTATCTGATATTGCTTGCGGTTAGTTTTCCTGTATGGTTATGGTTAACATTCCAAGCTTATCAGAAAGGTTATTCAGTCGATGTACTTATAGGAATCATGTTGCTCTTACTGTTTTGGCTTTTTCTATGCTTATTTTTTGCATTTGGTTTGGCTAATTTTCGTCACCGTCGTTATATACAACTTGTTTATGATAAAGGCGTCTTAGCGCAAGCTCGCAAACATGGTGAAAATCAGGCTTACAAAAGTTCAGATGGCGATATTTATTGGCGGCATGCTTTATATCTTCTTGACATAAAAGGGCAGGTTCATAATTTATTTTTTAAAACAAGCAAAGAGGCCGACTACCTCGAGACCAAAAGCAGTAACTTAACTTACCCTAGTCAATTGTTTATTCGTTATCCTCGAATTGATGAAGAATTTGAAGTTAAACATATTTCAGGTGATCCAAATTATTTTGTGATTCTAAATGAGGGAGAGAGTGAATTTGCTCGTAATATTCGAGCTGAGCGTCAAGCACAAGACAAGCTAAAACAAGAAGAGCAGCAACACGTGCAATTAATCCAAGAGAAGGTACGTAAAGAGTTGATAGATTCTAAATAAAAGCAAACAAGCTCAAATTTTAAGTGCTATATCATCAATTAGCTAATCTTATATTAGTACCTGAGTATATTACTCAATCATCTATACATTAGGCTTTATTGTTGACTTTTGTCATAATAAATATCCATGCTAGCATGTAGACTATTGTTATATTACTTTATGAAATATCAATATTTCTATTTGTAATTAGTTAATTATGCTCTGCTTGATACGGGAGATTTTTTAATGAGAAAGTGCAAACAGCTAGAACAATTGCAACCAGGGAAGCGTGGCTTTTTAAAGCAAATGCTCGGGCTTGGTGCTGCAGCAACGGTCATACCTATTGTACCTGTTGAAGCAGCGATCAACCAACAACCACCACGTCGCCCAGGCATGGAAGGCAAGCGGTTTGCAATGTTTATTGATTTACGTAAATGTATTGGTTGTCAGGCCTGCACGGTCGGTTGTTCAATGGAAAATCAACCACCTATCGGTCAATTTCG
>CAYFVY010000178.1:0-3435 GCA_964346715.1 uncultured Pelistega sp. | reverse complement strand
CCTCACCAATTTGCATGAGGTACCACTCGTCATGTACTAGCGTATCAATGTATCGTAGAATACCTTCATGAAAAGAAGCGCTCATTGGGTGGGGGAATTGGTGACTTAAGCGTAAGGCATCATAAGCAATTATGGCCTCTTTAGCGACTATACTTTTGGCTTTGTCCTCGGTTCGCCATACATCGTTAGCGATAAAAGCAATCGATAGACTGGTTGGGACTAACATGCCTGAAATCAAAGCATTATTTAATGTTGAGGTTTCAAAACGATATTTATTGCCGCGCAGGAGGACGATTAAAAGTATGACGGAACTACTGAGTAGGGTAAAGAAAATAAAACATAGCCCCCACATTTGCCAATTTGATAAACCTAGAAACCAATTATAAGTTTGCATTACTCGGCTCCTCAGCTTAATTGCCGTCTTCAGTTTTTGTTAGTGGCGCTAATAGTTCTCATCTTACTGAATAATAAAATGCTAAACAAGGAAAACTGAATATAAAACTTAGTATATAAATTCAGCATACTAATTCAGTCTATAAAATCAGTGTCCTAAAACAACATTTAAAAATAAAAAAGCCTATGAAAAATTATGTTCATAGGCTTTAGCTTAGATTATCAAAACGCATTAACCAGCGTTTAAATTCTGTAAGGCATTAATGCGGCTTTGCATTGGAGGGTGAGTAGAGAATAATGCGGCTACATTAAATTTACCCGTAATGCCAGAAGCAGTCATACCCTTAGGGAGTTCTCCTGGTTCGATGCCACCGAGACGTGCTAATGCATGAATCATGGGCTTGGTTGAACCAAGCAACTGAGCAGAACCTAGGTCGGCACGGTATTCACGTTGACGCGAGAACCAAGCCACAATGATTGAGGCCAGAATACCAAAAGCAATTTCGCAGACAATACTCGTAATCCAGTAGCCAGGACCCACACCATCACGGTCATTTTTCAAAATAACACGATCGACAAAGTAACCTGCGATACGGGCGAAGAACACGACGAAAGTATTCACCACGCCTTGGATAAGTGTCAGAGTTACCATATCACCATTCGCCACGTGAGCGACTTCGTGACCTAGAACAGCTGTCACTTCTTCTTCAGTCATACTTTGCAATAAACCAGTTGAGACAGCAACAAGGGCAGAATCTTTAAAAGCTCCAGTAGCAAAAGCATTCGGTTCACCTTGGTAAATAGCTACATCAGGACGACCGATACCTGCACGATCTGCTAATTGGTGTACCGTATCAACGATCCATGCTTCAGTACTATTGGCAGGTGCTTGTGGATTAATAATTTGTGCGCCTGTACTCATTAGCGCCATCTTCTTGCTCATGAGTAGAGAAATAATCGATCCTGTAAAACCAACAATCGCAGAGAAAATAAGCAGTTGCTGATAATCAATTCCATTGGCTGTTAAAAAACGGTTAGCACCCGTAAGACTAAGGGTGACACTGAGAACCGCCATAACGGCGATATTGGTGATTAAGAATAAGACGATACGTTTCATTCGTGCTGAAATCCTAGTAAGAAATGAATACCTAATTGTAATGCGAATCATGTATTATATGATGAGTAAAAGGTATTTTTTAAATACTCAAGCTTTCATTTATTTAACTAATTGTTTCAATCTAATTCGTATTTCCTATGCAAGCCTTATGGATGTTAGTCGCCTCCTTGATGTTCGCCCTTATGGGGGCTGGGGTTAAATTAGCCTCAGACCAAGGAACGTCTCTCGCCTTAATTGTTATGGCACGAGGCTTGCCCTCTGTTGTCTTTATCCTCGTATGGGCTTTACTTACTCAACACAGTTTAAAACCTAAAAGCGTGCGCTTACATGTGCAGCGGAATATTTTTGGCGGCACTGCCTTATGGCTGGTGTTTTTTAGCTATGGTTTTTTGCCTTTAGCCTCAGCCACGAGCTTGAACTATACGTCTTCCTTATTTATTGGTGCATGGGTGATTTATCGAGCAGGTAAGGGACAACGTGATATTTGGCGACTTTTAACCATCTTGCTTGGTTTTCTAGGGGTTTTATTAATCCTGCGCCCGAGTATTACAGAGGAGCAGTGGATTGGTGCTTTAGCCGGTCTTGGTTCAGGCTTTTTTGCCTCGATTGCCATGTTTCAGGTAAAAAGCCTAGGCCAAGTAGGTGAACCAGTCTGGCGTACCGTATTCTATTTTTCTATTGTCATTTGTTTAAGTAGTTTGATTGCTGTGCAAAAGGCGGATATCTTATCATTAAGCTTAGCCTCAACCATTACCCTTTTTGGGGTGGGTGTGTTTGGCATGCTTGGTCAATTGTGTATGACCCAAGCTTATGGTGCGGGTTCACCTATGTTGGCAGCGGTCTTACAATATAGTACGATTATTTTTGCTGCGCTCATTGGTATTGTGGTCTGGGATACGATCCCTGATATGTGGGCCTGGGCAGGGATGATATTAATTATTTTTGCGGGTGTCTTTAGTGCTTGGCGCACCATGCAACAACAGAGGAGTTCTTCATGAGTGAAATTTTAATAACGGCAATTGCGTTACGTTCTCGGATGCAGGAAGAGACAAATTTACGTGTCTTTGATGTCCGCCATGATTTGATGGATCATTCATGGGGTCATGATGCGTATCTCCAAGGTCATATTCCTGGTGCTATTTTTTTAGATCACGAGACGGAATTAGCTGCTGTTAAGGATGGCAAGAACGGTCGCCACCCATTACCAAGTCGTGAAGAACTGGCCAAGGTATTGGGGCAAAAAGGGGTGCATATCGATGATCAGGTGGTGATCTATGATAACGACAGCATGATGTTTTCCGCCCATTTATGGTGGATGTTGCGTTGGTTAGGCTTTGAACATGTACAAGTACTCAGTGGTGGTTTCAAGGCCTGGCGTGCGATTGAGGGCGAGATTGAAAGTGGGGAAGCACCTGCCTTAGCACCACAGGAGTGGCAGCCACGTGCTAGCTTAGTGCGCCTTGTGACAACACCTGAGGTTGAGCGCAATTTAAGCGAAGCAAGCTTTACCTTACTCGATGCTCGAACCGCAGTACGTTATAACGGGGAAGAAGAACCAATGGACCCGATTGCGGGCCATATTCCAGGTGCCTTAAATCGTCCTATGGGCTTGAATTTAGATGCTGAGGGCTATTACAAGCCGGCTGAGCAACTACGTCAGGAGTTTTCAGCTATTGCTGCTAAGCCAGAACAGATTGTGCATCAATGTGGTTCAGGCATTACGGCTTGCCATAGCATTCTTGCGATGGAAGTTGCAGGTTTATCCGGTTCTGGCCTGTATGCAGGATCGTGGAGTGAATGGATTGCCGACCCAAGTCGCCCGACCGTGACACTAGACAAATAGTCGCCTAGCTAGGGTGTGAGCTAAGTCAATAATTAAGCCCTCCTTATAAAGTGCGCACAACTGAAGTGACGCAATCAAAAGG
>CAYFVY010000177.1:0-3488 GCA_964346715.1 uncultured Pelistega sp. | reverse complement strand
CATACCAACGGAATGAAAAACCACTCCAAGAAGACGCCAGTGCTGAATCGTTAAACGAGAACACCACTAAACTGATAATCGGAATATATAAGAATGCAAAACCGATAAAGAGGAAAAATAGCTTAAACACATTCACCGACTTAAACATTATTCGTCCTCCTGCATCAACTTCGCTTGGCTTCGTTGATAGATGACTAAGGGCACTAATAAGAGCATAATCATAATCACGGCGACTGCCGCAGCTACTGGCCAGTTCGCATCAGTAAAGTATTGATCCCACATCACGCGACCAATCATATAGGTATTGGTACCACCCAGTAATTCAGGAATAACGTACTCACCAACGGTTGGAATAAAGACCAACATGGCGCCCGCAATCACGCCTGGCATTGACAACGGTAAGGTCACACTTAAGAACGCTTTAAAAGGTTTGGCGCCCAAATCATAAGCCGCATCTAATAAGCACTGATCAAGCTTAAGTAAGTTGGTATATAAAGGCAAAATAAAGAATGGTAGATAGGTATACACCAGACCAATATACACAGCGATATCGGTGCGATAAATCTCGATTGGCGTATCAATAACCCCTAACCAGAGTAATAAATTATTCAGCAAACCCTCATTACGTAAAATACCAATCCATGCATATACACGTAAGAGTAAAGACGTCCAGAACGGCAAAATCACCAAGAGCAATAAGATATTGCGCGTACGCTCAGAAGAGCGAGCAATATAATACGCCATCGGGTAGCCGAGTAAGATACAGATAATCGTTGTTACGGCAGCCATTTTTAAGGAATTAAGATAGGCCGTAATAAAAAGACTATCGGTGAAAATTAGTTTATAGCCCTCAAGATGCAAGGACAAATTCACCACACTTTCCTTAATCGCAATTAAGGGCGAGTATGGTGGAATGCCGAAGGTTGACTCGGCAAAACTAATTTTAAGAATAATGAAAAAAGGCAGTAACAAGCATAAGACCAACCACGCATAAGGAGGCCAAATAGCCAACTGATGCTGGTTCGGTAGAATCTTGCGAATAAAATTAGGTAGTTTAATCATGACGGAAGCACAGTACCGCTATCAGGACCCCAAGTGATATACACCTCATCGTCTAGACCCGGAGGCTCTTCACTACTGATACGACTATTAGAAACACTGGCTTCAACCACCTTACCAGAATCTAAACGAATTTGATAAAGTAAGTAAGCCCCCATCCAAGCCACGTGCGTCACGATCCCGTGACCAACGTTAACCTCATCCGAAGGTTGTTCTTCCAAGACACGAATATTCTCTGGACGTACAGAAACATATACTTCCATACCTAGGGGCTCAGACACACCATGGTTCACATACATCGGGCGCATTAACTCATCGCTCTCGATTAAGACATGGTCAGGTTCATCAACCACAATCGTGCCGGTGAAAATATTCGTTGAACCAATGAAACTGGCAACAAACTGCGAATTCGGGAAGGTATACACTTCGTGTGGCGTACCATATTGCACAATTTGCCCATCGCTCATGACGGCAATACGGTCGGCCATGGTCATCGCTTCTTCTTGGTCATGCGTCACCATAATGCAGGTCACACCAACAGACTCAAGGATCTTCACGAGTTCAATTTGGGTTTTCTGGCGAATCTGCTTATCAAGTGCCGACATAGGCTCGTCAAGTAGGAGCAATTTCGGGCGCTTAACCAAGCTACGTGCTAGGGCTACTCGCTGTTGCTGTCCACCTGAGAGTTGTGATGGCTTACGACGGGCATAACCCGCCATCTGCACAAGATCGAGCGTCTCAAAAACACGATCATGGATCTCTTGTTTATCAACACCCTCTTGCTTCAAGCCAAAGGCCACATTATCCTCAACACTCATATGCGGGAATAAAGCATATGATTGGAACATCATGTTCACAGGACGCTTATACGGCGGAATACCCGAGATATCCACTCCGTCTAATAAAATTTGCCCTGAAGTCGGTTTCTCAAAACCGGCTAACATACGTAATAAGGTTGACTTACCAGAGCCTGAGCTCCCAAGTAAAGCAAAAATCTCATTACGGCGCACCGATAAATTCGCCGACTTTACAGCAACCACATCGTCAAAGATTTTAACGACATCGACAATTTTAACAAACTCGTCAGGATCCCCTGCTGGCGTCGAAAAGCGTCCTTCGTCCATGAATTATTTTCCTGATTTAAGCTCAGCCCACAAACGTGTTTGTAGACGTGAAATCTGCATAGATTGCGGTTTGATCACAAATAAGGTTTTTGCCACATCTTCACCAGGGTAAAGCATTGGGTTGTTAGCAATCTCTGGTTTAACGAAGTCACGTGAAACCTTATTCGCGTTCGGGTAGAACATTTCATTGGTAATTGCTGCATGCACTTCAGGTGTTTCGATATAGTTGATAAACACGTGTGCGTTATCGACGTTAGGCGCATCTTTAGGAATAGCCATGGTGTCAAACCAAACTGGCGCACCACCTTGTGGAATATAGTAATCAATTGAGAAGTCTTTCTTCGCTTCTGCTGCACGATCGGCTGCAATCATCACGTCGCCACTGAAACCATACACCATACATAAATCACCCGAAGCTAACTCATCGATATAGCCTGATGAGCTAAACTGACGGATGTACGGACGGATAGTTTTCAATAACTCTAGGCCTTCACGGTAATCATCAGGATTGCTACTATTAGGATCTTTGCCTAAGTAGTGCAATACAGCTGGGAACACTTGAGCGGCCTCGTCAAGCATAGAAATACCACATGATTGTAGTTTCTGTGCGTTCTCAGGTTTAAATAGAATATCCCAACTGCCTAGCTCAACATTCTCACCTAAAGCGGCTTTCGCTTTAGTTACGTTGAAACCTAAACCGTTAGTACCATAGCCCCATGGAATTAAATATTCATTACCTGGGTCAACTTGGGCCACAACTTCCATAATTGCAGGGTCTAAATTAGCCCAGTTAGGGAGTTTAGACTTATCTAATTTCTGGAATAAACCACCTTCAATTTGGCGAGCCGCATAGTGAGTTGATGGCACAACCACATCATAACCTGAGTTACCGGTTAACAATTTGGCTTGTAAAATATCGTTCGTATCATACGTATCGTAACGAGCTTTAATGCCTGTTGCTTTTTCAAAACCCGAGATCGTATCTGGTGCTGTGTATTCAGCCCAGTTATAGACGTTAACGACCTTATCTTGTGCCCAAGCACTTGATAAAGAAGCGGCCATTACGGTCGCTGCCATAGCGAACTTACCCAACAAAGTTGATTTCATTGTGATGCCCCCATAGTGAAGCTGTGTGTAAAGCCATAATGATACGGCTTTTTTAAAAAAATGCAGTCTTTTTCGTTAAAAATTTTGATACTTTTCGTTAATCTGTGACCAAAATGCCAAACCCGCTTCATCACATGTCTTGATTAAGTGACGCTGCAAACGCAGCAGATTATTTTGTCGCCAATCTTGCTCTTTCGG
>CAYFVY010000176.1:0-3560 GCA_964346715.1 uncultured Pelistega sp. | reverse complement strand
GTACGGCAACAAAGCCAAAAAAAATCAGTACCGCCAAATCACCCATACTCCGATAGCCATATGGCTTCGTCCCTACGGTATAAGCCAGTGCAGCAACGATGGATAAGGATCCTAGCGCAATCCAAAAACTCCATTTTATCTGGCTGTGCACATACCAAGCCGAGTACAGCAGTGCTAAACCACTTAGGATGCTAAGTAAGCATGCTGCTAAGACCAGCAATAACATACTCTTAGGACTCACTAGTCCACTTGCGGTAATACGTACGGGACCTTGGCGGTCAGCACGATCCATCTGATTAATTCCATCGCCATAGTCATTCGCTAGATTAGCCACGATTTGCAGTAGCAAAGCTGTTGATAGGCTAAAGAACCCAATCAGCCAGTGAAAAGTACCTGCTGTCCATGCCAATACATTCGCCACCACGATTCCCGCTACACTTAATGGCAAGGTACGTGGACGTAAAGCATGAAGCCACATTTGTCTTCTGGAGCTGAACACTGTAGGCATCGTAGGCGTAGTCACTGCAGTCGGTGAAGTTGCTACCTGCACTCCTGATGAAGTCTGTTCTCTTACTGTAGCAGTATGAATCGACATGCAGTTTCCCTGTTGATAAGCAATTCTTTCATTTTTCGCCATTGAGTATATAATTTTTAGTACTGAATAGGGAGTCTTCCTTCCCTTCCCACCTGTATTTGGAGCAACTATGGCGTATCTTCTCGCAGTCGACCAAGGCACCACCTCAAGCCGTGCCATTATTTTTGATGCACAAGGACAGATTGTCGCCACCGCACAAAAGCCTTTTGAACTCTACACCCCTCATGCTGGCTGGGTTGAGCAAGATGCTTGGGAAATCTGGAATACCCAGATCGCCTGCATTCAAGAAGCCATTGCTAAAGCAGGTTTACTGGCCAAAGATATTAAGGGCATCGGCATCACTAACCAGCGTGAAACTACGGTCGTTTGGCATAGAAAAACAGGACGTCCTATTGCTCCCGCCATTGTCTGGCAAGACCGACGCACGGCAAGCTGGTGCCAAAAGCTACAAGAGCAAGGTCAGGCTGAGCGTATCCAAGGCCTAACCGGTCTACTTTTAGATCCATACTTCAGTGCGGGGAAATTGGTTTGGTTATTGGAGCACGTAGAGGGTGCACGTGAATTAGCCAAACAAGGTGAATTGGCTTTTGGCACGATCGATTCTTGGTTGATTTGGCAATTAACACATGGACTCCATGTCACCGATGTCAGCAATGCCTCACGCACCATGCTCATGGATATTCAAACCTGCCAATGGTCTGAAGAATTGCTTGAACTATTTGGTATCCCATCTAGCCTTTTGCCCAAGATTATTCCGTCCTCACATGCCATAGGCCATACTGCGGCAGGATTACTCGGCGCACAAATTCCCATTTATTCCGCCATCGGTGATCAACAATCCGCTCTTTTTGGTCATGACTGCCGTCATGCAGGCATGGCGAAAAACACCTATGGCACAGGTTGTTTTATGCTCATGAATACGGGTGAACAACGCATTCAAAGCCAGCACAATCTCTTAAGTACCGTTGCCTGGCAACAAGAGGGCATGAAACCTCAATATGCCTTAGAAGGTAGCGTTTTTATGGCAGGTGCTATTGTGCAGTGGTTACGCGATAATTTAGGCATTATTCAACAAAGCCATGAAGTAGAAGCGCTGGCTCAACAAGTTTCCGATACCGATGGAGTCACTCTAGTACCCGCATTTACTGGATTGGGTGCCCCTTATTGGCAATCCGAGGCACGCGCTCAAATCAGCGGCTTAAGTCGCGGTAGTACTAAGGCGCATATTGCACGTGCCGCGCTTGAATCGATAGCTTTACAGGTGGCTGATGTACTCACTGCTATGCAACAAGACGCCCCTACTCCCCTCACTGAGTTACGCGTGGATGGCGGTGCGAGTGCGAATAATTTATTGATGCAATTTCAAGCCGATATTCTCGGTGTCCCTGTACTACGTCCCAATATGCTTGAAGTAACGGCTTTCGGTGCAGTGAAAATGGCAGGCATCCATTGTGGCTTCTATGCAGAAGACGACCTTGCTGATATGTGGCAGTTGGAGCGCCGCTTTGAACCACAAATGAGTGCCGATGAACGAAAACACCGCTTAAGGCAATGGCGTCAAGCGGTGTATAAAACCTTTCCTGATAAGGGCTAAGGCCTTAAGAAAGCGGTATGGTGGTTAGGCGCTAAGATTAGGCACTGAGGCGAGGATAGTCAGTGTATCCCTCAGCATCCCCACCATATACGCCTGTCTGACGCATTTCATTAAGTGGTGCATCTTGAGCGAAGCGTTCGGGTAAATCTGGATTCGCTAAGAAAGAGCGACCAAAAGCCACCGCATCCATCAGACCTTGAGCAATCAATTGATTGGCTTTTTCAGCGGTGTAAGCGCCTGCACAAATCAAGGTTTGCTTAAAACGGGCACGCAATTGTTGGCGATACTCTAGGCTAAATGGTGTGCCACCCGCCCAGTCGGGTTCAGAAATATGCAGGAAGGCAATACCACGTTGTTGAATCTGCTCGACTAACCACAAGGTTTCTTCCTCATCATAGCCCATATCGACATTATTAAAGGTACCCAAAGGAGAAATACGGATACCGATATGGTCCTTATCCCAGGCGGCAACGCAGGCATCAATCACTTCCAACATTAAACGCGCACGGTTCTCACGGCAGCCACCATAGGCATCAGCACGATGATTTGTTGCCTTAGAGAAAAACTGGCCTAATAGATAACCATGAGCACCATGAATCTCAACAAAGTCAAAACCCGCTGCTTTAGCACGGCGAGTGCTGTCCGCAAAGTCTTGAATCACTTGTTGAATATCCTCCAAGCTCGCTTCGCGTGCAGGTGTTGTTGGCTCACGTTGGGCATTACCTTGGGCATCACGCAAAGTGGTACGTAGTCCTTGAATATTATTAGCACTCGCCGAGATCGGTGCACGACCATCATCAAGTAGGCTTTGATGCGAGACTGCACCGCAGTGCCAAAGTTGTACGGCCATCTTAGCACCCTTAGCATGCACGGCCTGTACGACTTCCTGCCATGCAGCTTGTTGCTCATCAGTATATAAGCCAGGCGCTCCACCATAACCTCGCGCACGCGCAGAAATATTCGTCGCTTCTGCAATTAATAAGCCACCACTAGCACGTTGAGCATAGTATTCAGCGGCCATTGTCGAGGGAACCTCACCTGGCAACTGAGCACGCAAACGTGTTAAAGGCGCTAAAAAAATTCGATTCTTAACTGCTGTGCCCGCAATTGTTAGGGGCGTAAACAAACTCTCATAATGCATACAACAATATCCTCAAGTTCACAATTTCAGTATTGTATCAGCTATTCTATGCCAGCCCACTTATGCGTCTGTACACTCAATTGCCAATGGACGGGGGGGGAGGCGATTAGCAACCGCATCACTAGAAAACGCATCAGTAGAGTCATGGCGATTTAATAGCCCAATCAAGCGAATCGATGCAAGCCATTGGTTTCAATGCATAAATAATAGCCACGCGCTTTTAGAGCATC
>CAYFVY010000175.1:0-3594 GCA_964346715.1 uncultured Pelistega sp. | reverse complement strand
CAGCATAAAAATCAGCCCCTCCATTCACATCTAAAAACTCACCGCGAAAGAGCTCTGTTTCAGCGTCATATGAAATGAGTGCTTTATATCCTTGAATAGTCATAATATTCTTCATGGTTTAATTCCGTTTTCATCAAGCCATTTTTTTAATATGATACTAAAAATTGATATCAACAATAAGTGTTAATTTGACTTTTATTAATGCGTAGCGATTTAGAACTTCTCGCTAACAACAGAAGAACACGCCCTGTTATAAATAAAGTATCTTAGACAATGAAATGGGTAGAGGAATGCTCTTGAGATAAATAAATCTAAGCGAGAAACTACCTATCTCTTAGCCTGTATGATGGTAAACTCATGTCTACCCTATATCATTGCCCCACAATGCCAAACTAAGCTTAGTGCTTTAAGCCTATACTTTCAATTTGTATTCAATCAGATAAATTTAGTCCATCACTATGACCCAAGCCGCTCCGATTCCTTTTGTTCATCTTCGCAGTCACTCAGAATTTTCCGTTGTTGATGGGATGGCACGCGTTGATGACTTGGTTAAAGCCGCCAAACAATTTAATCAACCCGCCTTAGCGATTAGTGATCTTGGTAATTTATTTGGACAGATTAAGTTTTATAAGCAAGCACGTAAGAGCGGTTTAAAACCACTGATTGCTTGTGATTTATGGCTGAGTAATGAGCAAGATCCAAGCCAACCCTATCGTTGCTTATTGATTGCTAAAAACCATGAGGGCTACTTAAGTCTCTGTGAGCTAATTTCTAAAGCTTGGCTTGAAAATCAGAATCAAGGCCATGGTGAAATTCGTAAAGCCTGGTTGCAGGCTGCTAAGGGTCTGATTGTCTTGTCAGGTGGACGCCAAGGCGATATCGGTCATGCCCTTGAAGTAGGCAACTATGCTCAAGCGCTTGAGTTGGCCAAGGAGTGGCGTGATGTATTTCCCGATCACTTTTATCTTGAGCTGCAGCGTGCTGGTTTTGACGGGGATGAGAGCTATGTGCAACAAGCCGTTCGTATAGCCCAAGAAGTTGGTTTGCCTGTTGTGGCAACTCACCCGATTCAGTTCCTCCATGAGTCAGATTTTGAAGCACATGAAGCCCGTGTTTGTATTGCCGATGGTGATGTCCTAGCCAGTCCTACACGTGTACGTCGCTTTACTCGCCAACAATATATGCTGAGTAGCGAGCAGATGCAAGAGCGCTTTGCCGATATTCCAAGTGCCTTACAGAATACCGTGGAAATTGCCAAGCGTTGTAACGTCACGATTGAATTAGGGCGTGCGCAATTACCGAATTTCCCTACACCAGACAATATTCCGCTGGATGATTATTTAATCTATCTTGCCCAGCAAGGTCTCGCCAAGCGCATGGAGCATCTCTATCCTGATGAGAAAGCACGT
Source organism: uncultured Pelistega sp. (assembly GCA_964346715.1). Taxonomy (GTDB): domain Bacteria; phylum Pseudomonadota; class Gammaproteobacteria; order Burkholderiales; family Burkholderiaceae_B; genus Taylorella. The sequence goes on along the minus strand of CAYFVY010000175.1, from coordinate 2,185 downwards.
AAGGAAGCCTACCCTGAGTATCAGAAGCGCCTCGATTGGGAGTGTCAGACCATTATCTCTATGGGTTTCCCAGGCTACTTCCTGATTGTTCAAGACTTTATTAACTGGGGTAAGGGTAATGGTGTGCCGGTGGGCCCGGGTCGTGGTTCGGGCGCTGGCTCGCTAGTCGCGTACTCGTTAGGGATTACGGACTTAGACCCCTTACGTTATGACTTGCTTTTTGAGCGTTTCTTAAACCCTGAACGCGTTTCCATGCCTGACTTCGATATTGACTTCTGCCAAGAGAATCGTGAAAAAGTCATCGACTATGTGAAAGACAAATATGGCCGCGATGCTGTTAGCCAGATTGCGACCTTCGGTACGCTGGGGGCAAAAGCGGTTGTGCGTGATGTAGGCCGTGTCTTAGAAATGCCGTATTCCTTATGTGACGGACTGTCTAAGCTGATTCCTTTTAACCCGGCTAACCCATGGTCGCTAGAAAAAACCCTAAATGAAGAACCTGAGTTCCAACGTCGCTATGAGGATGATGAGGAAGTTCGTGCCATCGTTGACCTTGCGCGCCCGCTGGAAGGTTTGACGCGTAATATCGGCATGCACGCAGGGGGGGTATTGATTGCACCAGGGAAACTGACTGACTTCTGCCCGCTGTATTGTCAACCAGGCAGTGAGAGTGGTGTGGTTTCGCAATACGATAAGGGCGATATTGAGGACGTCGGCTTAGTTAAGTTTGACTTCTTGGGCCTACGTAACTTAACGATTCTCGACTGGGCTGTACGTTATGTACGACGCTTTAATGAGGCACAGAAAGACTTCGATATCATGAGTTTGCCGCTCGATGATGCAGCGACCTATCAGTTACTCTGTGAGGGCAATACCACGGCGGTGTTCCAGCTGGAATCGCGTGGGATGAAAGAGCTCTTACGCAAACTCTTACCGAGTAACTTTGAAGATGTGATCGCGGTACTTGCTCTATATCGTCCTGGTCCCCTAGAGTCGGGCATGGTCGATGACTTCGTAAATCGTAAGCATGGCCGTGCGGAAGTGGATTATTTCCATGAGGATCTCACGAGTACCTTAAGCAGTACCTATGGTGTGATTGTGTATCAGGAACAGGTGATGCTGATTTCACAAATTATCGGTGGCTATAGCTTAGGGGGGGCTGACTTATTGCGTCGAGCGATGGGTAAGAAGAAGCCTGAAGAGATGGCCAAGCACCGTGAATTATTTGAAAAAGGCGCTGTCGATAAGGGCTACGACGGCGCTTTAGCGGTACGTTTGTTTGACCTAATGGAGAAATTTGCGGGTTATGGCTTTAACAAGAGTCACTCCGCAGCATATGCCCTAATTGCTTATCAAACCGCCTGGCTTAAGGCCTATCACCCAGCGGAGTTTATTTCCGCCACCATGTCATCAGATATGGATGATACCGATAAGGTGCAGATCTTCTGGCGTGATGCATTGGATAATGGCTTAACAGTCTTACCGGTGGATGTGAACCTATCGGTGTATCGATTTGAACCCGTACCCGACGAACATAGCGCTAAGGGCTTGCCACCGCGTACGATTCGTTATGGGCTTGGAGCGATTAAGGGCACGGGGCAAGGTGCGGTGGAAGAAATTTTACGAGCACGCGAAGAGGGTGGGCCTTTTACAGACTTATACGATTTTTGTCATCGGGTGAATCGCCATACGGTGAATCGTCGCACGATGGAGGCGATGATACGCGCAGGTGCTTTTGACAGCTTGAATACGAATCGTGCGGCACTATTAAGCAGTTTGAACCAAGCAATTGAAGCAGCTGATCAAGCCGATGAGAACGCTAATCAATTCTCCTTGTTTGAAGACGATTCGAATGAGTTGGTGCAACAGGAGATGGATAAGGTCGCACCTTGGACCTTATACGAGACCCTGACCCAAGAGAAACAAGCATTAGGCTTTTACTTTAGTCACCACCTGTTTGAGGTATGGCGTGATGAGGTGCGCCGCTTTGTGCCAACAACCCTGGCCAAATTGGTAGATGCTAAGGATCTACAATGGGTAGCAGGGGTCTTGTTGGGTGTGCGTAGCTTTAATGTGAAGAATGAAGGGCAAGCAGATAGTCGCCTATATTTCTTATTGCTGGATGATGGCACAGCACAGATGGAAATTATGTGTACAGCTGAGATCTATGAACAATACCGCCATC
>CAYFVY010000174.1:0-3631 GCA_964346715.1 uncultured Pelistega sp. | reverse complement strand
TGACGCATATGTTTAAAGGCCTCGCGCGCACAAATAAACATACCGTTAACATTGACATCAATCACTTCGCGCCACTCTTGCACTGAAAGCTCATCAATAAGGCTAGCAAAACTACCACGACCCGCATTATTAAATAAGACATCAATACGACCAAATTTCTCTTTCGCCTGAGCAAATAACTCCGCTACCTCTTCTTCCTGAGTCACATCGCAGATCTGCACTAAGCTGGCTTGTTGTATATCAACAGCGGCTTTTTGCAGTGCTTCATCGCCTTTGACATCAAATGGGCTATTGTCCCCAACATTCGCCGGTATCGCTATCTGTTGTGCCAGTCTTAATGTTTCTTGTAAAGGCTCCAAACGCCGCCCTGTAAGAACAACTCGATAACCCGCTTGTAAAAAGGCTATGCTGACGGCGCGACCAATCCCTGAACCTGCCCCAGTCACTATGGCTACTTTTGCCTTCATCGCTTTACTCCCAAAAAAAAGATTGCTGTCTAGGTTATCATTAATGATAAACACTCTTTATAAAACTAACAACGAGGTCGTATGAAATACCCTGGTAATGTATTTATGATAATTGCCCCGAGTGGCGCTGGTAAATCAAGCTTAGTTAAGGCACTACTTGAACATGACCCAAGTATCAAACTGTCCATTTCATGCACCACGAGGGAACCACGCCCTGGCGAGGTAGATGGTCGTGAGTATCACTTTATTTCGGTTGATACGTTCAATGAGTGGCGTGAACAAGGCAATCTCCTTGAGTGGGCTGAAGTTCACGGTAATTTCTATGGGACTCCACGCCAATTTATTCAAGCCAGTATTAAGCAAGGGGATGACATTTTATTAGAGATCGATTGGCAAGGTGCGCGACAAGTACGCGAGCAATTTCCAGCCGTAACAGATATCTTTATTTTGCCACCTTCTCTAGATGAATTAGAGCGTCGTTTGAACAACCGCGGACAAGACTCTCAGAGTGTAATTTCTCGGCGCTTATTGGCTGCTGGTAGCGAAATTGCCCACGCTCCAGAGTGCGAATATGTTATCATTAATGATAACTTTGACTTGGCTTTACAACAAATCCAGCAAATTGTCACGGTCTCACGCCTGCGCTATCCGCCGCAAGCCATGAAGCACCAGAAGCTATTTTCTGATTTTAGTATTCCATTCTCTACAAATTAATTTTTTAACGTTTAGGTTAATAATGGCTCGTATTACAGTTGATGATAGTTTAGAAAAAATCCCAAATCGCTTTGATTTGACCTTAATTGCCACCTACCGTGCGCGTGAATTAGCTCAAGGTCACCAACCACGTGTAGAAAAAGACAATGACAAGCCAACCGTCATTGCTTTACGTGAAATTGCTGAAGGCAAGACTGGCGCTGAGATGCTACGCAAAGTTCCAACCTAGTTTTTTAAGTAGGACAATATGGGTATAAAGAACGTTTCTTCATCTTTTTTACATGCATTACGCGTGAATTCGCCTTTTCGTCGTAAGACTAAGGCCGAGGAACCTCTTATACCTAACTCACCCGCTCCTCTTGATTCGAAACCAGCAGGCGATCTATTTGATCCTCTGCTGAAGATGATCGGCTATTTAGAGCCTAAAGAGATCGAAATCGTACGCGAAGCCTATCACTTCGCCGATAAGGCACACCTTGGCCAGATGCGCGCCACTGGTGAACCCTATATCACCCATCCTGTAGCTGTAGCCTGTATTTGCGCTGAGTGGAAACTCGATGCGAATGCCTTAATGGCGGCGCTCTTACATGACACGATTGAAGATCAAGGCGTTCTGAAATCAGAAATTGCCGAGAAATTCAATGCCGACGTTGCCGAATTAGTTGATGGTTTAACTAAGTTAGAGCGTATTAATTTCACCAGCAAAGTAGAACAGCAAGCCGAGAGCTTCCGCAAGATGCTGCTTGCTATGGCGCGAGACGTACGCGTAATTCTCGTGAAACTGGCTGACCGCCTGCATAATATGCGCACACTGGATGGGGTTAGCTTAGAGAAGCGTCAACGTGTTTCGAAAGAAACCCAAGAAATTTACGCACCCATTGCGAATCGCCTAGGTCTAAATAACCTAGTCTGCGAATTTGAAGATATTGCCCTCCAGGCCTATCATCCACATCGATATGAAGTGCTCAATAAGGCCTTACAGAATGCTCGCCATAATCCACGCGATCTCCTAAACAAGATCACGAATAATATTAATAGTGCCCTACCCGCTCATGGCATTGAAGCCAAGTTACTGAGCCGCGAGAAGACACTGTATAGTATTCACAAGAAGATGCGTGAGCAGAAGAAGAGTTTCTCTGACGTCTTAGACATCTACGGCTTTAGAGTTATTGTGAATACCTTAACCGAGTGTTATATCGTATTAGGTATTCTGCATCAACTCTATCGCCCAGTTCCTGGTAAATTCAAAGACTACATTGCTATTCCTAAAGTCAATGGCTATCAGTCTTTGCATACTACCTTGGTTGGCCCTTATGGCACACCGATTGAATTCCAGATTCGCACCATTCATATGGATCGTATCGCTGAAGAAGGCGTTGCGTCTCACTGGCTCTATAAGGCCGAGGGCACAACCTTAAGCGACTTACAAAGACAGACCCATCGTTGGTTGCAATCACTGCTCGACATTCAAAGCCAAACCGGTGACTCAGGTGAGTTCCTTGATCACGTTAAGGTTGACCTTTTCCCTGACTCGGTATACGTCTTTACGCCACAAGGCAAGATTATCTCCCTACCACGTGGTGCTACACCAATTGACTTCGCTTACTCAATTCATACGAATATTGGTAATCATGCGTACTCATGTACCATCAATGGTGAACAAGCCGCATTGAAGACTGAGCTATCTAGTGGTGATAGTGTCGAGATCCATACTGACCCAAGCGCAGAACCAAGTATGCAATGGTTGAACTTTGCGCGTACCGGTAAAGCTCGCTCTGAGATTCGCCACTACTTGAAGAATGTTCGCCTCAATGAATCGATTCAATTCGGTGAGAAACTCTTGCGTCAAGCGATGGAAGAGCTGAATACCCCTATGCCAAGCAAAGAAGATCCGCTATGGAGCAAACTCGCTAAGAGTTCTGGCGCCCAAAGCGTTGATGAGATTCTCGTTGATATTGGCTTGGGCCGCCGCTTAGCAGCAGTTGTTGCACGCCGCTTCCTAATTGATACACCTTTAGTTGCCACGAGTGCTACCGACTTTGATGAAATTAATATCGCCAAGACGAGCACCATTCGCATCCAAGGTAATGAGGGACAATCCGTTGTTCTCTCGAGCTGCTGTTCACCTATTCCTGGTGATAGCCTAATTGCCGTTATCCGACCTGGACATGGCCTCGTTGTACACGTGGATGACTGCCCTCTCGCACTAGCACAACGCAAGAAAGAACCAGAGCGCTGGGTTAATGTGGCTTGGGACGATGAGCCGAGCAAGCACCTCAGCACGCGCTTATCAATCACCATCCTCAGCCAGAAAGGTGTATTAGGTCGCATCGCTGCGCAAATCGCTGCTGCTGACTCGAATATTATTCAGCTGAGCCTAAGTGATGAAGAGATGGAAATCGGTACTATTAACCTCACCTTACAGGTCGAGGATAGAACCCATCTCGCAC
>CAYFVY010000173.1:0-3695 GCA_964346715.1 uncultured Pelistega sp. | reverse complement strand
GGTGGCCTTATGTCAATTTCTACCTGGTCCGTCAAGTAGTCAAGTTGGCATTGCTTTGGAGCTTTCACGTGCAGGCTTTATGGGTTCGCTTGCTGCCTGGTGTGGTTTTACCCTCCCTTCAGCGCTGCTCCTAATTCTTTTTGCACTTGGTATCAGCCATTATGGCGATACGATTCCAGCTGGTTTTCTACATGGTCTGAAGATTGCTGCTGTTGCCGTAGTGGCGCAAGCAATCTGGGGGATGGCACGCCAACTCTGCCCTGATACACCGCGCGCTACCATTATGGTGATTGCCGCAAGTTTGATTTTGCTCTTTCCTTCTGCTTGGATTCAGGTTGCTGTGATTGTTTTGGCTGGATTCTTAGGTCTTACTTTATTTAAACCTAAAGCAATTACTGGATATGAACCACTACCTCGTTTAATCATACGCCGTGTCGGTTTTATTTGCCTAAGCATTTTCTTTATTCTATTAGTCGTTTTACCCCTACTCAGCAGTGCATTTCCTAGCACCACCGTCGCTCTTATCGATACCTTTTATCGTGCTGGTTCCTTAGTATTTGGTGGTGGCCACGTTGTTCTTCCTCTCTTACAAGCCGAAGTCGTCCCTAACGGCTGGGTAGATAATGACACTTTCTTAGCCGGTTATGGCGCAGCTCAAGCCGTGCCTGGCCCCTTATTTACCTTCGCTGCTTTTCTTGGGGCGTCCATGAGTACTGAGCCAACAGGCTTTACGGGTGGCTTGATCGCACTTGTAGCAATGTTTATCCCTTCTTTCTTATTAGTCATAGGCGCCCTACCTTTCTGGGAGCAATTGCGCCGTTATCCACGTACACAGACCGCCTTACTTGGGATTAATGCGGCTGTCGTCGGCTTACTCGTAGCAGCTTTTTACAATCCCGTATGGACAAGTGCTATCCATGCTCCACAAGATTTTGCGCTCGCCTTAGTCGCTTTACTTGCCCTTATGATGTGGAAGTTACCACCTTGGCTAGTCGTCATAGGTAGTGGTGTATTGGCCTGGTTGGTAAGTTTTGTTTAAAAAACTAGCGTGGCAAGAGAAATAACCATTCTTCCATATTGGCCTCTACGAGTACCACAGACATAATCACGTATACTTGACTATATTAGTCAAGTAATGGATTTGGCAGGCAAGATCTAGCTTTCTAGATTGGCCATTCTCTTTGGAGCGACAGATGAGTTTCCCTTCTTTTTTTGAACAGGCTCCCACAATTAGCCTGTATGACCCTCTGGGTAAGTTTCTTGGTTCAACTGACGACGGTATTATGCACTATAGCTATGCCGAGGTGGTTAAGCTCGCAGGCCACTCTTGCCCTACGGTAGCAGGTGCGTATTTAATGACGGTTAAGGCCTTGCGTAAACTGTATGGTGAGGAGACACCAGAGCGTGGCGCTATTCACGTGTCATTTCGTGATGCCCATCTTGATGGAGTGACGGGCGTGATTGCGAATGTCGTATCCTTCATTACAGGGGCGACTAGTGATACTGGTTTTAAGGGCTTGCGCGGTAAATTTGATCGTCGTAATTTATTATCGTTCGATAATCCGATTCAAGGTTTGATGAGGTTTAAGCGTCTTGATACAGGTGCTGAAGTTATGGTGGATTTTAATTCTTCTACTGTTCCTGCCCCTCCTGGCCTCTTCCCTTCGCTCTTACATGCTCTTGATGGCCCTGCGACTGAAGAGGAAAAGCAAGCTTTTGCCGCGACATGGCAACAACGTGTACAGCAAATCTTTGAACAAGCTGACGACCCTAGTTTGGTGATAGTAAGCTAAGCAACCTCAAGTTAATTTAACTTTAAACCAAGTTAAAATTAATTCACTCTAATATAACTCCTTCTAGCTTAACAAAATACTAGGCTACGTCTCTTAACAAAACAGGAAGTCAACTTGAGCAGATGACTTCCTGTTTATTAGAAGGTACCTACCTAATACCGCACCGATACAAGACCGATACAACAGTGATAAGCGCGCTCTGATTCACTTAAGGAAAAACCGGCTCACCCAAATTCAACATCAAGCGATTAGCCCAGCCAAAAATCGCCACAGAATGAATCAGGTCGAGAATTTCTTTCTCGTCCATGCCAATGTCTTTGAGCTTTTGGATATTCGATGCATCAAATTGCTCAGGTGATTCCGTTAGCTGTGTAGCCAACTCAATAATCGCCTTATCACGTTCATTATCACCGGCAGTAGCAGGATCCGTAAACACATCCGCAACAATCTGATTACGTTTGGCTAATTGTTCAAAACGCTGTGCATGCACCGAGGCACAATACACACAACCATTAATGCGCGATACGGTTAGAGCACCTAACTCACGGTCAGCACGATGTAAACCACCTGGGGCATACATAATCGCGTTATACGCTTCAGAACGATGATTTAAGATTTCAGCCTCATGCACTAAGAGCAGGTAGTAATCCGATGTTTTGGCTTGCGGGTGGCTGGCCTCTAAGACCTCAATTTGTTCCGGCGTTGCGTGCTCAACATCCACCACATCCAACCATGCTTTCCAACCTAGGGTTTCGTTGGTGAATCCCTTAATTTTAATAACTTCTTGACTCATTGCTTTTGCTCCAAGGCTTGCATGGCTTTAAGTCCCGCAAATAGACGAACTTGATACGATAAAAAGGCGATTAGTTGGCTTAAGGCAACGATATCAGGTGTACTGACACCGACTTTTTTCAAGGCTAAAATCGCTTCTTGATCACCCTCAACTGGCTTCACAATCAACTTAGAGGTAAAGACCAGGATCGCTTTTAATTGCTCATCAGCAATCGTATCGAGTTGCTCATTCTTTACAGCAACAAGCCATTCCTCAGCAATACCTTGAGCTTTGGCTTGTGCCAGATAATGTTGCTCAAGCTCAGGGGCTTTAGATAATTGGCATGCATAGACAGCAACTAAATAACGCCACGCTAAATTTAAGTTTACTTTTGAACTAAAAATAGCATCATAGCTAGCTTGTGTGCCATTCACCACTTTTTCTCTGAAGTGGCGGGCTTGATACGTAGAGCTACTCGGGGATAAGTTGAGCAGCGTATCAATTAAATCAGTACTTTGATGATCACTCATTCGGTATCACTCACTCTCTTTTAAGATTTATTGGGTTTCTTGACGATGATTGGCAAGCGCTTGTTGTAGGAAGGGTTTAATCGCATTCCAGGTATTTTCATCCGACTCAGCGTTCCTATCTGCACGGCCACCAGAGGTACTAATACGCTTAGAAACAGGATGTGTATAAGTGAGCTGTGTGGTCGGCACATAAGGGAAGATAATGCTATGCCCTGCCTGTGCTGTATCTACCCATTGGACATCATGGCTATAGGCGACTTCTTGCAGCTTGTCATAGACCATCTGGCTATACAGACTTGAAGGCCAAGCCCCATCATCCGTACCGGATAACATAATAATTGGCGCTTGGATATTCTCCACCTTAATCCGTGCACGCACTACAGCATCGGGATCTTGCAGCGCGGTGAGGATAGCCTTTTCATGACGATGCGGTGCTGGACCTTCGTCAAATGGTGCCCATGTCGCTGTCTTATTATCTTGCCAGACATGCGTAATCGCTTCACCATTCAATAACCAGGCAGGACCTTCACGGCCAACGGCGGGGTCGGCGGCATTCTGCCCACTATGTACGACAGCACCGGGCACATAAGCCACTACCGC
>CAYFVY010000172.1:2593-3736 GCA_964346715.1 uncultured Pelistega sp. | reverse complement strand
TGGCTTATTATGAAAGAATCAAGACGTTTACATACTATCTTGATGGCCTTGTTGGCGATTATCGTAATGTGGTCTTTGATTGGAGTATCGGTACAAACAGTAGGGGGGTCTACTGAGGTATCACTTTTTATTAAAGTCCAGCCGAGTGCCCAGCTGCTTTATTATGAGTAGCAGGAAGGAATAGAATAAATAAGTAGTGTGAAGTAAAAAGGCCTAGTCGTTTATCTAGGCCTTTTTAACAGAGTTTTTTCGTTTGTACTGCTTTAAACTTACTGTGCTGACTAAGTTTACTTAATAAGCTTGGCAAATCTTTTACTAAAGCTTGATTAAGTAAACATAGCACCAATTAGATAATTGGTTTATAACGGTAAGCTTACTTAGCTGAGGCTAAGCGTTGTGTTTCTAGACGGCGAGCACCATTATAGCGCTTGGTCCAATAATCCCCCATCTTCTCTACGCGTACTGTGGTACCTGTGCGTGGAGCATGCAAGAATTCATTATTACCTAGGTAAATACCAACGTGTGAGTTGCGGAAACCGCGAGTATTAAAAAATACTAAGTCGCCTGGTTGTAGCTCAGAGCGTTGTACTGAAGTACCTACAGTGGCCATAGAGGCGGCTACACGTGGTAACTCAACGCCCATATACTTGCTCGCTGTATAGTAAATCAAGCCACTGCAGTCAAAGCCAGTAGGTGAGGCTCCACCAAAACGATAACGCACACCAACATAGTTTAGAGCCGCTTGTGCTAATTCACTCTTAACGGATGAGTTCGACTTCAAACCAATCGAAGCATCACGGTTAGCGCGATCAACTTTAGCTTGGCTAATAAGGTCGCCGATAGGGTCGGAGATCTTAGGAGACCAGCTGGTGCTATTTTGTTCTGTGGGAATGGCACTGGATTGTGCCTTAATTTGCAGGCCGATGAAGTCGGCATTTTGCGCTGCGGAAATAGCAGGTGCGCTAAATACCGCAACGGTAAGAAAAACCCGCCGCATACGCGACATGATTCCTCTTGGTTGAGAAGTTTTTATTTGCATAGTCTATATAAGTATAATAAGGATTGACATGTGGCGTTGTTTGCGCCACTTGAAATAATATAGAAAAAACAAGGGCTTCACAAGGGTATTTATCAAACTAGTTT
>CAYFVY010000172.1:0-2493 GCA_964346715.1 uncultured Pelistega sp. | reverse complement strand
TTGAAATAATATAGAAAAAACAAGGGCTTCACAAGGGTATTTATCAAACTAGTTTCAGTTTTCTGGTCAATAAACAGGCATTAAGTTTAGCTTATCTGACACTAAGCTGAACAAACTTAAATGTAACAGGGGTTTTAAGGGTTAATTACTGTAAATTATCAGAAATTAACTAAATTCTTAGGGTTTGGTAGCCAACTTGCAGAGAAACACCTTAGAAACAATTATTTTGTAACAGTAACAATTAAATTGTAAATTCTAAGCTAAAAAAGCTTTTTCTCCGTATAAACGTAAAATTGCCCTTGAACTTTAAATGACTCAAGGGCAATTTTATTGCGTTGCCGTATTAATAATAGACGTTCAAGAGGCCATTATTACATACCGTCGTACACCGGACCTTCACCACCTTGAGGGGCTACCCAAACGATATTTTGGGTTGGGTCTTTAATGTCACAGGTTTTACAGTGAACGCAGTTCTGAGCATTAATTTGCAGTTTATCTTGACCAGCATCGTCTTTAATGAACTCATAAACACCTGCTGGGCAATATCGTTGCTCTGGACCAGCATAGACAGCCAAGTTGGTATTGACTGGAATCTCCGCGTTCTTCAATGTTAGGTGAATCGGTTGATTCTCTTCGTGGTTGGTGTTGGAGATAAATACAGAACTTAAGCGGTCAAAACTGATGACGCCATCTGGTTTTGGATAGTCAATTTTTGGCATCTCAGCGGCAGGACGTAAGCACTCGTGATCTGCTTTTTTGCGGTGGATAGTCCAAGGTACTTTGCCACCAAGGAGTTTTTGCTCAATACCGGTCATTAAAGTACCGACAAAGAGACCCTTCTTGAACCACTGCTTAAAGTTGCGGGTGCGCTTAAGCTCGGCGTGCAACCAAGAGTTTTCAAAGGCGATTGGGTAATCGCTTAGAATATCTTGGCTACGCTCTTCTTCAAGTGCTTTAAAGATTGCTTCCGCAGCCATCATGCCTGATTTAATCGCTGCATGGCTACCCTTAATACGTGCAGCATTGAGGAAGCCAGCCTCACAGCCGACTAAGGCACCGCCTGGGAAGACTAATTTCGGTAGGGATAATAGGCCACCAGCTGTTAATGCACGTGCACCATAGGCGACACGCTTACCGCCTTCGAGGAACTCTTTGATGCTTGGGTGAGTTTTATAGCGTTGAAACTCTTCAAAAGGAGATAACCATGGGTTGGCGTAATCTAAACCGACAACCATGCCGATCACCACACGATTATCATTCAGATGATAGAGGAATGAACCACCGTAGGTATCACTCTTAAGAGGCCAACCAGCTGTGTGAATCACAAGGCCTGGTTTAGATTTGGCAGGGTCAATTTCCCACATTTCTTTGATACCAATACCGTAGCTTTGAGGGTCGCGGTCGGTATTCAAAGAATAACGCTCAATTAATTGACGACCTAATTGACCACGTGCACCCTCAGCAAAGATAGTGTACTTAGCATGTAGCTCCATACCTTCTTGGAAGTGGTCAGATTGGCTACCATCGCGGTTGACACCCATATTGCCAGTTGCTACGCCACGAACCGCGCCTTGCTCATTGTATAGAATTTCAACAGCGGCAAATCCTGGGAAAATCTCTACGCCTAGCGCTTCAGCTTGTTCACCTAACCAACGAGTGACTTCGCCAAGACGTACAACATAGTTGCCAACGTTATGGAAACAAGAAGGAAGTGCCCAGTTAGGTGTACGGCGTGCACCCTTTTCGTTGAGGAAAAGGAAACGGTCTTCAGTAACAGCGGTGTTTAACGGAGCACCACGCTCTTTCCAGTCAGGGAAAAGTTCACTAATGGCGATGGGATCCATCACAGCACCAGATAAAATATGCGCGCCAACTTCTGCTGCTTTTTCTAAAACACAGACGTTAACTTCTTTGCCAGCCGTTTCGGCGAGTTGTTTGATTTTAATGGCGGTTGCTAAACCAGCTGGTCCAGCACCTACGACGACAACGTCATATTCCATCGATTCGCGTTCTGACATGTGAACACTCTCCTCAAAATAGTAAATTATGTATCAACTGTATTGTAATGGTATTCTTAAGACATAAAAAGCTATTTGACTACATTTTTCAGTAAGATAGAGTTTTTAATCGTAAAAGCCTGGCTTTTGTTAGTTTTTTGCGTGTTTAGCTAGCAAAATGTTTTGCACAGCGGAATATTTTTGGTTTGGGCAGTGGTAATACATGATGAGCTAATTAGCTTGTAGATTTTAGTCGACATTTTAAAATCACCCTTGATCGCTTTTTATTTGCTTTATTAAGTTATTTATTAATTATTATTAATTAAATTACGTAAGAATAAGAAATTCTCTTTTATTTTTATGTTTTGCATTGCGGTTTCAGGTTCTGTTTTTTGGCTCTATTCTTGGGCAGATATAAAGGTGATTTAAACTGAGTATGAATAATTAAAGATCTTTGTCATATTTGTTCTAGTTGAAATTGTTTTGTTTGCTTAGG
>CAYFVY010000171.1:2132-3767 GCA_964346715.1 uncultured Pelistega sp. | reverse complement strand
ATTGGCGGGGATTATGTTTTACTGACATACGGGCACCTTTTTAAAGCTTTCATAATGATCAATGGTCACGTAACGTTCACCGTTACGGCTGAATACGAGACGCTTAGCATTGCGTTTCTTGCCACGATAGTCAAGATCGGCTTCCTGCCATTGCCCTTGTGGTAGACGACGCTCGAAATTACCAAAACGATCGCCGCCTATCGATTTGCCGCGTAAGGCAGGCACAGAATTAAAGTAAGTGCCTGGGCTCCAACCGAGCTTACTGGCTTGGTTTTTCGTAATGAAATAATCTGGCAAGCGTTGATGCTGGTCTAGGCTACGCACAATTTCACTCAACTGGGCCACATCAATTTGTTGCTTTAACTGCTTATTATTAAAGTCGGCTAAGACATGCTCGCAGGTATTGACCACACTGTCCACCGTGCCAGATTGCTCTGCACTCTTGGGCTTAGGCTCTTGTGCTCTAGTCCGCTGCTTATCTTGTGTGTCCTTATGTCCAGCGGATTGACTGCTTTGTTGCGCACTCTGCTTCTATGCCTCAGTAGGCGCTTTGCCCATAGCCCAAGCGCTCGAAGCTCCCCCTGCCATGCTAAGCATTAACGAGATTAGTCCAACAGCAATCGGTTTAGCCAATGATTGGCTTAATGATTTACGTAATGGCTTCATCATGTCACCCAATGAATGAGAAAAATTGCCATTAGTATAAGCCATTTCTATGTAAAAATGATGGCAGTCTATATATCACAAACTATTGCTAAATAGCGTGTAAATTGGCGTATGATATTGGCATCCCCTATGGTGTAGATTATTTATCCTTATAGACAATGGCTTCACAATTCTCCCTACTTCGCTCGCGGCTTTTTGCGCCTTTTTTCTGGGTGCAGTTCAGTGGCGCCAGTAATGATAATTTATTTAAATTTGGGGTGACACTCTTACTCACCTACCAATTGCCTAGCACCTTATTTGACAGTTCAATGGCAGGTGTTGTGATTGGTGGTTTATTTATCCTGCCCTTCTTACTGTTTTCAGCAACGGCAGGACAGCTCGCCGTTTACTACCCAAGTGACCCTATTATGCGACGTGTGAAGGACTTGGAAATACTTATTATGCTGATTGCGGCTGTCGGCTTTTATCTGCAGCAAGCCTGGCTGCTCTTAGTATGTATCTTTCTAATGGGCTTGCATTCGACTTTCTTTGGTCCTGTTAAGTATGCATACCTGCCACAAACCTTAGCTAAAGAACAGCTTATGGGCGCCAATGCTTTGGTGCAAATGGGCACATTCATCGCCATCTTGGTGGGCAATCTTCTCGCGGGTTTATTTTTAAGTATAGACGAGCATGGTGTCTTATTACTCGCCCTAAGCTGCTTTCTCTTAGCGATTATTGGTCGCCTCATGGCGCACTTTTTGCCTGTGGCAACTGTGGCTCAGCCCAAGTCGTCTATCAATTGGAATCCCTTCAGTGAAATCCGCCAGAACCTAGGACTTGCCTATCAAGAGAGAAAACTATTTATTACCATGCTGCTGATCAGTTGGATGTGGTTTTTCGGCGCTGTGTATCTGAATTTATTTCCGCTACTTAGCAAAGAGATCCTACGTGGTAATGAGTCGGTCGCCAGTTTGATTTTGGCGGTTT
>CAYFVY010000171.1:0-2122 GCA_964346715.1 uncultured Pelistega sp. | reverse complement strand
CATGTCGCTCTTTTCACTAGCCTTATATTTTGTTTTACAGAATAAAACGCATACCGAACTCATTGGGCTAGGCCTTTTTATACAGGACACAGATAATTACGTATTACTTATGGTGTTTCTGGCCTTAAGTATCAGTATTGGCCTATTTATTGTGCCGCTCTACACACTATTGCAGACGCAAAGTGCACGCCATTTCGTGGCTCGCATCATTGCTGCGAATAATATTTTGAACTCAATCTATTTAATTGCAAGCTCGCTTATCGTTGGGGCTTTACTAAGTGCTAATTTAAGCGTACAGGAAATCTTCCTTGGGCTTGCTGTGATTAATTTAATCTATTGTTTTCTGCTTCTCAATCAACTTCAACAAACACAAATGGGCAAAAAACCCTCCCAATGCGGCTAATGCTTACGATTGCATACTTCTCGTTTCATGGCATTGCAAAAAACCGTAGTTAAGGGTATGCATATAAAACGGATAAGATTATAATGACTAGCATTGATGTGATAACTTAACAATATTTATCACTTCAACGCATAACTCTAATTTAATAGGTGTGAACAACACCATGCTTTACCTGTTTTACGAAGGATCGTGATGAAATCATTAGGCAAATTCCTACTATTGCTGGCATTTATTGGCGCTGTTGTTTTAGTGGGTTGGAAATTATTAGACAATACCTTATTTGGTACTGAAGAAGACCCTCCTGTTCTAGAGTCAAGTCAAAACTTACCAAGCACTCCAAGCCCAACTGTAGAGCCACCTAAGCTATCATCGGATGATGTGTATTCCAGTACGTCTGCTGATGAGAATATTGCTACTTCGCCAAATCTAACTTGCGAGGCAGCCGATGAGATTGTTGGCCAATTGTACGATCTACGCGTCGCTGACAAGTCTGAAGAGGAAGTGGCTGATTTTATTAGTAATGCTGATAATATTCCTGATGAGCAAGTGGATTCTTTCTTAAATTTTGCTAAGAGTCTTTGGGCTACACCGAAAGAGTCTTTAGTCGCTCGTGATGTCTTTATCGATCAGTTTATGCAGCAATGTCGCGGCATTGAGCAAGAGAGTCGTTCAGCGCAATAAGTTTCTACACTTAGCGCTTATATAAAGCCCTTATTCGCCAAGTCTTAACTGAACTTAGCCAATAAGGGCTTACTTATACCTCGATAACACTTACACCGATTTAAAACTCCTGCACAATAGGAACCACCTTGGCCTTCGGTGGTGCAGCTCGATAAGCCTCATTAAGTTGATACAACATACCCTGTTCAGAACCCGATGGACTAAATGAATCCGCTTTAGCCAAAGGCCAGGCAACTGCGTGGAGACGGAAACGATAATTGCCATTCAGTAAATCGCCTTCTTCAAGCGCGGGATAAATAGCTGAGAGTAATTTCACCTGAGTTGCTGAGACCCTACGTACAATATGGTGCGCACGTAATGAGCAAGGATGATGCAGGCCTGCTGCTTCAAGGATTTCAGTCAAAGCCAGTAAAGTATTGCGATGAAAATTATAGACTCGTTGTGACTTGTTACCAACATCAAGTCCAGCGACACGAGACGGATCTTGCGTGGCAACACCCGTAGGACACTCACCTGTATGGCAAACTTGCGCTTGAATACATCCCACCGCAAACATAAATCCTCGGGCACTATTACACCAATCCGCACCGAGTGACATAGTACGTGCAATATCAAAGGCAGAGACAATTTTACCTGCTGCACCAATCTTAATATATTGGCGCAAACCGATGCCTACCAAGGTATTATGCACAATACGTAAGCCCTCACGTAGGGGTGTACCCACATGATCTGAGAACTCTACAGATGCAGCCCCCGTACCACCTTCAGCCCCATCGACGACAATAAAATCAGGATAAATCTTAGTTTCCAGCATCGCCTTGGCAATTGCGAAAAACTCCCATGCATGACCAATACATAATTTAAATCCAACTGGTTCACCACCTGATAGCTTGCGTAAACGTTGAATAAAATGCATTAAACCGATAGGCGTATTAAACTCAGGATGCGCTGAAGGTGAAATACAATCTTCGCCAATAGCTACGCCACGAGCTAGAGAAATTTCTGCGGTCACTTTAGCGCCTGGTAAGATTCCACCAT
>CAYFVY010000170.1:2115-3785 GCA_964346715.1 uncultured Pelistega sp. | reverse complement strand
TTGCACTAGGCTATGAAGACGAAAGCCATATTGTGAATACTTTCCAAGCCACGCGTATTGACGTTGATGAATTTACGACGTTTCATCTTGATAAGTAAAATCGATTCCAAATATCCTCGGAATAAATTTCGCACATAATATAGTGAAGATGCCCAACTTAAATGGTTTAGTTGGGCATACAAAGCTTCTTAAATTAAGTATCTAAGATTTTATGGTAGCGCTACTGAAATATCTTTTGATGCTTGTAATAACACAGGCAAAATATTTTCTAGCATTTCTTTAGGTGTAGTACTTAAAGCATAACAGCTAACAATCAAAGCCATCACCAGTTGATTTCTCCTATTATAAATAGGCACTGATAAAGAGCACATACCTAGTTCAAGTTCCTGATCTACCAAACAGTATCCTTGGCTCCTAACCAATTTAATTTCCTGAATAGTCTGTTCTTTATTTTTTGTATTTACCGTCAACTTTTCACATCTTTCATTAGTAAAAAACTCATCTAACTCTTTATCTGTAAAGTGTGACAAAAAAACTCTACCCGTCGAAGTCACATACGCAGGTAATCTTGTACCAATTTGAAGATTAATTGAAATTAGACGACTACGACTTGCACGAGCAATATAAACAATTTCCCTATCTTCAAGGACTGTAATCGAGCAAGACTCGTTCAAGACTCTTGCTACCTGTTCAATTATCGGACTCACTCGCTCCATATAGTTCAGAGAGGCAAGATACGAATATCCTAGATCTAAAATTTTAGCACTTAAGCTAAATTGCCCATTTTCTTGTCGTAAATAGCCAAGCTTGTGTAAAGTCAATAAAAATCTTCTTGCTGCAGCACGACTTAATCCTACTTTCTCGGCAAGTTCTGTTGCTGTTAAATGAGGCGTTTCTTCATTAAACGCTTTGATAACTTCTAAGCCTCTAGCAAAGGTAGTTAGAAAATCTTTATCAACTTCTGAAGATTTTGTTCTATCTGACAATGGCTTATTCCTTTTCAAACTAAGTTCCCTAGAAGAAGGTTATCTACTAGGGAACACTTATATCACTTAATTACCATATTGCTCAACGTTAACTTTAGAATAAATTTCATCCCAATATAGCTTTTGCAAGTCCTCAGCTGATTTAACATCAGCTTTTGCGATAATATCTGTCCATTTTTCAATTAAGTCAGACATTTTCTCAGATAAATCACCTAGGCGCGCAGCATCTAGTTTATATTCTTGGGCATAAAACTCCGGAATATATGCCAAATCCTTAGCAATAAATTCATGTGACTTCTTGAGTAAATCGGGATCTGCTTGCATTACATTAATCCCTTTTTGACGAGCCTTTTCCAAGTCATCCATGGCTTGTTTTTGATAGCGATAAGTCACCTCAGCTGTCATTACTGATCCAGCTTTTAACAACGCTTCTCTATCAGCGGCATCAAACTTATCCCATTTTGTTTTATTAAGTGTTGACGCCCCACCCGCAGCATATAAACCACCTGGCACATCAGTTACAATATTTTTTACAACTTCGATCAAGTTAAAGTTTGTAAGCTCGGTCAAAGAAAAGAAAGTACAATCAATAACACCTTGACTTAAGGCTTCATACGCCTCACCGATAGGCAATGCCACTGGTTGCGCACCAAACTCTCGAGCCCAACGAGCCCATGGTGCACC
>CAYFVY010000170.1:0-2105 GCA_964346715.1 uncultured Pelistega sp. | reverse complement strand
CAGAACATGGTATAAACAGGAGTTGAAACTACCCCAGTATATACTTGATTATTATTCTTAAACTCACCTTGACACTCAGGACAATTTAACATGATGTATTCCAACATCGCGCCAGAATAGGCATAGCCTTCTTGATTTGGGATCTTGTCATTTAAAGCAACTGACATACTCATATCTGCACCCATATTAGAGAACGGGTAGTCAGAAGGACTATAAGCAGTTAATAAGTACCCGACATCAGCAAGCCCCTTATTAATCCCCTCATTCATTTCACTATGGCTTAGTAAAGATAATTCGAAAATACGCACACGATGTTTATTATCTGTGTACTTTTTTACAGCTTCAGCATATTGCTGTGCCGCCTCAATCGGAGCACCAGAAGGGAAACCAACTGCAAATCGTAAAGTATCTGCTTTTGCTGGCATAGAAAATGATGTGGCCACAAGCACCCCACCTAATAAACCACTTAGTTTTTTCATTGAAAACATGAGATTTTCCTCCTATAAAAATAAATCTCAGTAAAGTTAAAGGTAAAATTAATTTTTAATACAAACATAATGCATTTCAAGGAATTCATCGATTCCATATACCGATCCTTCGCGCCCAATTCCTGATTCTTTTACACCCCCAAAAGGAACAGTTTCAGATACAAAGCGAGAGGTATTTATTCCTAGCATGCCATATTCCATTTGATCACTTAGACGAAATATTCTTGATTTATCTTCAGTATATGCATAAGCTGCTAATCCATAGTTAG
Source organism: uncultured Pelistega sp. (assembly GCA_964346715.1). Lineage (GTDB taxonomy): Bacteria > Pseudomonadota > Gammaproteobacteria > Burkholderiales > Burkholderiaceae_B > Taylorella. The sequence continues at coordinate 1,348 of CAYFVY010000170.1, read as the reverse complement.
TACTATTAGCAAGGTTAATCGCTTCTTCTTCTGTTTTAAATCTATAAATAGGGGCAACAGGGCCAAAAATTTCTGTACTAAAGATTTCCATCTCAGGAGTAACATTTGAGAGTACAGTAAAGTTGTAAAACTGTTGACCTAATTGAGTTGCACATTGGCCACCATGAACAATTTCAGCACCTTGTGAAACTGCATTTTGTACTATAGAAGCAACTTTGTTTATTGCTTTTTGATTGATTAAGGGACCATGCGTTGACGCTGGATTTAAGCCATTTCCTAACTGCAGCTTACCCAAAGCCGCTTTTAACTTGCTTATAAATGCATCGTAAATGCCTTCATGCACAATAAATCGATTTGCGCATATACATGTTTGCCCTGAGTTATAAAACTTAATGGCAATAGCACCTTGGACCGCAAGATCTAAATCAGCATCATCAAAAACTATAAATGGTGCATTACCACCTAATTCTAAACTCAGTTTTTTGACGGTATCCGCACATTGTCTACTCAGTATTTTTCCTACAGCAGTTGAGCCCGTAAAGGATAATTTTTTTACAATAGGATTAGCGCAAAGCTCCTGGCCAACTTCTTGTCCTGAGCTCGCAGTAACGACGTTAAGTACACCAGAAGGAACTCCAGCCTGCTCAGCTAAAGCTGCCAAAGCAAGAGCTGATAATGGTGTATCTTCCGCTGGTTTAATTACTACAGAGCAGCCAGCTGCCAAAGCTGGAGCTACTTTTCTTGCAATCATTGAGTTAGGAAAATTCCATGGCGTAATTGCAGCCACAACTCCCACAGCTCTTTTTTTAACGAACTCAAAATTACCTTCTACGCTTGGTGGTAATACATCTCCATTAATTCTCATCGCTTCATTAGCAAACCAATCAATATAGTTAACTGATGAAGTAACTTCACCTTTGGCTTCAAGTAAACTCTTGCCTTGCTCTAAGGTCAAGACAGTAGCCAATTCATCCACATTCTGCTCAATTAATTGACCCCATCTTTTTAAGACTTGTGAACGTTGTTTCGCGGTTAGTTTTGCCCAAAGTTTTTGTGCTGCATCAGCTTTTTCAATCGCGATACGAGTATCTTCTTGAGACATATCTGGAACAACACAAATTTGCTCATTTGTTGCTGGGTTAAAAACTGGGTATGTTTTTTCGCTCAATGCATTAACCCAATGCCCGTCAATAAAAGCCTTATCTTTAATCAATTTATTTACAATTTCATTCATAATGAACCCTCTTTTTAAATTAGTTCTGAACCAACTCTGGCAACCACAGAATGATTTCAGGGAAAACTAAAAACAGTCCAACCATTAAAATATCAATCACTAAGAACCACAAAA
>CAYFVY010000169.1:0-3859 GCA_964346715.1 uncultured Pelistega sp. | reverse complement strand
GCATACACATCAGCAATTGCTGAATACAATATTGGCAGAACAGCAAGATAAGGAAGGCAATCTCTTACCGATTCTGCATGCTATCCAAGATCGCTTCGGCTATATCCCAGAAGACTTGCTGGCGCCTTTGGCCGAAGCACTTAATCAAACTGCAGCAGAAATCTATGGGGTCATCAGTTTTTACACACACTTCAGAATGCAGCCATGCGGTGACATCCATATAGAGTTCTGCCAAGCTGAAGCTTGTCAGGCGCGCGGTGCTACTCGCCTAGCGCAAGAGTTGAAGCATTGCTTAGCAGAACATTACCCAGAGGCTACGCTTGAACCTGTTTACTGTCTGGGCTTATGTGCTCAAGGACCAGCCGCTACCATTAATCAAAAACTGATGGCGCGCCTCACGCTTGATAAACTCAAGACAACACTTGAAGCACTCCAAGGAGCAGCCTCATGCAAAAACTAAGTATCTATATCCCTATGGATTCAGCTGCGTTGGCTGTCGGTGCGGATGATCTAGTTGCGCCCATTCAAGCCATGGCCTTAGACAATTTGCCTCAGAATATTGAGCTAGAGATTATTCGTAATGGTACGCGTGGACTCTTATGGTTAGAGCCTCTCGTTGAGATTGATACTCCTGAAGGACGTATCGGCTACGGTCCAGTTACAGTGAAAGATCTTCCAAGTCTCTTCGAAGCAGGTTGGTTACAGGGTAAGGAGCACCCTCTTGCTCAAGGACTTGTTGAGGAAATTCCTTATCTTAAAAATCAAGAGCGCCTGACCTTTAAGCGTATCGGCATTATCGACCCATTAGATATCCAAGCCTATGCTGCACATGGTGGCTGGCAAGGTCTATCCGCCGCCCTAGCCCTTAACACCGAAGAAATCATTCAAGTCGTCACAGAATCGGGCTTACGTGGACGTGGTGGCGCGGCATTCCCAACAGGCATTAAATGGCAGACCGTACGACAGGCGCAAGGCACGCAAAAATATATTGTCGCCAATGCTGACGAAGGTGACTCTGGGACTTTTTCAGATCGTATTCTGATGGAAGGCGATCCCTATTCCCTTATCGAGGGCATGATTATTGCTGGCCTTGCTGTACAAGCCACGCAAGGCTTTATCTATGTCCGCTCAGAGTATCCCCAAGCAATAGCAGTGTTAGAACAAGCCATACGCATTGCTCACGAACAGGGTTATTTAGGTCAAGAGATTTTAGGCAGCAAGCACTCATTTGACATCGAGGTCCGTAAAGGCGCGGGGGCTTATATCTGTGGTGAGGAAACGGCCCTATTAGAAAGTCTCGAAGGAAAGCGTGGTGTCATTCGTTATAAGCCGCCCTTACCCGCGATTAAGGGCTTTATGGGTCAACCTACCGTAGTGAATAATGTCGTTTCACTCGCGACGATTCCCATCATTCTCGCTCAAGGAGCGGCCTTTTATAAGAACTTCGGCCAAGGTAAATCCTATGGCACTTTAGCTTTTCAACTCGCTGGTAATATCAAGCATGGTGGCTTAATTGAAAAAGCCTTCGGTGTGACGTTAAAAGAACTACTATACGACTACGGTGGCGGCAGTGATGATGGACAAGTACTTAAAGCCGTGCAAGTAGGAGGACCATTAGGCGCCTATTTATCCGCTAAGGAATGGGATGTGCCCTTAGATTATGAGGCTTATGCTCAGATCGGTGCCATGGTCGGGCACGGTGGCATTGTGGCTTTCGGTGAGGCGGTGAATATGGCGGCGATGGCGGAATATGCCATGGCCTTCTGTGCTCACGAGTCCTGTGGTAAATGTACCCCCTGTCGTATCGGTTCAACCCGTGGGGTAGAGACTATCGTAAAAATACGCCAAGGCATTGCTCCGCAAGAGAATCTAGAACTCTTGGAGGACTTGTGCCATACCATGATTGATGGTTCTTTATGTGCACTGGGGGGCATGACGCCCTTCCCTGTTCTATCGGCCCTGAATAAATACCCTGAAGACTTTAAAACCCATAGCACCCATAACACCGATAACGCCCATAAAACACAAGCATAAGAAACTTACTATTGACGCATTTCTAGGAGACAAGAGAAATGTTAGAAACCGTCCTTAAGCGCGAACAAGACTTTGGTACACCTGCCATTAAGCAGACGCAGAAAGAAGTCAATTTACTCATTGATGGCCATGCTATTTGCGTGCCTGAAGGCACCTCCGTGATGCGTGCCGCGGCCATACTTGGCTTAACTATCCCTAAACTCTGCGCCACTGATTCCTTAGAGTCTTTTGGTTCATGTCGATTATGCCTAGTACAGATTGAAGGACGCCGAGGCTATCCTGCATCCTGTACCACCCTCGTGGAAGAAGGTATGGTGGTTACGACCGAGACACCTCGCTTGGCCGAGCTGCGTCGCAATGTCATGGAGTTATATATTTCTGAGCACCCCTTAGACTGCCTGACTTGTCCAGCCAATGGCGATTGTGAACTACAGGATACAGCAGGCCAAGTGGGCTTAAGAGCCGTCCGCTATGTTGAGTATGATAAAGAAGCGGCGAATAAAACCACGGATTGCTCTAACCCTTACTTTACCTTCAATCCCGATCTATGCATTGTCTGTAATCGCTGCGTGCGAGCCTGTGAAGAAACCCAAGGAGCGTTTGCTCTCACTGTGGATGGTCGCGGTTTTGAATCAACGATTAGTACAGGTTTTGAAAACAACTTTAAAGACAGTGATTGTGTCTCCTGTGGTGCGTGTGTTAATGCCTGCCCGACCGGTGCCTTAATCGAAGACAATGTGATTGCTATGGGTCAGCCTAACCATGCGGTGATTACCACCTGTGCCTATTGTGGCGTTGGTTGTGGTCTTAAAGCGGAAGTTAAGGGTGAAACCGTCGTCCGTATGACGCCCTGGAAAGACGGTAAGGCGAATGAAGGACACGCCTGTGTTAAAGGGCGCTTTGCATGGGGTTATATTAATCACCCAGAGCGTATTACGACACCCATGATTCGCTCTTCCATTGATGAGCCTTGGCGCCAAGTGTCTTGGGAGGAAGCAATTAACTATGCCGCCAGTGAACTTAAACGCATCCAAGCAAAGCATGGACCAAACTCAGTCGGGGCGATTTCCTCATCCCGTTGTTCCAATGAAGAAGTGTATGTTGTGCAAAAGACTGTACGCGCTGCTCTGGGGAATAATAATATTGATACCTGCGCACGCGTCTGCCACTCACCCCCAGGCTTTGGGTTAAAACAAACCTTAGGCGAGTCAGCAGGAACCCAGACCTTCGCCTCCGTAGCGGATAGTGATGTCGTGGTGGTTATGGGGGCGAATCCAACCGATGCACACCCTGTTTTTGGCTCTCGCTTAAAGCGTCGATTGCGCCAGGGTGCCAAGTTAATCGTCATCGATCCAAGAGCGATTGCTTTAGTCTCGAGTGCACATATTAAAGCTGATTATCATCTCCCCTTAAAGCCTGGCACCAATGTAGCGATGTTGAATGCCTTAGCGCATACGATTGTGAGCGAGGGCTTGGAAGATAAGGACTTTATCCAGAAGCGCTGTGACTCAGAGACTTTTAGAGAATGGTTAGCGTTTATTCAAGACGAGGAGAATTCGGCCGAAGTAGCTGCGGAGATTACGGGCGTACCCGCGCAAGTGATTCGTGAAGCGGCACGCTTATATGCCACGGGTGGTAAAGCCGCTATTTACTATGGCCTAGGAGTAACTGAACATAGCCAAGGCTCTACCGCAGTAATGGCCATTGCCAATTTAGCCATGCTTACTGGAAATTTGGGTAGCACAGGTGTCGGTGTCAACCCCTTACGTGGACAGAACAATGTTCAAGGCTCATGTGATATGGGTTCCTTCCCACACGAGTTACC
>CAYFVY010000168.1:0-3864 GCA_964346715.1 uncultured Pelistega sp. | reverse complement strand
TCTCTTCAAGATGGTGCAAATACATGGCTAGCGGTTTACGCGCTTTATAGTCGAGCAATGGATTAATCATCTGCGTCACCGCCTGATAGAAGCGATAAATTCCAGCTTCTTCTAAGGCTTGTTCAGTCAATCCATAAGAGCGTGCAGCATAAGCGGACACTGACAAAGGCGACTTAATCAAGCTAGCATCTAAACCTAATTGCACGAGCTTATCTTGCGCGCGACTCAGTACATCCTCTTCCTGTAAAGCACGATTATCCGCACTCTTATTACACAGAATATTAACAATTTCATTATCAACAATATCTTCATCCAAGAAATCGCTACGCGTAATAATCGGCATTAGTGGTTTGCGACGACGAATTTCTAAGGCTAACTCCTCCAACTCCTGCACCTGACCAGGCGAAGTCGAACTACTTAACCACAATACTGCATCCGCACTGTCCAAGAAGCGTTGGGTCAAATCAGCATTCTCTTGCGTCACTGAGTGTAGGCCTGGAGTATCAATAAATACTAAGCGATTGGCTAAGATAGCGCCCTGAATATGTGCTGTGGTTTCTGTGGTTCCTTCTTTAAAAGGCCCTGGTGTTGACTGTATCTGCCCTGCCTCTAGGACAAAAAACTCAGCTGGCAAACCATGTGCCACAAAACGATCGACCAATAAATTACAGAATGAGCTCTTACCGGCATTAAACTTACCGAATACCAAGAACATTAATTTATCGGCAAATGCATCAGCCATATTCAAGGCGGGCTTTAACTCTTCCCATTGGGCATCCCATTTCTGTGGATAGCCTTGTTTCTGTTCTTGGAGTGCCGCTAAACTCTGAGCTAAACTCGATTCAGCAGTTAGCACAGAACTGGCCACAAGCGGCTGCTCTAAACGATTTAATAAATCCGCTAACCACTGTTCCAAACCCTGTACTTGCGTCCCAAGATCTAGCTTAAGCACCTGCGCCTCTTGTACCGCGCGCATAAATACCTGCTCAGCATTTTGCGGGCTCATTATATCTACTGGATTCGTCGTATTTTTTATATTTTCTGTCGTCATATTTTTATAATTTAAGCATTAAACACTTTCAAAGCCTCTAAGGCCTGTGCCGAAGCGTGTACGGTTTCTTGATGACTGGCGATGGCTTTTTGCAACGCTTTATAATCATCAGATAACTCATAATAATGATAGAAATCAGCAAATAACTTGGCACGCCCTGCTTCGCTAAAGAGCTCCTTCAGCGCATAGCGATCCTTCAAGGATACACCCATCACTGCCACCATCACTGTACTGAGCGCTTGCGAGGCAACTTGCTGTTCTTTCGGTAAATTTAAATTGCCATACTTAGCTAAGACCGTGCGGATTTGAATACAAGCGCGTGAATAGGCAATATGCACACGTGAGCGCTCTTGCTTACCACGAGTCCATTGCAAGGTCTGACTAATATCGTCCACATCATTCGCATGGTCAACTGCTGGCGGTGTATAAATCTCTTGTAAATCTTCATCGGCTTTGATCAGCATGGCCTTTAACTCTTCACAAAAACCCTGCGTACGCGCTTGTACACGTTCTTGCAAATGTGCTAATTGTTGCTGATTACTCTGGTGCTTTTGCTCTAGCGCTTGCTGCAACTGAGCACGTAGCGTGGCCTTTTCATGACTACGTGCTTGCGGCACACCTGCTACTGCATCCGCTAAGGCTTGGCGTAATTGTGGGAAGCCGCTTTTTTCAACAAATAAGGGCTTGTCTTGCTCGATGCCTTTGCGATGACGCACTGAAGACACTGGATAAATGATCTGTTCACCCATCTGTTCAGCCAACTCAGCCAGAATCTTCTGCATATTCTCATCATTCGCCACTTGGTCAATCTGTGTAAGAACAAATAAGGTACGGCGCTGCATCGCCTGTTCATCGGCATGCAATTTCACTATTAAGGCCGACTCAGTTGCGTCCAACTCGCCCTCTTTCGCCGCATGCACCATTAAGCGAATATCGGCCTCTTGCCAAATCGCTCGCTCCGCATGACGATCATCCCCTTCCGCTACGTCAGCATCCAGACCAGGAGCGTCTAACCAGGTCACGCCCTCTTGGCTATGACGATTGAGATCGACCGTCTCGCGCTTATCTGCCACGGTAAAAGCCGACTCACCAATTAACTCATTTAATAGGCGACTCTTACCATGGTTATATTTACCCACCACCGTGACGATAGGTAAAAGATCTCTCTGCTGTAAAAAAGCCAAGCGCGCCACAGGCAGATTGTGCGTTGGTAAGATCTTCAGAATCGCTTGCTGCGCTTGCTCTAAAGATAAATTGGCTGATTCAACTGAGCTATTCAAATTCTTTCTCCACGGTATATCAATAACTAAATTTCACGACGATAGTCAATAATTTCACTAGGCTGTTTTACTAGGTTCAGGCTTTTTACCATAGCCCAATACCCAATTGGTAATTAAACCGAACACAATGCCCCAAAAGGCCGAACCCATACCTGCCAGACTCATGCCTGAAGCAGTCGCTAAAAAGGTAATCACCGCTGGCTCTAAGTGTTTCGGCGATTCGGCTAAGAGCTTAATATTACTCATAATCGCCCCAATCAAGGCTAAACCTGCTAAGGCGGCAACTAAGGCTGGTGGAACAGCACTAAATAAAAGCACAATCGTGCCAGCAAATGTACCACCGATTAAATAAAACACCCCATTCGCAATGCCTGCCACATAACGCTTATCATGGTCAGGGTGAGAGTCCTTGCCGGTGCAAATCGCTGCAGTAATCGCCGCTAAAACAATTGAAATGCCCCCGAAAAATGCCGTCACGATAGAGATTAAAGCGGTACCTGCCAAGATAGGACGTGTCGGTTGATTGTAGCCATCTAAACGCATGACGATGATGCCTGGCAAATATTGACCACTTAGGCTCACAATCAATAAGGGAATCGTAAAGCTAAAAAAAGCCTGAAACGAAAAAGACGGTAAGGTAAATTCAGGGCTAGCAAGGCTAAGCTTAAGCACACTAAAGTCGGTATGACCTAGGAAAAAAGCTAAGGTAAAGCCGCTTAGGGTCACTAAGACCACGGTAAACTTCGGTAGAAAGCGGCGACTTAAGATAAACACCGTCAACATTACAAATAAGATTGGTGGCAACTGTGTACCAACATTAAATGCCTGCGCGCCAAATTGGAATAAAATTCCTGCCAGCATAGCGGCTGCAATACTGCGTGGAATAAATTGTACTATCCGTTCAAAATAACCGCTCACTGCAATAATTGTCGTGAGAATCGCAGCAACCAAGTAAGATCCAATTACTTCAGGATAGGAAATATGCGGATACAGGTTTAAGAGTAAGGCCGTGCCAGGAGCCGACCAAGCAGTGATGATGGGTGCTTTAAGCATAATGCTTAAAACAATGCCACTAATACCCGCACCAATCGAGATACCCCAAATCCATGAGCTAAGCGTCTCTGGTGACATCTCCCATACTTGAGCGGCCTGAATAAAAATAACTAATGGGCCTGCATAAGAGATCAAAACTGCTAAAAAACCCGTCATCCATGCGGTAATTGACCAATCTTTAAATGAGCAATATTCTGCTAAACGCCCTCTCACTTAAGTCTCCAATATAATTTTAAATGACTCTATCACCAGCACAAAAATAAGCAAGATAGCCTTCAGATGATAATAAATTCACGGCATGTACGAATGCTATGCCGTGAATAGTTCATCAAAATATATTGTATGACTAAAAAGCGAATACTTAGCCGATTGCGCGGATACGCTTGTCTACGATTTGATTGTCTTCACCATTGACTAGTGGCGTTAAGTGAATATCAAATGTCATTTCTGCGAATGGACCTTCGATACCAGCTGCTTGAC
>CAYFVY010000167.1:0-3875 GCA_964346715.1 uncultured Pelistega sp. | reverse complement strand
GCTTCGTTTAAGCGTGTACGGTTGCTCACACGAATACGGCGATCATTTAAAAAGGCACCGCCGCCACGACTCGCGGTAAACATTTCATTACGGTTCGGGTCAAAAACCAGCGCATGGGCACATTGGCCCTTATAGAATAAGGCAATCGAAATGGCATATTCAGGAAAACCATGGACAAAGTTCTTAGTACCGTCCAATGGGTCAATAATCCACTGGTATTCGGCTTCTTCTTTAGTGCCCTTAGTGAGGCCAGTTTCTTCACCTAAGAAGCTGTGCTCTGGGTAGGCTTCTTTGAGGATATCAATAATAGCGACTTCTGCGGCACGGTCAATATCCGTGACGTAATCGCTTGGGCCCTTACGAGCTACTTGTACTTTTTCGATTTCTAAACTGGCACGGTTAATAATCGCGCCAGCGCGTCGAGCGGCCTTAACGGCCATAGAGAGCATCGGATGCATGTTAATTCTGCTAAAGGATCTGTAAAATTGACATTTTAAAGGGTTATGCGTCTATATACTAGTTAAAAGCCCGCTTTAGTGGATAATTTTTGTTCACAAACGTATTAAGAAACTTATTAGGAAAATTATGTTGGATGTTTTTGCACGTACTCGTTTTATTATGCTGGGCACGAGTCACCCTGGGAACGTGGGCTCAGCCGCTCGTGCACTAAAAACGATGGGTTTTACCCAGTTAGTCTTGGCCGCACCTAAGGACACGGGCTTTTTACAGCATCCTGAGGCAATTGCGCTCGCGAGCGGAGCCGCGGATATCTTGGAAAAAGCCGTCGTCTGTGACTCACTTGATGAAGCACTAGCTAACACTACTCTATCCTTCGCCCTAACCGCACGTAGCCGTGATATGGGACCACCTGCCCTAGATATCCGCCATGCCGCATTGGAAGCGCAATCTCACCTACAAAGCATGGCACAAAGCGAGGTGGCGATTATCCTCGGACCTGAGCGCATTGGTTTAGATAATGATGAAATTAGCCGCTGCCATCGCATCTGCCATATCCCCGCTAATCCAGAATACAGCTCCTTGAATGTGGCACAAGCGATGCAATTAGCAGCTTGGGAGTTGCGGTATGCGTATAACTCGGGGGCGGTGGGCAGTGTAAAGTCTGAAGCCGCACAAGAGTCGGTGCCGACATCGAGCGCGCAGAATGACTTGATAGAGGCGCCGAGTGTTGAGACAGAACAGAAACGCGAAGTGACACCGACATGGGAGGCCGCCCAAATAATGCAGCAATTAGCTCAGGAGGATGGTGCCTTAAACATCAACCAAGCACTCGCCCCTCAAGCACAGGTTGAGGCGTTTATCACGCATTGGCAGGAAGCCATGATTCATCTGGATTTTCTCAATCCAGCAAGGCCTAAGAAACTAATGCCACGCATGCGCTATCTGTTCAATCGTTGTCATATGACACAAGAAGAAGTTGATATGATGCGTGGGGTTTGCACGAAGATTTTAAAGTTAAAGAAGTAGTTCAGCCATTTATTGGCCCTGTCCCTCACTCGCTGCGGCTTTTTCCTCGTCACTATTTTGCATATTCGCATGCATAATCTGTGTCGGGAACGGTAAGCGGAAGCGCTCCTGCTCAAGCGCTTGGCGTGTCCGCTTCAGTAGTTCGGCTTGCACGCTAGCAAAAAGTGGTGCCTCGGTCCACACACGCACGGTCACAATAACCACTGAATCACGGTATTCACTCACAAACACATTGGGGGCTTGCTCTTGGCTCACGCCCTCTTGGGTGTTAGCCACGTCTCGCAAGATTTCAATCGCACGGTCTAAATCATCACCATAACTAATCGACACCAAGATATCTTGGCGACGCGTCTGGTTACGGCTGAAGTTAATAATCGTACTATTCCACACCACACTATTGGGCAAGCTCACATGAATACCATCGTGACGAATAATACGGGTCAAAAACAAACCAATCTCATACACCACACCGGTGACATTACCCGTCAGGATGGTGACGTTCTCACCCGTACGAATCGGACGCAAAGCAATCAACATAATGCCAGCGGCAATATTTTGCAGGGTACCTTGGAGCGCCAAACCAATCGCCAGACCCGCAGCACCCAGCGCGGCAATCAAGGACGTGGTCTGAATGCCAAATTGCGATAAGACCACCACAATCACGATGATGCGAATACCCCAGGTAATAATCCCCTCAATCATCGGCACCGCAGTAAAGTCAATGGCTTTAGAGCGATGCGCCAAGCCGCGTACACCACGCCCCACTAGACGAGAGATATACCAACCGACGATTAAGATCAAAAGGGCGACAACAAAGTCCAGCGCAAAGTTCTCGAGTATCGGCATAAAACGCTCTAGGGCTGCATTCCAATCCATGAATGTGTCCTTTATGTGTTCCTTAGTAAGCTCAGGATTGAGGGTTTAGGGTTAAGAGTTTATTGTATATTGCTTAGATAAGGGCTGTAAAACCCTATAAATTGCTTCACTGCAATAATGATGACAATTAATATAGCTATCATACGTGTTACTCTCTAGCAATTGGAAATTCATAAAAACAAGGGTATTTTCTCTATGACCATGCCAAAATCAATTCTCTCGCCAGAACATATTACGTTCACTCGTTATGATCGTGCGGAAGATGCGTATCAGCGCTTATTAACGATTTACGAGCGTAATACTAAATTTATTCGTGATGCGTTTGCTCAGCACTTGGCTGGTGAACTACCTGATAACTCACATGTACGTGCTTTTTATCCAGCTATTCGCATTCGTGAACAATCGCATAAGGATATCGACTCACGTCTATCCTATGGTTATTTATCCGAGCCAGGTACTTACCAAACCACGATTACGCAGCCGGGCTTATACAAGAAATATCTGATTGAGCAACTCAGCTTACTCATCAAGAACCACGGCGTTGGGGTGGAAATTGGTGAATCTAAGTCCCCTATCCCACTGCATTTCGCCTTTGTCGGTAGTCAATATATGCAAGGGATTTACGCTGATTCTGTGGGGCTGTCCTTACGTAATTTCTTTGATGTGCCAGACTTAGCCGTGATGGATGATGCGATTGTGAACGGTACGCTTAAAGTCGAGCCTGGTCAGGCCGAACCACTGGCGCCTTTTACCGCACCACGTGTTGATTACTCCTTGCATCGTTTAGAACATTACACGGCAACAAGTGCCGAGCACTTCCAGAACTTTGTTTTATTTACGAACTATCAGTTTTATGTTGATGCGTTTGTGCAAAAGTCCTTAGAGCTGATTGAAGACCCTAACAGTGGCTACACCAGTGTAGTGGAACCAGGGAATTTAATTAGTCTGCCTGGCCAGCGTCCCGAGCCTAAAGTCTTTCGTCAACCGCAAATGCCCGCCTATCACTTAAAGCGTGAAGATGGTTGTGGTATTACCTTAGTGAATATTGGGGTCGGGCCATCGAATGCAAAGACGATTACCGATCATATCGCAGTCTTGCGTCCATCGGCTTGGATTATGCTAGGGCACTGTGCGGGTCTACGCGATACGCAGCGCTTGGGAGATTATGTCCTCGCTCATGGTTATGTACGTGAGGATCATGTCTTGGATGCTGATTTGCCGATATGGATTCCGATTCCACCACTCGCGGAGATTCAAGTTTCCTTGGAAAAAGCCGTAGCACAAATTTCAGGTTTAAAGGATTGGGATTTAAAACGCATTATGCGCACGGGGACTGTGGCCAGTATTGATAACCGTAATTGGGAACTCAGTGATCAGCAAGAACCAGTGCAACGTTTATCCCAATCGCGGGCGATTGGTTTAGATATGGAATCGGCCACGATTGCTGCAAATGGCTTTCGTTTTAGAGTACCATATGGAACTTTATTGTGCGTATCGGATAAGCCTTTGCACGG
>CAYFVY010000166.1:0-3890 GCA_964346715.1 uncultured Pelistega sp. | reverse complement strand
CAGGGGCACAAGCTTTTATTACGGGTGAAGCATCTGAGCCAGTCTTTCATATGGCTAAAGAATGTGGTGTCGCCTATTTTGGAGCAGGTCACCATGCAACCGAGCGTTATGGTGTGCAAGCTTTAGGTGCCGCAATACAAGCTGAGTTTCCAAGTATTGAAGTGGAGTTTATTGATATTCCTAATCCAATTTAATTTTGCGTAAGATTTACCTTGATTTAACTGATGATGACATGTAATCAAGGTGTTATTTACAGCCCTATACAGTTTTTACAAAAAAAGAGCGCCATGAAAATGGCGCTCCTTTTGTCTATGAAAAAATGATGTATAAAAACGACTTATTTTTTCAAAGAGTCGCGAATTTCGCGTAGTAAAACGATATCTTCTGGGTCTGGAGCAACCTCAGCCGCTTTCTCAGCTTCAAAACGAGCGCGTGCTTTAGAAATTGCTTTAACGAGTAAAAATACAACAAACGCTAATAAAATGAAGTTAATTAAGATGGTGATGAAGCTACCGTAAGCAAATACGTTCGCGCCAGCTTCGCGTAAAGCCTCAAGAGTTTGTGGGCCAGTATAGCCTTCAGGTTGTGCTAAGACCATGAATTTATTAGTAAAATCAGCCTCTCCACCAATGATGAAGTTAATCACAGGCATCAACACATCCTTAACTAATGAATCAATAATCTTACCGAAAGCGGCACCGATAATTACACCGACTGCTAAGTCGATCATATTGCCTTTAACAGCAAACTCTTGAAATTCCTTAATAAAACCTTTTGCTTTGCTCATAATCGACCCTTTTTTTTCCGTGAAATGATTAGACGGTATATAATAACTGGTTAATAGAATAAGTACATTTAAAATAAGTTAATTTTTTTACACCTTGGCAGTCAATAAGGATAGATAGATGAGTCAGGAACCTAAAATTTATGAGAACGAAGGGCAATCGTCACCAGACGTTTTGCCAGCCGACCCTTCACGCCGCTTTTGGCTTGGTACGGCCTGTGCAGTAGGTGGTGTAGCTGGTGTCGCAACAGCCGTCCCATTTGTTGCTTCAATGAATCCATCAGAGCGTGCTAAAGCAGCTGGTGCACCAGTTCAGGTGAACCTAAGCGCAATCGCACCAGGCACCATGCTGACTGCAGAGTGGCAAGGTAAGCCAGTATGGATCTTGCACCGTACGCCAGAGATGATTGCTGCTTTACCTAAAGTGCGTGATCTACTTGCTGACCCCGATTCTGAGCGTCCTGGATTTACTCCTGAGTGGGCGAAGAATGAAACCCGTAGCCGTAATGAACAATGGTTAGTGTGTGTTGGTATCTGTACACACCTAGGCTGTTCGCCAACCCCGCGCCTAGCCGCAGGCGGTGACGGAATGCCAGCAGGTTGGGAAGGTGGTTTCCTATGCCCTTGCCATGGTTCGTACTTCGACCTAGCTGGTCGCGTTCTTAAGAATATGCCAGCCCCGGACAATTTATTGGTTCCTCCGTACTATTTTATCGATGATAATAATATTATGGTGGGTTTGGAACAAGCGGGTTAATTAGCCTCATATAAAAGGAGCCTATTTATGGCTAGCAATAAAGTTGTTGAAACAACGGGGTTGTTAGGTTGGATTGACCAACGTTTCCCCGCGACCAAATTGTGGAAAGAGCATCTTAGCGAGTACTATGCACCTAAGAACTTTAACTTTTGGTATTTCTTTGGCTCATTAGCCATGCTTGTGCTAGTGATCCAGATTGTGACTGGTATCTTCATGGTGATGCACTATAAACCTGATGGCGAGCTTGCTTTCGCTTCGGTAGAGTACATTATGCGTGAGGTGCCTTACGGCTGGATTATTCGCTATATGCACTCAACAGGCGCATCAATGTTCTTCATTGTGGTCTATTTGCATATGTTCCGAGGCATGTTGTATGGTTCTTACCGTAAACCGCGCGAACTTGTGTGGATCTTCGGTGTAGCTATCTTCTTGTGTTTAATGGCTGAGGCTTTCTTTGGTTATCTATTACCATGGGGTCAGATGTCTTTCTGGGGTGCTCAAGTTATTGTTAACTTGTTCCAAGCGATTCCTTTTGTAGGCGAAGGTCTATCAGTATGGATTCGTGGTGACTTTGTTGTATCTGATGCAACCTTGAATCGTTTCTTCGCTTTCCACGTGATTGCGATTCCATTGGTGTTGATTGGCTTAATTGTTGCGCACATTATTGCACTTCATGAAGTTGGCTCTAACAACCCAGACGGCGTTGAAATCAAGGAAAAAGTCGATGCTAACGGTCGTCCACTTGATGGTATTCCGTTCCACCCTTACTACACAGTGCATGACATCTTAGGCGTTGCTGGTTTCTTATTAGTATTTGCTGCGATTATGTTCTTTGCACCAACTATGGGTGGTTACTTCTTAGAATCGAACAACTTCTTACCAGCTGACCCGTTCCAAACACCTCCGCATATTGCTCCTGTTTGGTACTTCACGCCGTTCTATTCAATGCTACGTGCGACAACTGACGAGTTTACTTGGATTCTAGTAGCCTTTGCGCTTATCTTTGCTGTTGGTATTCTTCTCAGCAAGAACGTAAAAGCGCCATGGAAATTAATCTTCCCAATTATTCTAATCGGCGTTGCTATTGCACTACGTGTATTTGACGCGAAGTTCTGGGGCGTGGTTGTAATGGGTGGTACTGTGGTAATTCTAGGTTTCTTACCATGGTTAGATAAATCACCTGTGAAGTCTATTCGCTACCGTCCAGGCTGGCACAAATTGATCTACGTGATCTTTGTGATTAACTTTGTTATCTTAGGTATTATCGGTACGAAAGCACCTTCAGATCTTCTGAACTTGATTTCGCAAATTGGTACAGTTCTCTACTTGGCGTTCTTCTTCTTTATGCCAATTTGGAGTCGTTTGGGTACATTCAAACAAGTTCCCGATCGCGTTACTTATCGTCCTCACTAAGATCATTAGGAAAGAACATGATTAAAAAGATTATAGGCGCGTTGGTTGTTATGTTGACACTTGGTAGCGGTTCAGTTCAGGCTGCTGCCGGTCCATACCCTTGGGATGTCGCCCCCGTTAAAGCTACTGATAAAGCGGCTCTTCAGAACGGTGCTAAGTTATTCGTTAACTACTGTATGAATTGCCATAGCGCTAAATTATTGCGCTATAAAAATCTGCTTGACTTAGGTTTAAGCGAAACTGATGTTACTGAAAACTTGATTTTCTCTGACAAGAAAATCGGTGATTACATGACTATCGCGATGCAACCTAAAGATGCTAAAGCATGGTTTGGTGTTACACCGCCTGATTTATCCTTAATGGCTCGTGCTAAAGCTGAGAACTTAGGCCAACCAGGTACAGACTATATCTATACCTATATGCGTACGTTCTATCGTGACAAGTCACGTGATCTAGGTTGGAATAACTTAGTCTTCCCTAATGCAGGTATGCCTAACCCATTCTGGGAGCAAGCAGGTCCAGTTGAAGTTACTTTCAATGACGTGCAGCCTACTGAAGTTGATGGCAAGGTTGAATGGCGTAAAGTAGTGACTAAGGTTGATGCGAGTGGTTATAAATCTGTAGTAAGCAATGAAGTACTTGCTGACTATAAAGGTGACCCAGTGCATGAGTCTGCAATCACTTACTTAGACAAAGAGAAGCAAGCTCAATTCGACAAAGATATGGCTGACCTAACTGCCTTCTTGGGCTGGATGGCTGAGCCTTATGCAGAGACACGTAAGACACTCGGTATGTGGGTTATGTTGTTCTTAGCAATCTTCTTTGTTGTTGCATGGCAATTGAACCGCACTTACTGGAAACACGTACGTTAATTTGTATCGCTGTAGACTGTAAGTCATAGAGAAACCACCGATGTTAATGTCGGTGGTTTTTTTA
>CAYFVY010000165.1:0-3896 GCA_964346715.1 uncultured Pelistega sp. | reverse complement strand
CAAGACTAATCAGAGTAAATCCAGTCAGGGAAACGAGAGTCCTAATAATGCTACTCAGAGCAATACCATAGCGGCATCTGAATATTTACCGATCTCACGCTTTTCACAGATCAATTGGTCTGTATTTATCCCTATCTTTTTATTCGCTGCACTGGTTTTTTTCATATTGGCGAATCTACTTCCCATGATGCAGATAAGTACCTTATTGAGTTCGAATACGTATACCGTATGGGCAGGGGTTGTGAACTTATGGTTAGCGAATAAGCATGGTTTGGCCGTATTGATTTTCACCTTCAGTATCTTAGTTCCTGGGATTAAAATTCTGGTTTTAAGCCTACTGTACTGGCAGGTACGTAATGCTAGCTTGCAAGCTAAGCGACAGGTTTTTTGGTATAAAGCCCTGAAGTTCAGTGCTCAGTGGTCAATGCTTGATGTCGTGGTGGTCTTGGTCTTAGCCGTATTGATGAATTTTGGCTTTTTACTTTCGGTAAAACCACTGGATGGGGCGCTATATTTCACCTTAATGGTACTTGCAACGGTATTAGCCAGTGCCTGCTTTCGTGTTGATAGAGAGATAAGCCCGTCAAACTAGATTTGAAATATGCAAGACAAAGCGTGCCTACTTAGTAGGATAAATTTACGTAATTCAAGATACCAAACTACGTTAAGTATACTTTGTCAAAATTTAGGCTATTCGAGAAATAATGCCAAGGATTGTTTAGAATAGTAAGATTATTTAATTTATTGATGTACTAACTATCTGACAGTTTGATGAGCTGTCCACATAGACAATTTAATGGATCATGACAATGAAAAAGAGCATTTTGCGTTCTTGTATCGTAGCGGCAAGCGTGTTGCCTGGCTTGGCTTTTGCTGACATCGTAGTGGGTGTTAATCTTTCATCAACAGGGCCTGCCGCAGCAATTGGTATTCAATCTCAAAATGCGATTCATCTGTGGCCTGAAACACTCGGTGGTGAGAAGGCAAAATATATTATTATGGATGATGCTACCGATGTTAGTAAGTCGGTTAAGAATGCGCGCAAACTAACGCTAGAAGATAAGGTTGACCTGATGGTCGGCCCTAACTTAACAGCGTCCGCCTTAGCTATCCTAGATGTGCTTAAAGAAACTGAAACGCCTATGATTGCTTTAGCGGCTTCGGCGGCCATTGTAGAGCCTGCAGATGATCCAGGCCGTCGTTGGGTTTATAAAATGCCTCAAAATGATAGTCTAATGGCGCAAGTTCTGATTGATGAAATGCAGAAAAAAGGCATCAAGAAAATTGGCTTTATCGGTTATGCTGACTCTTACGGTGAGAATTGGTGGAACGAATTTACCAAGCTTGCTGAGGGTAAGATTGAGGTCACTATTCGTGAATCTTTTCAGCGTACCGATACCTCGGTTGTTGGCCAGGTCGTTAAGATGATTGCTGCTCAACCAGAAGCTATTTTGATTGCTGGTGCGGGTACGCCTGCGGTATTGCCAGAGCGCACCTTAAAAGACCGTGGTTATAAGGGTGTCATCTATCAAACACATGGTATTGGTACTTTAGAATTCTTGCAAATTGGTGGCAAGACCGTAGAAGGTACCTTGTTCCCAACAGGTCCTGGTGTTGTGGCACGTGGCCTACCTGATGATAATCCGGTGAAAAAAGTGGCTATGGACTTTACCGAAAAATATGAAGCAAAATATGGTCCAAATAGTGCTACCCAGTTTGCTGGTGATGCCTATGGAGCTTGGATGCTAGCAGACCAAGCGGTAGAGCGTGCGCTTAAAACTGGTGCGAAACCAGGTACGGTTGAATTCCGTCGTGCTTTACGTGATTCAATTGAGCAGACTCGTGAGCTGGTCGTGCCAAATGGTGTCTTAAATATCACACCGCAGGACCATCAAGGTTTTGATGCACGTGCTGCCGTTATGGGACAGATCAAGGACGGTAAGTTCCAATACGCAGAATAGTAGGGCGCTAATAAGTCTTAAGTGGAATAGGAAAGTAAATAACGGATTTCTAGCGACTTGCAGAAATCCGTTTTTTATACCTAACTTACGCCATTATTGTTTTAGCGGTTTTAAGGATCCTGAACTGTTTTAAGGGGCCTCAATAGTTTTAAGGAATTGAACGTATGCAGCAAGAAAAGCGCTCATCATTAGCGAGTATTATGAATACGATAGCCCATCAATTCTCAGTGGCTCCTTATACAGCAAGTATAGACTTGCCTACATCGGAACATTATGTTCTGTGTTTATTAGATGGCTTAGCCTATCACGCGTATCTTGAGTATAAGTCGGGGGCTCTCTTTTTAGCGAGTTCTGATCGCTGCCAAGTCTTGAAGGCTGGTTTTCCCTCGACCACGGCTTCGAGCTTAACGTCATTGGCAACGGGTCTTGACGCTTTAGAACATGGGATAGTGGGTTCTTCATTTCGACTTGATGGACATTGCTTTAACCCATTGCGCTGGTGCTATTTTGATGTGCTTGAGAAGAAGGCCAAGCCGTTTGAGGTGGATTTACAGGTACCAGCAGGGACTTGGCAAGATTTAAAGCAGCAAGGTATTGCCGTGAATGGCTTTATACCTGCAGAGATCGCTGACTCTAGATTTACTGCTGAAGTTTTTTCTGGTGCTCAGGTCTATGGCTATGATTGCTCGACTGACTTGGTTCATACGATTCGTACTAGGGTTAAGAAGCAGGAGCGTTCGTTTACTTATGTTTATTTTTCAACTCTTGACTCAATTGGCCATTCACATGGGGTGAATACGGATGAGTGGAGAGAGGCGTTTGCTCATCTAGATACGATTATCCAAGCAATTCATCATGCGGTTTCGGATAAAGCCTGCGTATTACTTAGTGCTGACCATGGGATGACGCATGTGGATCAGTCAGATATGCTTGATTTAAGCACCATAAGTCCCTTAGTGGAGAGCGTTGATTTTATGAGTGGTGATATCAGAGCTAGGCATATTTATTTAAAACCTTCTTTTCAAGAGGCGTTTTCAATTCAGCCATGGCTTGATTATCTCGGTGAGAATTTTATCTTATTCACGCGACAAGAAGCGCTTGAGGCAAAGCTCTTAGGCTCACTTAAGGATCCTAATATGAAGTCGCGCCTTGGGGATTTAATCGTGCTGAGTAGAACGAAGCATGGTTTAGTCAATTTGCAAACTAAATACGATCGCATTCAATCGCATTGGGTAGGGCATCATGGCGCGATGACTGATGAAGAGCAAGATGTTCCCTTATTAATCTGGGCGTAGAGCGAGCAGAAAGCGTAGCAGAAGGCTGAACAGGTAGAGAGGGCGGAGTGCTTAAGAGATGGTAAAAAGAGGGGGAGCGAGCAAAACAAGTAAATTTATCCGTCCGATAAAAAAACGCTGACTACTTGATTCATAGTCAGCGCTTTGTCTTTAGGGGGGTGTACTATTGCCTGATAGTGCGATTATGGCAGTAATAAACCAAAACATTAGCCGCCTTAATAGCCACCTTAATCAGCCAAATTTAAAGCATAGTCAGCTTAGTCAATACGTGCATTAGAAAGCTCAACGATTTCTTTGTACTTATCGTATTCTTTCTTAGCAAATGCAGCGAAGTCTTCTGCGGTACCAGGTTCAAGATCTGAGCCCATAGCACGTAATTGCTCTTGAACTTTAGGATCTTTCATGGCTTTAGAGTACACAGCATTCAGCTTGCTGATAATTGGCTCAGGTGTGCCTGCAGGAGCAACGATACCGAACCATGTGCCAATATCAAAATCAGTTACACCAGCTTCTTGTAGGGTGCTGACTTCAGGTAAGAACTTGCTACGCTCAGCAGTCGTTACGGCAAGTGCTTTAACCTTACCAGATTCGATTAGAGTCTGTGCTGAAGCGAGGTTATCGAACATGAGCTGAGTGTCAT
>CAYFVY010000164.1:0-3920 GCA_964346715.1 uncultured Pelistega sp. | reverse complement strand
AACCGAAACCAGCTTTACCATTGAAAGAGGGTGGCAATATTATTAATGGTAATAGTTTACGAATTGATTGGGAAGAGTTTTGTCCTAGGTCTGACCGTGTTAATGATGAAGTTTATATTATTGGCAATCCGCCGTTTGGTGCTCCTAATAATAGAACAAAATCTCAAACTGAGGATATGGAAATAGTATTTAAGGGTTTTCCTAAGTTCAAATATTTGGATTATGTTGCTTGTTGGTTTTGGAAGGGGGCACAGTATCTCTATAGAAGTCGTTCAAAATTAGCATTAGTATCGACGAACTCATTATGTCAAGGCGAACAGGTAGCAATGCTATGGCCATATATTTTTAAAATTAAGGTGTCAATTAATTTCGCATATCAAACGTTTTCTTGGAAAAACAATGCTCGTGATAATGCTGCTGTGCATGTGGTAATTGTTAGTTTAACCTCAGATGATTATCTTTCAGATAAGCGTGTTTTATTTAAACCTCTTTATCAAGATTGGCTTAAAGAAGAAGTTGCCAATATTGGTCCATATTTAGTTCCTGGTAGTAATTTATCTATAGGTAGTAGAGAGAAACAGTTGAATGGATTTTCTTGGATTACAAAAGGAAACCAAGCAACAGATGGTGGTTTTTTATTACTCTCAGATATAGAAAAAACTAATTTAGTAAAAGCTGAACCAAATGTTGCTAAGTGGATTAAACGGTTTATGGGTTCTGATGAGTTCATCAATAATAAAAGACGATGGTGTTTATGGTTCAGGAACGAACAGGCTTGCTGAAAGATCTCACGAATTTAGGGATCTTCATAATCCTCATTCATATGTACTTATTCCTGGAGTTTCATCCGAAAGAAGATTGTACATACCAATTGGATTTTGTGATGAAAATGTAATTTGCTCTAATTCTGCGTTTTTGGTGCATGATGCAACCCTTTATGAGTTTGGTATTCTTACATCACTAATGCATAATGACTGGATGCGGGTGGTCGCAGGACGTTTAGAAAGTCGTTACCGATATTCAGGAACTATTGTTTACAACAACTTCCCATGGCCTGAGGCCAGCTCAGCGCAAATGAAAGCAATCGAACAATTAGCTGAGGAGGTTATTTTGACACGCGAGAACTACCCAAGTAAGAGTTTGGCGCAGTTGTATGACCCTGATGAAATGCCGGATGATTTACGTGCAGCACATCATGCTTTAGATATGGCCGTTGATAAACTTTATCGCAAGACTCCTTTTGCCGATAGTTCTGAGCGAGTAGCGCACTTGTTTGCTCGTTATGAGGCTTTAATTGCAGCTGAAGTGCAATAGTTATCTTGAGAACATTAATTTTTATCTAGTAAGTAGTGACTTTTTCTAGGAATCTTTATATGAGTGAGCAGATGTCTAATTCGCCTAATTCTTCAAATAGGGCTAGTTCACAAGTACCATTATTGCATGTAAATTATGCTCAGACAGGTCAAAGCACTAAGCTTAATGAGATGGGGATGCGTGAGATGCAGGCTAAGGCTTTTGCTAAGCGTGATGCGCAATATCTTTTGCTCAAAGCGCCTCCAGCATCAGGTAAGTCGCGTGCTTTGATGTTTTTAGCTTTGGATAAATTGCATCACCAAGGAATTAGAAAAGCGATTATTGCTGTTCCAGAGATGTCGATTGGTGGATCATTTCAAAATACTGACTTAGTAAGTCATGGTTTCTTTGCAAATTGGAATGTTGAGGATAGAAATAATCTTTGTGTTGATGAGGGCCTAGATAGCCAGGATAAGGGGAAGGTTGGGGCTTTTATTCGCTTTATGCAAAGTACTGATGAGCAGACGCTTATTTGTACGCATGCTACTTTGCGCTTTGCTGTTGAAGAATTAATAAATCAGCATAAATTAAACTTGTTTAATAATGTGTTGGTAGCTATTGACGAGTTTCATCATGTATCTGCTGACGCAGATAATCGTTTAGGTACTCTAATTGATTCCTTAATGAAGCAGACAAGCGCACATATGGTCGCAATGACAGGCTCGTACTTTCGCGGTGCTGCTAAACGAATCCTCATAGAGGAAGATGAGGCTTTATTTGAAAAAGTTACTTACACTTATTATGAGCAGCTTAATGGATACACACACCTTAAGTCTTTGGGCCTGAATTACCACTTCTATCAAGGCGATTATGTCCAAGCTTTACCTGAAGTTTTAGACTCTAATAAGAAAACAATTGTTCATATTCCAAGTGTTCAATCGGGTGAAGCAGCATTTGATAAGTATTCAGCGGTTGGCTTTATTATTGATGCCTTGGGTACTGAATATGCTTATGATCCAGAAACTTGCATCCGAACTATTAAAACTCATGATGGTCGCTTAATTAAGTTCGCTGATTTGGTGGATGATAATCCAGAGAAGCGTCCTAAAGTACAAGCGTATTTGTGGAACATCAAGAACCCAGAAGAGATGGATGTGATTGTGGCTCTTGGGATGGCTAAGGAAGGTTTTGACTGGCCATTCTGTGAGCATGTACTAACGATTGGTTATCGTAGTTCGATGACTGAGGTGGTACAAATTATTGGCCGTTCAACTCGTGATGCTCCAGGTAAGACGCATGCGCAATTTACGAATTTAATTGCATATCCTGATGCTAATAATGAAGATATTAAAGTGTCGGTGAACAATCTTATCAAAGCGATTACTTTGTCTCTATTAATGGAGCAGGTTTTAGCACCAAATATTAAGTTTCGTCGACGCTCTGATTTGAAGGCCAATGAAAAGGTTGAGCCTGGTACAGTTATTGTTGATGATAAAGCAGCTCCTGTCTCTGATAGAGTTTTAGATATTCTTAATAATGAGAAAGATGAAATTGTGGCGGCTTTGGCGAATGATGACCGAGCATCTAAAACCTATTTAGCAGCCAGCGCGAATGCACAAGGTAACTTACAAGACAGTGCTAGTGCGGAAACCGCCAATATGGTTTACCTACCGCAAATTATCGCTAGGAGATATCCTGATTTAAATCAGGATGAACAAGAACAATTACAACAAGGTATTCTGACAGCCATGACGATTACCAAGCAGGGTGGCCTTATTGAGCAGAAGGATTTACCTGCTGATGCTGAGATTGAACAAGAACGAAAATTTGTTCGTCAAGGTGAGTTTTTTGTAAACATTGAGCAGTTACCTATGGAGGAGCGTCAGAACCTAGCCCCCGAAGATATTGTTCGTGAGCGCGAAATGCGGGAAGATGCGATGGTGAAAGACATAGAGTCTGGTCAAAGCATCCCAATGGGTAATACACGCTTTATCCGTCTAGGGAAGAAGTTCATAAATATTGAGAACTTAAATATTGACCTTATTCGAGAAGTAAATTTATTCGAAGAAGCGTATGAAGTTCTATCGAAAAATATTGACGCTGGTTTATTAAAAACTATCCAAACTCATGTACAAGCAGGCCGTATCCAGATGAGTGATGAAGAGGCATTAATGCTTTGGGGGCAAATTCAAGCATTTGTGAAACAACACCAAAGAAGCCCAAGTGTAGAGTCTAGTGATCCACGTGAAGTGCGTATGGCAGAAGCTATTATTTCGTAAGGCTCAAGAAGCTCAACAAGCTCAAACTGAGTAAATAGACTATTAAAAATTATTTACGGAGACGATAAATGCGCTTAACTGGAATGGGTATTAGGCACTCGTATACAAGTCTGGATGACCTTTTCAATGATGATCCACTAGGACTTTTGGCGGATGTTCAAGCATTAGCAGCTAGACCTCATGCAGATCAGGTATTACTGAACAATTTTTCTGATTTACGTGAGTTTTATCGTCAAAATCAGCGATTACCTAGCGCACAAGGGAATATCCGCGAGCAGGGCTTAGTGAAGCGTCTGTTAGCTATTTTTAATCATCTCGAAGACTATGAGATTCTATTGGCTCATGACC